>JBCDBQ010000805.1:0-3161 GCA_039183375.1 Pseudomonadota bacterium
GAGTGTTTGGGAGGGCGTATAGACGCTGATCGCGGTAAGGGCCATGGCCCAAGCTTTGGGATTGATCCATTGAAAGAGGGCGGCCTGCAAGAAGGTGATGGGCCGACCTGTCTCGCCCGCTTCGGATGGCGGTGAGGACGTCGCAATTTTCCAAGCGAGGTAAAGCAGATAGGCCATGCTCACGATCTTGAGCAGGGTGTAGGCCAACGGATAGGCATCGAAGACCTGGATCACCCCAAGACCAACAAGCATGACCATAAGAACGAAACCAAGGCCAATCCCGAGCATGTGCGGAATGGTTCGATGAAAGCCGTAATTGGCGCCGGATGCCATCAGCATCAGATTGTTCGGCCCCGGCGTAATCGAGGTCACCAAGGCGAAGGCGGCGAGCGCTATGATCTGGTCGATCGTCATAACGCAATCATGTACGAACTGGTTCGAAATTTGATTGCAATTTGCATCGCCTGATGTCTAATTTTGCAATCTATGACGAAAATTGACCTGATAAATGAGAGGATATTGCGTGAACTCGCGCGTGATGGACGCGTGAGCAATATCGATCTCGCAGACAGGGTTGGCCTATCGCCGTCAGCCTGCCTGCGCCGCGTTCAGGAACTCAAACGCTCAGGCGTCATCACTGGGTATCGTGCTGTAATTGATCCTGCCGCGTTGAATGTGGGTTTTATTGCCTATATCGGCGTTGGTCTTTCCGATCATTCGAAGGCTGCACAGGAAGCGTTTGAGCGTTCGATCGCAAGCGCGCCAGAAGTTCGCGAATGTCACAACATCACTGGCACGATTGAGTATCTTCTTCGAATCGAAGTCGAGGATCTCGCGAGCTACAAGACATTTCATACGGATGTTCTCGGTACCCTGCCCCAGGTGAACTCACTGACATCCTATGTCGTCTTGGGGTCCCCAAAGGATGAACGAGCCTAATCTTATTCGGGTTGGCGAAACGGCAGACCCTGGGCAAAAAGGGATCTGGCACGCTTACGGAACCGTTTGCTGCGCACCATGAAGTGGGAAGCACGCAGGATGTCCGCTTTCTCGCAGAGGCTCCTTAGCCGGGACGTGCCATTTCCTACCATTCGGCATGTCCTTAAGCTGTCCCAAGACGCCTCATCTTCAAAAGCAAATGCTCGGCGGGGAAGGCATGGAGATTTTCGACTACATCGTCATTGGCGCCGGCGCTGCCGGCTCCATCATCGCAGCACGGCTCGCTGAAGATCCTTCGCTTTCAATCTGCGTTATCGAGGCCGGTCCAAGCGACGTTCGTCCGTATGTCTACCTTCCCGCCGGGTTCACAAAAACACTGACGCAGGAAGCCGTGACTTGGCAGTTCAAGACCGAACCGACGGAACATACCGGAGGCCGAGCGATTTCAACGACCCAGGGGAGAGTGGTCGGCGGCTCCGGTTCCATTAACGGCTTGATCTACAATCGCGGTCAACCACAAGACTACGATCATTGGGCGCAGCTCGGTAACCGCGGTTGGGGATATCAAGACACCCTTCCTTACTTCAAACGTTCTGAGACGAGGATCGGTAGAGCCGACGACACCGTCCGCGGCCGTCACGGGCCTGTCTCAGTAACGGATATGGATTGGACGCATCCCGTGTCGGAGGCGTTCATCGCGGCGGCAGCCAAACAAGGCATTCCACTCAATCCTGATTACAATAGCGGCGACCAAGAAGGTGTCGGCTATTTCCAGCGCAATATCAGAAATGGCCTTCGTGTCAGCACAGCCGCAGCGTTCTTAAAGCCAGCCCTGAAACGCGGCAACATTAAGCTCGTCACGAATGCGCGCGTCGCCTCGATTATCATCGAAAGTGGGGCTGCTCAGGGTGTCCGGTATGTGCGGACCCGCGGCGGCTCGACAACGACGGTGCACGCCCGCCGGGAAGTTGTCGTTTGTTCCGGCACGATCAATACGGCCCGCCTCCTTCAGGTCTCAGGTTTGGGAGCTGGCGATCATCTGAGCCAACTTGGCATCGACGTCGTTCGCGACCTACCTGGTGTGGGTGAGAACCTGATCGACCACTACTCAGCCCGCATTGTCATGCGTGCAAAGCCTCACGTCGTCACACTGAATGAACTCACACGCGGGCCACGTCTTATGCTGCAAGTTCTGCGGTGGCTCGTTCGACGACCCAACGTTCTAGCTTTATCGCCCTCACAAGTTTTCCTGTTCCTAAAGTCCGACATGAGCCTCGATCTGCCCGATCTACAAGGCGTGTTCACACCAGGAAGTTACAAGGAAGGTAAGCACTATATACTCGACTCCTATCCCGGCGTGACTGCGGGCGCCTGGCAACATAGGCCTCT
Source organism: Pseudomonadota bacterium (assembly GCA_039183375.1). Classification (GTDB taxonomy): domain Bacteria; phylum Pseudomonadota; class Alphaproteobacteria; order Rhizobiales; family Hyphomicrobiaceae; genus Tectiglobus. The sequence continues at coordinate 2,329 of JBCDBQ010000805.1, forward strand.
GTCCAAGGGCTATGTCCGAGCTGTGTCAAAGGACCCTTATGTCGATCCTATGATACAGCCGAACTACCTCGATCACCCCACAGATCAACAGACCCTGGTAGCTGGGATGCTGATGGTGCGGGCACTCCTTCATGCACCTGACCTTTCAAACTTTCTCGAAGAGGAGACGATTCCTGGTGTGTCCGTGAAAACCGACGAGGATATGCTCGATTTCGTCATGAAGAATGGATCGACAGCGTATCACTTGGTTGGAACCGCGCGAATGGGACGATCAGATGACCGTTTCGCTGTCGTTGACGACCGACTGAAGCTTTACGGCGTCGACCGTTTACGTATTGCCGACGCATCGATCATGCCAATGATCCCCTCGGCCAACACCTATGCAGCAACGATGATGATCGGCGAGAAAGCCGCCGATCTGATCAAAGGCAAGGAGTCAGCAGAGGTGTGACGCGAATACTGATGTAACGCGCATGAAGCCTCAGATATCGTCACACTCCATCCCTGCAACCCGACGGCTCGACTTGCGGCTTAGGGTCTGAATTCAGAACTCTTAAACTCTTGGTCCGTTCCTTCACGGCGAGGTTAATAGGTGGTCAGATTCCCGTCCCGGCCATGGAGCGTATAGAGCCCGTCAGAAGCCTGAACAAGAGGATCAGATCGCGCCATTTCAGTTGCCGCGCCAGTTTGTTAAATCATGGTGCCGGTTGTTCCGCTTCGATCGCGCGTGAAGCCGCCGCGCCAATAGCGTCCTGCTTCTCGGCTTGGGTCGCATCTTCTTGCACACGTACCGTCACTTCGCGGCTGGCGAAACGAATACCGGCTTCTTCAAA
>JBCDBQ010000806.1:0-3157 GCA_039183375.1 Pseudomonadota bacterium
CGAGAAGGGATCTCAAGAAGGCAGTGCAGATCCCAATGCCACCCAGAGTCGAGTCAGCACTATAACCCACTTTCTCGCGCAGCAGGCACAAGTAGAGGATGACAGGGCAGTAGTTGTTGCAAAGTGGGTCTAGGTTAAAACAACCCGAGCCCCTTGAAGCTGGCGTGCCCTTCGCGTCCCACAATGATGTGATCATGGATAACAATACCAAACGGCTCCGCAGCCTGGGCGATGCGTCGAGTCATTTCGATGTCAGTGCGTGAAGGATGCGGGTCCCCGGACGGATGATTGTGGACCAGCAAAAGGGCGCTGGCGGACAACTCCAGCGCACGCTTGACCACTTCGCGAATGTAGACCGGCGTATGGTCGACTGTGCCACGGCTTTGCACTTCGTCTTCGATTAGCCGGTTCTTCTTGTCGAGGAACAGGATCCTGAATTGTTCCTTTTCCTCCTTGGCCATCGCCGCCTGGCAGTACGCCAGAACATCAGACCATGATGACAGAATTGGTTTGTCGAGGACGCTTGTCTGCAAAAGCCGAAGAGCTGCAGCCTTGATGAGCTTTAGTTCAACGATGGCCGCCTGGCCGATGCCTTTGACTTCAAGAAGCCGCCCGTCCGGTGCGTTGATGACCTCGGCAAATGTACCAAACTTGTCAATAAGCGCTTTTGCCAGGCCCTTCGTATCGCGCCTGGGATGGGCACGGAACAGCACCATCTCCAAAAGCTCGTAGTCCGGCATCGCGTCGGAACCGCCTTTTATGAAGCGTTCGCGCAGGCGCTGCCGATGACCGGTATGGGAGAATGTCTGGCTCGTTTCGAACAGTTCGCCACGTGCCGAATTGATTTTTTTGCCGTCCGCCGCATCGTCCGACATTTCAACCGCCGTTGATCAGGCCGGCTGGTACCTCGGTCGATCGAGACCAGCAGGTGAGTAGGTAAAGACCTCGCAGCCATCTTCCGTGACGCCGACCGTATGCTCGAATTGGGCTGACAGCTCGCGATCACTCGTCACCGCTGTCCAACCGTCCGAAAGGGTTTTCACTTTCGACCGCCCCAAGTTGATCATGGGCTCGATCGTAAACAACATTCCCGGCTTGAGAACTGGTCCTTCTCCGGCGCGACCGTAGTGGAGGATATTTGGCTTATCATGAAACACCTGACCAAGGCCGTGACCGCAGAAGTCACGCACAACGCTGCAACGCTCATCTTCAGCATACGCCTGAATAGCGGCCCCGATATGTCCGGTCGTGTGTCCCGGTTTCACAGCTGCCACGCCACGCTGCAAAGACTCAAACGTGACATCGATCAGACGGTCAGCTTTACGGCTGATCTCGCCAACCGGGTACATTCTGCTCGAGTCGCCATGCCATCCATCAACAATCAATGTCACATCGATGTTGACGATGTCGCCTTTGCGCAGTTGCTTGGCACCGGGGATGCCGTGGCACACGACATGATTGATGGAGGTGCAGCAGGATTTGGGAAATCCCCGGTAATTCAGTGTCGCTGGAACCGCATCATTCGCCATGGCGAACTGAAACACGAGGTCGTCCAGAAAGTCCGTCCGGGTACCCGGTTGGACGTGCGGAACCAGCATGTCGAGGGCTTCCGCAGCAAGTTGCCCGGCTGCACGCATCCCTGCAAACGCCTCCTCGCCGTGGATCGGGATATCGGAATCCCGTGTCCGCATCGGAAGCTTCGGCGCAATTTCAAGGTTGGACATTGTCTCGCCTAAACCCAGATCTCTCTTCTTTCAACTTAATGCAAACGCCGCTTGGCGCAATTCTCTCGCTGGAAAAACAGTCACAAAAAAGTTCGGCCCAGCAATGGCCGGGCCGTCAGTCAGTCTATCGCATTCGAGTAACCCGGATCATCGCGCGATGATTACAAGGGTCAGCTCTCTTTGCTTTCGCCTTCAGCTTCGGCCTCACCACCTTCAGTTGCTTCAGCCGCTGGCTCTTCCTCTGCTGGCACCTCTTCGACAGTCGCTTCCGCCATCAGTCGTTGGGCCTGGCCAACCCAGTCTTCCTTCTCGATGCGACCGTTAAGCTTGAGAGCTTCGTCGACATTCGCAATATCGTCATCAGAAAGCGCTGCGATCTGCTCAAACTTCATGATGTTGAGCTTGTTCAGCATTGTCTCCAGGTCAGGCGCGATCGTCTCGATCAACTTGAGATCGTCCTTCTCGCCCTTTGGCTTACGGAAGCCTTTGAATGCCGCATTGAGGCGCTTGGCGCGGGCGTCTGTACGTTCGGTAATGCGGGCCGAGCGGCCACGGCGTCCACGGAGATAGTAGAGCTTGGCGCGGCGGACCTTACCGCGGCGCACTACTTCAATATCCGTGATGTATGGGGAGTAAATCGGAAAAACGCGCTCGACGCCTTCGCCGTAAGAGATTTTGCGCACGGTGAAGTTTTCGTTGATGCCACCGCCAGCGCGGGCAATGCAGACACCTTCGTAAGCCTGGTTCCGGACGTTCTTGCCCTCAACAACCTTAACGACAACACGAACGGTGTCGCCCGGCTCGAATTCCGGTACTGCGCGGACCGCGGCAATCGACTTCATCTGCTCTTCTTCGAGCTCGCGAATGATATCCATTCTTGGTTTTTCCTTTGTCATTCATCAATGCAGAGGAACTGTGCGAGCAACATAAACGTCGCAGTCGCCGTTCGTGCGGCCCTTTTGGGCAACCCTTGTGGGGAAATTCAAGCCGGCTGTATAACCGAACTCTGAGCTTGTGTCGACACTAAATCTCGCCGGATTCTTTACTCCGAGCCAACAAATCCGGCCTTTTTTGTTGGGTTTGCAGAATAGACTGCTCCTGCCGCCAGGCTTCTATCCGTTTGTGGTCGCCGCTGAGTAGAACATCTGGGATGTCTTGGCCTTCCCAGCTTCTGGGGCGGGTGTAATGCGGGTGCTCCAGCAGCCCGTTATCGAAGCTTTCCTGACGCAGCGACTCTTCCGCCCCAAGCACACCCGGTCGCAGTCTTGCGCATGCATCAATCAGGACCATCGCCGCCAGTTCGCCACCAGATAGGACGTAATCGCCAATCGATACCTCTCGGATATCGCGGCTTGCGAGCACACGCTCATCGACGCCTTCGAAGCGACCGGCAAGCAGCGCTACACCCGGGCCGCTCGCGAACTCACGGACGA
>JBCDBQ010000807.1:0-3154 GCA_039183375.1 Pseudomonadota bacterium
AGGTGGAGAAGTATATCCTGTCGTGTCATCACTCCCTCTCCACCACCTACAAACTCAAAGTGAATTGTTTCAGCAAGTTCTGCATTGCTCCAGCTGCTTGCAAGATTGACGTAGTAAGCGTCAATCGCTCGTAGGCGTTGTGCTATTTCCGTGAAAGGCAAAATGCGATCGCGATGTCTTGCACGATGTGGATGATTGCGGCCTTCTAGATGCGCCTGAAAAATCTCAGCCACGACCAAGATATGATCGAATGTCCCAGAGATGGTTTCGAACAATGTTTGGCGAGGTGCCATCAGCTCAGCTTCGGGAAGCTGTTCGGTATTGCGTAGGGTGATATCATCAGCCCAAGCCATGTACGCTGTCATGCAATGAGCGATTGTTGGTTCTAATGTTTGCATGCGGGCTCCCAGCACAAGCGATTTGAAAATCAAACACTCTAGCAGTGCGTTAGAGTCCCGGTTAAGCGTACTGAGCCAAGCCGTTTCCTAAGGACCAATTTTCCTTCACACCTTCGACGAGGTTTATGAGCACATCCTCAGACCGCATTCCGGGATTCTCGCCGAGTAGGTCAACGATTCGCCGGAACAGTGCTTTCTTTTGCTCAGCCGTTCGGGAGTTCATCGCACTGATTTGGATGAACACGACGTCGTCACTTCGTGACACGTCATAGTACGTCGCGCCGTATCGGAAACTCGTCTCATCGTGCTCAGTGATCGTCATGAACTGATCATCTTCAGGCACATTGAAAGTCTCTCGCATCGCAAGATAGATGCTATCGAAGATAGCCTGCCGGTACGCTTTCGATTTTCCGGATCGCATAGAGATGTGAACGAGTGGCATTAATGGCTCCATGACGTTTTGCTGAGCAGGGTCTCAGGGCCACGATCCTATAAATAGAATTTTGCAATAGCTAGTTATGTCAACTATAACTAATTCATATGATAGAGCGCCCCCTGGATATCGCCGCCATTCAAGCTTTTGTTCGCATCGGCGAACTTGGCAGTTTCACACGTGCCGCAGAGGTCATGCAGACCACGCAGGCTGCAATTAGTCTCAAGTTGAAGCGACTCGAAGATCGCCTCAACTGTCGGCTCATCGAGCGGACACCACGACATGTACAGCTTTCAGCTCACGGCGAGATCTTTCTTGAGCACGCTCGCGAACTCTTAAGCTCGCACGAGCAGGCGCTTGCTGCGTTTGCAAATACCCGCCAGCGGCTCGCGATCGGCATCAGTGATCATGTTGCCGGACCAGAACTACCCGCGCTGATCGCACGCATGAACGCCGAGGATCCCCAATTACTGATTGAGATCCATATCGCTTCTTCCGGTCCTCTCCTTCAGCGCTTTGACCAAAGGGAACTGGACACGGTGATCGTGCGCCTCCATGCCGGGCGGAATGACGGTGAGCTTATAACCGAAGAGCAATTCGGTTGGTACGCGGCACCAACCTGGCAACATCGCGCGGGTCAGCCATTGCCTGTTGCGACGATGGCCGAGCCTTGTGGGGTCCGCGCTCTCGCCAGTGAGATACTTGATGCCGCGAATATCGAATGGACTGAAGTCTTTGTCGGTGGCGGCGTTCCAGTGGTTGCCGCCGCTGTTGTAGCAGGGATCGGCGTTGCCGCTCTGTCTCCACGCATGTTGCCATTTGGAGCCGTCAATGTCGGGCCGAAACTTGGACTTCCTGTTTTGCCACGCTTGCCTATTCTGTTGCATACGCGCGTTAAAGAACCCCGGCAGCGCAGCGCGTTGACAGCACTCAGTGCATCGCTGAAGAGTGCGGTAGATGGCAGCCTTTCATAAGGTGCAAGTGCCAACGGATAAAAACGAGCACCGAATGAGATCACCATTAGCACGTATGGCTCGGCCATTCTGATTCGCAAGATTGGTGTGACGCCGAGCCATAAAATCACGTCGCAAACTGTTCATGAGGCATTCATGCAGAATCGCCGATTTTCATATTGTCAGCGATTCATAGTCTGCGTTGTTGAGCGTCTACCAAGCTGACAAAAAGCGCGGCAGTGAGTTGTTAGGCGTACCGCGCAGCTTCTGATCCGTCGATGGCTGTCCTAAATTCTGCCACTGTGATGATCACCTGAACGGAATGGCGTTAAGCTATCAACCGTAGTTGCCAATCTGGTATGACCATACGAAACTATCCGTTCTCGCAGAATTCGAATGGAGAGTTTCAATGGCGATTGCTGAGGGTGGCTGTTTGTGCGGCGCGGCCCGTTACGCAGTCCAGGCGGAACCGACCCACGTTAACATTTGCCATTGCCATTTCTGCCAACGAGCAACGGGTGCACCGTATCTCGTAGAACCAATCTTTGCCAAAGAAGCGTTTTCAGTTTCAACGGGCGAACTAGCGCGATATAGCCAAACCTCTGAAGGAATCGGCAAAGCCGTCAACACCAACTTCTGCGCAGATTGCGGAACGGAGCTGTTCTTGGACTTCGAAGGCAGTCAGAATGCCATTGGGGTGTATGGAGTTGCAAACGTAGATAAGCGGCGCCATCGGTAACGGCCTGTATGCTGTGCCCTGCCATACAATGCACATGACAATCTTTACGTTCATTTCCGTGAGAATAAGATATCCCAAACCACCGTTGAAAATATGGACAGAAATTCAGGACAGCGTACGAGATGGTGTCCAATCCGCTCTCGCCGAGCGTCCAAAAATATGTTTGCTGGGTCAAACGATCGAGGTTCATCAGCAGGGAATAATTCTTCGCTTTAACACACCACCCGAAATAGACGAGTTGCGGGCAACCCTTAGAAAAATTGTTCCCTGTCAAATGGACTGATCCATTGCCCGAAAATCGTACATGATACTTTACTACGCTTTCAAGAAGCTAGGCCATTTTCTCGTATAAATTGGCCTACCAATCTAATGTCGAAAACAATACAAACTCTTGGCTTCTTTCAGACTTACGGTTGGTAAAGGAGACTGTTTATCTTTCCTTGGAAAAGGAACTCATACCCTTATTATAGCGAAACGTATCATTTCTATGCAGATGTCGTGTGGCGGGGTTGATTTCGGCTCTGCTAACCAAATTCATCTTCTCAAGGCCAGGCTCTCAGTGCGCAGGAAGTTTAAGGTCAGAGAAAGCCGCTGAGTTATGAGAAAATGCAGTAAAATAAGGTACAATCAA
>JBCDBQ010000808.1:0-3145 GCA_039183375.1 Pseudomonadota bacterium
GAACGCGAAGGCGTCACACGCTTCGAACAGCTGTCAGCTTGGAACGAGGGCGATGTCGCGCGGATCAATCGAGCGCTCGGCGGTATGCGACGGGTGCAGGCAGAAAACTGGATCGAGCAAGCCAGCGTCTTGGCAGGCGGCGGTCTGACCTCGTTTGCCCGGCAGAGAAAAGTCAGTACTGCGTCGGGTGCCCCGGGATCAGCGCAGATCGTGCAACCCAGCGCAGATCAGGGAAATGCTGTTAGTCTTGCATCATCGTCAGCGATGGCTCCTCTAGCGGTCGTGGCGCCAGTGACGGTTTCGCACGGGAGTGGATCTACCGTCTCAGCTGATGTCATCGGCGATGACCTAACAGCGGTCAAAGGGATCACGCCCGAAATTGCGCGAACACTCAAAGAACAAGGCATCAACCGATACGCACAGCTGGCGCGGTTAGACGGAGCAGGAGCCAATCGTTTGAATGGTCTGCTCGGCATTAAGGACCGCGTTCAAAGCGAGGGTTGGGTTGCACAGGCCGCGACGCTTGCTGGGCTCCCGGCGAGTTCAAGGGATCTTGGTTTGGGCGCAAGCGCTGCCGCTCCAGCGAGCCCGGCCCCTGGCGATGCGGCGCAGCCGGCCAGCACAAGCGCGCCAGGTTCGCCAGGTTTGAATGATAATCTCAAGCGGATCCGCGGTGTCGGCGAGTTGATAGAGGGCAAACTCTACGCAATGGGTTACGTCAGCTACGCTGCAATCGCCAACTGGACTGAGCACGACGTTCGGCATGTTAGCCAGGCGCTTGATTTCCGTGGCCGCATCGAGCGTGAGAACTGGATCGAGCAGGCTCGCATTCTGGCCACCGGCGGTCAGACCGAGTTCTCGCGACGGTTTGATACCGGCAGTTAAGGCAGCGTCGGCTGCTAGGTTATTGATCCGGCATCGACCGTGGTGGCTTCCCGCGCGCCATGTCCCGTAGTTCCTCGAACCTCTCAGCCGGGATTGGCACGCCGTTGGCTGCATAGTCCGCCATGGTTTGCGCCTCGGGCTCACCGGGAATAATGACGGGTTGCTCTGCCTGGACTGCCGGCGTCGCTGTGGTCAACGCACACATGGTATCTATGCGGTCCAAGAAGGCTTCACGGCCAATCAGCCGGTCAGGATCGATGACCATGAAGAAGTGACAGACACCCTGAGCCTGTTGATCACGACGGTAGAGCGCGTTGACTTCATTGACGACCGCACCACCTGAGAGAGCCGCCGCCAGGATTTCAACGCCAAGTGCTAGACCATATCCCTTGTGCTCACCAATTGGCAGCACCCAGCCACTCAGACCGGCTGCGGCGTCGGTTGTCGGTTGCCCGGTGCTATCAGCGGCCCAGCCCAGTGGTATGTCTTCGCCAGCTTCGTGGGCATGACGCAGCTTGGAATAAGCGACGACGCTTTGCGCAATATCCAGAATGAAAGGCGGCCCGTTGCGCCGCGGCGCGGCAATCGCGATGGGATTGTTGCCATGTAAAATCTTGGCACCATGCCAGGGCGCCATCACCGGCTGCGCGTTCGTTCCCATGAACGCAACATAGCCCGCCTCGACCGCCCGCAGTGCGTAAGGCGCAACCGGTCCGAAGTGATGGCTATTGCGGCATGAAACAAAACCAATACCGGTTTCACTTGCTCTTCGGATGGCTTCCTTGGCGCCATAACTGCCAACCACAGGACCCAAGCCATTGTCGCCATCAAGAACGGATAGCGATGGCGAGGAGGTATCTGTGGTCACGTTGGGCTTTGGGTTGATAGCCCCGTCGTGAATACGTTGCACGTAGGTGATGACGCGGCGAACTCCGTGGGTCGAGATCCCCATCATCTCACCGGTCCACAGAACATCAGCCGCCATCGTTGCTTCGTCACCCGGCACGCCTACGGCTGCGAATGCATCGCGCACGATTACGCGCAGGTCTTCGGCATCGACCCGAATGATATCGTCGCCCGCGCCAGACACGCTATTGTACCACCAGGCTGTAGCTGACGGCACCGCCGGAGGTCTCGGCGACGATCTTCGATGGGACATTGGCGTCGAAGGGTTTGCTGATCGAACCGGTCGTCACGACTTCGCCAGCTTTCAGCGAAAGCCCGCGCTCGGCGGTGTGCGCCATCAAGTAGGTCATCATTTCAAACGGATCGATTGCATCATCGCCCTGTTGCGCACCGACAGCGCGTTCACCGTTGTTATCGACGGTCACAGAATTCGCTATGGCTGGCACATCATCCAGGCTCACCTGCGGACCAATCACCAACGCGTGGAAGCCGACATTGTCAGAAACAAAACTTGGCAGCCCCACCGTAGTTCGATCAACAAACCGGGACAGCACGATCTCTGAGACCAGGTTGGCCGAGGCAATCATGTCCCTTGGATTGGCAATTGTGTCGCCGGGAGCAACATCGCGAGACAGTGTGAAAGCAATCTCGATTTCGATCATGCCAACAGATCCAGAGGGCGCTGGAACGTCGGCGCCATCGTCAAACAAGCGTCCCTTGAAGACACGACCGATTACTGGTCGCGAGAGACCTGCCCCCTTCATGGCATTGACGCTGCCAAGTCCGAGTTTCCACCCCGCAAGGGTGTCCTGCAGGGTGCCATCCGCTGCTTGGTGTGCTGCAAGATAATCCTGCACGTCGTAACCTTGTCCGAGGTCTCCGGGCTTTTGATCAGGAGCGAGATCTGCAATCCGTGCGGCAGCATTCATTGTCTCGACAAGCGTTGCGGCGGCTGGTGCAGGATTGAATGTCATGATCGTCCCCGGTGCGTGTTTCGTTAATCTGAACCCGATAATGGCGGCTTCACCTGATCGGTGTCCAGGGGACTATCCCGTTCATCACATGGCGGCGCGAATGCAGGCGACAATAGCCACCATTTTGACGAGCGGGCCGTCGATGAAGGTCTCCAGGGCTTGACGCACGCGGGCCTCACTATCAGCCGGTAACGTGGTTTCGGGTTCGGCCAGTCCACCCGCCAAGTGCTCGGCCTTTGCGGCGCTGGTGCTGAGGATCTGCTGCATCATGGCTTCGAGACGTCCGTCGGCGTGGAGGGTCGCGAGGTAGACATGCAGCAGTGCCAGGAAGCCCGGCCAGTGCGCAAGGTGGCGATACATGCTCGGCATGACGGCCGTTC
>JBCDBQ010000809.1:0-3137 GCA_039183375.1 Pseudomonadota bacterium
GACCAGCGTTAGCACCAAAATCCGATTCACCGAACCGAGACGCAGAACGGATATCAACCGCGCTACCGCCCCGTACTGCGCGAACTCTCACAACAACATCGTCGTAAAAGCCCAACACCAGGGTACGATCAACAGCTTCAAGTTGACCAAAATCCCGCCCGCTTGTCCCAAACGGTATCTCGCCTTGAAGGATCATGCGCTTGCGTTGCAAAGCTTTGCGAACCACTTCCATGACCGCTTCAGGTGCACGCTGAACCCTCAACGTCCGAAGGTCCGGATAGGACTCTTTTTGAACAGACGAGAATTCCTGACGGTAAATCGTATCGTGCGAACCCGGCGGTCTCTTCTCGGTTGCAAAGACAAATATCGGCGGATCTGCAAGATCAGTCGCAACGTCGTTGATGCGTGGATAATCTCCAGCCTTGACCAAAACGCCCAACGGCCAGGCCAACAGCAGAAACGCAATAATCATACCCGTGACGGCGTTGGATCCACCCGCCCATCCCCTCTGCCAGATCCGCACCAGTGCAAACAGGCCAATTAACAGCGCAAAGCCACAACCAATGAACGACAAGGCAAAGAGATTGAGAGCGACGGCGGTCGGCATGCCGAACAAACGATGAAACAACGCGGTCAGCACAACAATAGCAGTCGAGAACAGTGCGATACGAATCGTCCACACACTGGACTGAATCGCCCTGTTATCTTCAATAAAGGCAGTGCTCTGCACCATCGAATACATCCATTTTCGAACAGCGACGGCTTATTGTCCTGACGCTCACAAGCTTCGCCACAGCCTACAAGATTCAATCAAGGGATGACAGCAGATCACAGGTATGCTCCCATGCCGGACAGTCATACCGAACCACGGCGCCAAAGGGAATTGCAATGCTCGTCCGGCCCGTGTCACTCAACCGTCCTTTACCAATGGTCCAGTCATGAATCAGCTCACCAATTTCCAAATGCGCGACGTCGACGCATTGCTGCACCCCACCACCAACCTTGCCGCCCATCGCACAACCGGCCCGTTGGTTCTCGATCACGCAGAGGGGGTTCACGTCTGGGACACCAGCGGGAAGAAGTACATCGAAGGTTTGGCAGGGTTGTGGTGCACCGGGCTCGGTTATGGCAACCAGGAATTGGTTGAAGCAGCCCGCGAGCAAATGAGTAAGCTGTCATTTACCCACCTGTTTGGCGGTCGCAGCCACGAGCCCGCCATTGAACTGGCTGAAAAGCTGAAAGAGTTGGTCCCGACACCAACTTCCAAGGTCTTCTTCACCTCATCTGGAAGTGAAGCCAATGATACGCAAATCAAATTGGCCTGGTACTACAACAACGCTCGCGGAAAGCCGAAAAAGAAGAAGATCATCGGCCGCATCCGGGGTTACCATGGCGTCACCGTTGCCGCCGCCAGCCTGACCGGCCTGCCGATCTTCCATGCTGATTTCGATATTCCGTTACCCGGCTTCCTCCACGCCGAATGCCCGCACCATTATCGGAACGCCGAGGCTGGCGAGAGCGAAGAAGATTTCGCGACACGGATGGCAGACAATCTTGAGCAGCTTATCCTGCGCGAGGATCCCGACACAATCGCAGCAATGATTGCAGAACCAATCCAGGGTGCTGGTGGCGTCATTGTTCCACCGAAAACCTACTTCCCCAAAATCCAAGCGATCCTGCGCAAATATGACATCCGTCTGATTGCCGACGAAGTCATTTGCGGTTTTGGCCGCACTGGTAATTGGTTCGGCAGCCAGACCTACGAAATCGAGCCAGACACTATCTCGATGGCCAAGGCCATTACATCGGCCTACATGCCGCTTGGCGCTGTGACCGTATCCGAGCCGGTTTACGAAGCGCTCGTCAGCGAAAGTGAGAAGCTTGGCATGTTTGCCCACGGCTTTACATATTCGGGCCACCCTGTTGCATCGGCTGTCGCCGTCAAGACAATCGAGATTTATGAACGCATCAACATCGTCGATCATGTTCGCAAGGTCTCGCCGATTTTCCTCGATCGCTTATCAAAACTGTCTGATCACCCGCTGGTTGGCGAAACGCGCGGTGAGGGTCTGATCTGCGGTATCGAACTGGTGAAAGACAAGGCGACGAAAGAGAGCTTCGATGCCAAGAGCGGCGTCGGCGCAAAGATCGCACAGTTTGCTCAGGACGAAGGATTGATTTCTCGGGCCGTTGGTGGCGACACGCTGGGCTTGTGCCCTCCTCTCGTCATTCAACCGGACGAGATCAACGAAGCCTTCGATGCCATGGAACGTGCGCTCAATCGCGGCCTCAACTGGGTCAAGCAGGACCTCGGCATTACGATTGCCGGATAGCGCACGAATGCGTGGCTTTGATGTTCTTCTCAGTCTGCGACGGTGGACTGCCTGTTTAACGGTGCTGTGGGCGCTCGCTTCGGCACCAGCAAGCGCTCAGAGCTATCAGACCGCACAAACACGAGCCATCAAGCAGCTAACGATTGCCGCCTGGGTCGTGCAATTGCCTTCCGATGACAGCACAGCACAAAGTGGCACGGCCCAAAACTCAACCTGGCGGAACACCTTCGGGCGCGAACGCAAAACCGCACGCTGGCGCAAGCTAGGCAAGCGCAGTATCGATGCAGACATTGTTGTCTTGAAACGGCTGACATCGCTGGCCGATGTCCGTCGGCTGTTTCCCGCTCGAACGCATCAAGTCATCGCATCACGTGCGGCACTTGCCAACGTCAGTCGATCCATCGAGCTGGTTGCGGGCGAAGAGATCAAACCATCACCCTTCACCTATAAGACGTACCCGGCCATTGCCATCCGTCGCCGCCGCGGCCTGCGCGTCACTGCAATCCGACATATCACGACCCAAACGAAAGGCACCGGGGTTACTCAGCTCGACAGCCCGCCACGGCACATCGCCCTTGCTGCCCGTATCCATGTCACAGGCCGCTTCCTCTGGGTGATGACCCCAATCGTCGATGTCATCTGCAGCGAGACTGATCAAGCGCGAAGCGATCAACAAACGAGCAACATAAGCTGCCCGACAGGCAAGCCACCGATTGATCAGATCCATCGCTGGCTGCGCAAATTCACAGACCAACAGACACCCATCATTGTTGCGACAACCACCGAGCAACCGCCGGGAACCCA
>JBCDBQ010000810.1:0-3135 GCA_039183375.1 Pseudomonadota bacterium
GAGTTTGGTAAGGCGATCGGTGCCGATGCCTACTGCCGTGACGCGGCTGTGGCAGTGGAAACCGCGCAGGAGTTCCTGAAGCGTAAGCACAATCAACGGGCGGGAGCCTGAATTGATGGAGCCGGTCGCAGGACATAGCGCAGAACACAGTCAAGAGCGCATCCTTCTCATTGCCTGTGGTGCGCTTGCGCGCGAAGTCTTGGCTGTGACGAAGGCAAACGGTCTTGGTCATGTCGATCTGAGATGTCTTCCCGCGGAACTGCATATGCGTCCTGATGCGATCACGGATGCCGTTCGTGATGCCATCCATCGCTATCGGTCTGAGTACGACAAGATGTTCGTGCTGTATGCGGACTGTGGCACAGGTGGTCTGCTTGATGTGATGCTCGAAGAGGAAGGTGTGGAGCGCATTGCCGGGCCACACTGCTATAGCTTCTTTGCAGGCAATGAGACATTTGCCGAGCAGGCCGAGGATGAGATTACGACGTTTTATCTGACCGACTTCCTGGTTCGGCAGTTTGAGTCGTTTGTTATCAAGCCGATGGGTCTCGACCGCTGGCCGGAGTTGGCAGATACCTACTTCGCGCACTACGAAAAGCTGGTTTATCTGGCGCAGACCGATGATCTGTCGCTGGATGAGAAGGCGCGAGCAGCTGCAGAACGTCTCGGCCTTAAGTTTGAGCGCCGCTATACGGGATACGGTGATATGGGAAGTTTCATTTCTCAAGTTGCCCAGATTACCGAGACGTATGACGATCCAGAGAGGCAGGATGAGCCGTCTCTGGCCGCGGACGACTTTCTGATCGAAGACGATGCCGTGACCGAGGCACTTGTCGGGTCAAAGATCTAATCTGCTTTTACCACTAACAAGCTGGTGGTGAAGGCTGTCTAAACCGGTCAAATATCAGAACGTAAAAGTACCGTTTCCGCGGTGACGACACTTAGATGGCTTTGCGCTAGGGGTGAGGGTCGAGATGGCGAAGTTGCAAGTTACCTACTGGAGGGACATCCCGGCGATGGTGGCTGCCAAGCAGGGACGCAAATCTGCGAAGCGTGAATTGCCATTGCGGTTCACCGAGGCGATCGACCATGCCGCCATGCGCAGCGGTGCCCACGGCACGGATGATTATCTGGCAGACTGGCGGCAGGGGGAGGCTGAGCCCTGCGATGATGATCTGGAAACGGTTGCCGAGGGCGCACTCAACCGATTGATCGAAGAATATGATGATGCACGTTTGAAGAAACTTGTTGAGGGTCACGGCCGCGAGACGGCGTCGTGACCGGGGAACAAACAAACCGACAGGGTGAGAAATCATGACACGAACCGTCGTTGCCTCAGCGACAAAGGAAGCCGTGATTGGCTTTGATCAACCGTTTTGTGTGATCGGCGAGCGGATCAATCCGACCGGGCGCAAGAAACTTGCGGCGGAAATGGTCGAGGGCGACTTTTCAACGGTTGAAGCTGATGCTTTGGCGCAGGTGGCAGCCGGCGCAACGATGCTCGATATCAATGCGGGTGTGACAGCGGTCGACCCGAATGAAACTGAGCCTCCGTTGCTGAAGAAAACGATCGAACTCGTTCAGAACCTCGTGGATGTGCCTTTGTGCATCGACTCTTCTGTGCCTCCAGCGCTTGAGGCGGGCCTTGAAGTCTGCAAGGGTCGGCCGCTGTTGAACTCGGTCACCGGTGAGGAAGACCGGCTCGAGGTCGTTCTGCCGTTGGTCAAAAAGTATGATGTGCCGGTCGTGGCGATCTCCAACGATGAGACCGGGATCTCGGAAGATCCCGACGTCCGCTTTGAAGTCGCAAAGAAGATTGTGGAGCGCGCGGCAGACTACGGGATCAAGCCGCACGATATTGTCGTTGATCCTCTGGTTATGCCGATTGGTGCGATGGCAACGGCAGGGCTGCAAGTGTTCGAGCTAGTGCGTCGCCTGCGCAATGAACTCAAGGTCAACACGACCTGCGGTGCATCAAACGTCTCGTTTGGTATTCCCAACCGGCACGGTATTAATGCTGCGTTCTTGCCGATGGCGATCGCATCCGGCATGACGTCGGCGATCATGAACCCGTTGCGGGCACAGGAAATGGAAGCCGTTCGCGCTGCCAACGTCCTGATGTCGACCGATCCCGATTGCATGAACTGGATTACGATTTATCGTGAACCAGCAGCAGAGGGTGAAGCTGGTGGTGAGCGTCGTGGTCGCCGTGGTGGGCGGCGGCGCGCTGGCTAGCGGACTGATCGAGCGTATCAACGGAAGAGACTGATGGCTGAAAGCGATACCGTCGAAGTTGAGGAGTTCAACGTCGCTTTTATGCCAAGCGGCAGACGCGGTCGTTTTGCCAAGGGAACCACCGTTCTTGATGCTGCCCGGGCCCTAGGCGTTTATGTCGAATCAGCCTGTGGCGGTCGGGCGATTTGTGGACGCTGCCAGGTTGAGCTGGCAGAAGGTGCATTTGCGAAACTGCAGATCTCCAGCGTGGCCGATAACGTTACGCCGCCCAATGAAACCGAAGAGCGCTACAAGCTGAAGTTCGGGCTCAAGGAAGATCGGCGCCTGGGGTGTCAAACCCAGATCCATGGCGATATCGTTATTGATGTCCCGACTGACTCGCAGATGCACCGCCAGATTGTCCGCAAGCGGGCCGAGAGCAAGCGTCTGCCGCTCGATCCTGTGGTGCGGATCTACGAAATCGCGGTCGCCGAGCCAGACATGCACGAGCCATCAGGTGACCTGGAGCGCGTGTTTGAAGCACTGCAAGTGCAACATGGCGTCGATGCCCAGTATATTGCGCAGTCGGCGCTGAGAGATCTGCAAAAGGCACTGCGGTGGGGCAGTTGGGAGATCTCAGCTGCGGTTTTCGACAATGGTCAGCTGCCCGGCGAGATCATGGCGGTGTGGCCTGGCAAACATAATCGGCGGCTGGGGCTTGCCGTTGATCTCGGTTCGACGACAATTGCCTGTCACTTGGTTGATCTCAATCGTGGCCGTGTCTTGAATTCCGCCGGTCTGATGAACCCGCAAATCCGGTTCGGCGAAGACCTCATGAGCCGCGTTTCCTACGTGATGATGAATCCGGGGTCTGAACAGGACATCACGGATGCGGTGCGCGAAGCCCTCAATACATTGGCA
>JBCDBQ010000811.1:0-3134 GCA_039183375.1 Pseudomonadota bacterium
ACTGGACCAGTCTGAGGAGGAAGTGCGCCAGGCATTTATCGACCGCCAGCCGATGGGCCGACTTGGCACAGCTGAAGAAGTTGCGGCCAGCGCTGTTTACCTGGCATCGGATGAGAGTTCCTTCACCACGGGTCACATCGCACTGATCGACGGTGGTTTCGCACTCTAATGTCGGCGTTGCTGAGTGCCAGAACTCTGCCCTGCGGCGAGGCCTCAGATGCACCGCTCTTGCGGCGAGCGACGGACAACGATCGCGCCCGCGTTGTTGAAATCCAATTTGCGGCCTATGCAAAAAACCGCGAACTGCTTGGCTTGGAACCGCTGCCGCTGCTGGTTGATTATGCGGAGATCTTCGCAACCCACGAAGTCTGGGTCTTCGATGCAGATGATGGCGCAGTCATAGCATCACTCATCCTCGAAGTCCGCGACGCTGATGTGTTGATCTTCAGCGTCGCGACCGACCCACACCGGCAAGCGACAGGCATCGGGCAAAAAATGCTCGCTGCGAGCGATATCAGGGCCAGACAGCTTGGCCGCACGACCGTTCGCCTTTATACCGGATCTACGCTGCAACATCTGGTTGACTGGTACGGCCGCCATGGCTTTGCCACCGAGCGGATCGAGCAACTCGACGACCGCGCCATAACCCATATGGCCAAGCATCTTAACTGAGCCTTCCGCCACCGGGACGACGAACCAATGCCGAAGTTTGCTGCCAATCTGTCCATGATGTTCAACGAGGTCGATTTTCTCGATCGCTTCGAAGCCGCCGCCGAAGCCGGCTTCAATGGTGTCGAGTTCCTCTTCCCCTACGACCACGAGCCTGCTGAGATTGCGTCACGCCTAAAGGACAATGGCCTCACGCAAGCATTGTTCAATCTACCACCGGGAAGCTGGGAAAAGGGAGAGCGTGGTCTCGCCAGTTTGCCGGGACGGGAGGCCGAGTTTGAGGCAGCTGTCGCAAAGGCACTGGAATATGCCGAAGCCACTGAGTGCAAGCTGCTGCATGCCATGGCAGGCCTGCGCCATCACGGCGCGCAGTGGAAGACCTATATTGCGAACTTGCGCAATGCGTGCCGCATGGCTGCCGGCAGCGGCGTCACCATCATCATCGAGCCCATCAATCAAGTCGACATACCAGGCTTCTTCCTCAACACGACCGCATCCGCTAGAGCCGCTATCCATGAGGTCGGCGAGCCCAATATTGGATTGCAGTTCGATCTCTATCATCGCCAGATCCAGGAAGGCGACGTTGCCCGAGCAATCTATGAGTTCGGCCCCTTGGCCCGCCACTACCAGATCGCCAGTCCGCCCGACCGTGGCGAGCCCGACGATGGAGAAATGAATTATCGCTACCTGTTCCAAGAAATTGATGTGATGGGCTTCGACGGCTGGGTTGGTTGCGAGTACAAACCACGCGGCAATACGGTTGAAGGATTGGCCTGGGCAGAGCGCTGCGGCGTCCGGCTTGGCTGAAAGAGCGCACAGAAACCAGCAAATTCAAACGTAAGTACAAGAGACCTAGGACCTCCAAGGGACGGAAACAATCATGAAAGTATTGATCATTGGCGGCGCAGGCATGGTCGGCCGCAAACTCGCCCAGCGCCTCGCAAGCGATGGCAAACTGGATGGCAAGGCCATCACCGGCATGACCCTTTATGACGTCGTTCCACCTGCTGTTCCAGCAGGCGCCAGCTTCCCGGTCGCCACACTGACTGGAGATCTACCAGCTGACGGCGAGGCGGAGAAACTCCTTGCTGACAAGCCAGACGTCATCTTTCACCTCGCGGCAATCGTCTCCGGCGAAGCGGAAATGGACTTCGACAAGGGCTATCGCATCAATTTGGACGGCACCCGCAATCTCTACGATGCGATCCGCACCGCCGGTCATGGGCCGCGGATTGTGTTCACCAGTTCCATCGCCGTCTTCGGCGCACCGTTCCCAGAGGCCATTCCCGACGAGTTCCATCTAACGCCGCTGACGTCCTACGGCACACAGAAAGCGATCGGGGAGCTCTTGCTGGCGGATTATACGCGCAAGGGTATTTTTAACGGTGTCGCCATTCGCTTGCCAACCATCTGCGTGCGCCCCGGCAAACCGAACAAGGCAGCATCAGGCTTCTTCTCAAACATCATTCGCGAGCCGCTCGTCGGCGAACCAGCAGTGCTGCCTGTTTCGGAAGACGTCCGCCATTGGCACGCGTCACCCAGATCAGCTGTCAATTTCCTTATCCACGCAGCAACCATCGACGGTGATGCGATCGGACCACGCCGATATCTCTCGATGCCGGGCGTATCGGTGACTGTGGGTGAGCAAATCCAGGCCCTTCGAAATGTCGCCGGCGATACGGTTGCCAATCGCATCACGCGCGAACCCGATCAAATGATCATAGACATGGTCGGTGGCTGGGCGCGAAACTTCGACACGACCCGCTCTGTCGAACTTGGTTTCAAAGCTGAGTCGTCCTTTGAGGAAATCATTCAGGCGCATATTGAGGACGAACTGGACGGCAAAATAGTGCAATAAGAGGGTTGCATATCCCCTTCACAGACATGTGACGCAACGTGTCTGTGATGCCGGTTTGGATGTACACTATCCGACCAATACGCCATCCGGTCGGCATATTCCGCTCAACTGACTGATAAATATTGATAAATTATAGAATATCACGCAATTTCTATATTGATTGGAGAAGATCTATTCATACTCTTAACACTTGAATTACAGCTATGAAATCAGCACATGGCGACGATCCCAATCGTGCCACAGTATTACGGCTCAATCGCAAACAGACAGACGGGGTAGAAACGGGACTGAACCTCTGAACCAAATCAGGTTCCCCGTCGTTTAATTGTTGGACTGGGGGAGTCAGTTCAATCTGCAACTGAACGAACTAAAGACTTGTGCTTCACACAAGACATGAGATGATCGACCAACAGCTACGGGCTCACGACAGTCATGAGCTGGATGAGGAAAGTATGAATAATTTATCAGCACCACTCGTGGGGGCAGACGATAACGACAACGAAGCAGTATTGACCAGTGCACCAGCGCGTCAACGTGCGGCGGCGGTATTCTCGTTTCCATCGGTTAGCAATAGAAATCAGCCGACCGAGCAAAACGAAGACGAACC
>JBCDBQ010000812.1:0-3133 GCA_039183375.1 Pseudomonadota bacterium
CCCAGAAAGATCAGCTGGCCGGCACGCATCGACGTCGTCAGCCTCAAGCGTCATGGCATCCGCCAACCAAGCCTCGAGCCACTATCCCCATAGCACCAAAAGCAGCCCGCGCTTTCCTCCTTGTCAGATTTATCGCCGCTGCAGCTCACGCTGACAGCAGCCACAAACCTTAGACGAAGCTGCCATTGCCTGAATGGCAGGTTTTGGACGTTTCATTGATGCCGTTCTGCATTGCGGTCAGATCACGTGCCTGAGGGCTTGTCTCCAACTAGCCCAGAGGCTTCTGGAGCAGAAGCTGCATAGCTCCGCTTTGGTTGAGTTAAATTTGTGTTGACGGCGTGAGATGATCACGCCAACGTGATGGCAGTTGAACGGTTTATGATGTCTTGGACGGCGTTTTGACGAGGTGATTTTGTGATGGAAAACCATTCAGTGAGGGGCTTTGAATCCTGTTTAGATCTCCTTGAGACGAGGAGCCAATGACACAGCATAAGCCTCATGTGAGCGGTGGTTTGACTGATCATGAGGGGCGTTACGACCAAGCTGAGTTTGGACAGGAGCAGTATTAGGGGTGGAGATGATGTTTCGACTTTGTAGAATTGTTCTTGATCGATTTTTCGGCGCAACTGTTGGGGTTCGACACTTTGGGGCATTAGAGAGACTGGCAGTCAGCCCGTTCCGCATGGTGCTCATCTATCCTGATGGAACGCCGCTATGACCGATGTTTCCGCCTCAGAACCCACCATCTGGCACAGCGATTGTTTGAGTATAGGAGAGCATAACCCGCCGGAGTTTCTTGAGCGGATTAACGAGAACACGGCCAGCGATCGGGTGGATACCAGCAATCGACTCCAGCGCGGTTTCCCTGTCGAACGCAAGGAACTCGCCAAATACTTTAGCACCAAGCATGCAAGTTTTGACAACGCGCCGCTGCCCGATTTTTTCAGTCTCTCTGGCCCATGCATGACGGAAGCCTTCGCTGATGTCCTGCGCGGCTTCGATCTAGGGGAGGTCGTCTTCTATCCGATCGATATCTATTGCGCGGATGGAGAGACGCTGCGCCCGGAGAAATACTTGATCATGAACCTGCGGTCTCAGAAGATCTGTGTAGAATTTGAGCAATCGCATCGACGCGCGTTCACACGGATGAGTAACGGTTTATGGATGCACATGGCGCTGCAGCCGGATGGCCGCGTTGCCGTGAACCGGTCGGCTCTTGAAGGCCCGGATGTTTGGTATGATCCGAGGGCGCTCAGTGGATTGTTCTTCTCAGACCGTTTGAAACGGGCTGTAGAGGCGAGCGGGTTGGCGCCGCATTTTCGTTTCTTTCGCTGCAAACTGATCGACTAAAGCAACAAGACTTTTCGATAGGTGATTTATGACTGTGAAGCAGGACGCCTTCTTCAACCTCCATCACATATATGCTCAAGAAGTATTCGACAATGAGGAAGTAAAAGCCCTTGCGGAAGACGTATTTGGTGATGACGGTCTTCCACTAGATAGAAACATGGCTGGCAACCTTATGCTTGCCCCAAATTCTGAAGCTGCCCATGCTATGCTACGGGCGGCAGTTAACAACGGGAATACAACGTTCCGTGATATGAATGTTGCCGCAAGTCAACACGGAAGCCACGGCTATTACAATACCTTCCAAGTCCAGCAGACAAGGCTGATACTTCAAGAAGCTAAAGACGCTCTTGTCGGCGTCAACGACCCAGCTGTAGAAGCCGCGATCAAAGCACGAGCTGAGAACCAGATCTTCGACTTGATCTTCTTTTCTCAAGACCAAGCGCTTGACGGGAAGATTTCACTGGCAACGCAGGGTGATAGCGCGGCGCAGTTAGATGCTCTGAGCGACGCTTGGGATAATCATAGAGGCGGCGTCGACGGGGTCATTACGGACGCTCAACTCAACGCATACTACGCCCAAGATCCTGCGATTACGCAATCAGGGTTTGCCGACCGAAAGGCAGGTTTCGATACCACCGTGATGGAAGCGGGTGTTGTCCAAGGTAACCCAAACGCGCATGGGCGGCACGATGCGTTCAAGGCGGGCTATCAGGCGATTATCGCGAACCAGGAATTGCCGCAAGAACTAAGAGATCGGGCGCAAAGCGAACTCGATCGAATTAACGATCCCGATCACAACGTAACTGGCGGCGCGGGCACAGACGCCTACAAGTTCATTACGCTGTTGATGGATGTTGGAACCGCGATTGGGGCTAGATTGCCTTCTGCGCAGTCTGTAATCGCCGTTGGATCTTTTGTCGCTGGCGCTGGTGTTTTGGACGGTTTGTCGGTTTCAACCGCTTTGGCTGCCGACCTGACGACTCTGGTTCCAGGTTTGAATGGTGTCACGGCGTTCAATCTGACGTCGGGTCTGGTTAACACCGCTCAATCTGTGACAGGTAGCTTGTCTTTCGACGCCGCCATGTCTGCACAAGTGTTCACTGGCGCGATTGGATTGGTCGCCGGTCAACAGGCGTTGCATAGCTCGAACTTTCCTGGCGTGACCAATCAGGCTCAAGCGAAGGCTTTCGGGGACAGTTTCTCACAGGCCTTTACCGATGCGATTAAGAGCATACCGGCTTCGACCGTTGGTAACGCGCTGGTTGGAATTGGTGGCGGCGTTTTCGGGGATGCGGCGGAGTTTGCGAACACGGCCTACGACTCCTTCAAAAAGGGATTGGATACCGGGGACTGGTCGGATTTCCACGGCGACATCGCACAGTTCGGACTTTCGGTCTTGCTTTCGGCAGTGATGATTGGCGGCAGTATCGCTTTAGCAACCGCTTTGGCGCCACTGGTCGGCTTGCCCCTAGGTGCTATAGTTGCTGCGGCGTGGGCAGCTTACGGAATCATCGATGGTATGAAAAACATCATCGAGCTGCTTGGTAAGATCTATGAAGATCGTGCTTACTGGCTAGACCAGATCGATCCCGCTTTGAGCTTGGCGCTCGAGGCAGCCTTCGGGATTGCATTCTCCGATCCTTTGATCATCGACATGGATGGCGATTTTATTGAGTTGCTGAGTGTTGATCAGAGCCAGGCGCTGTTTGAGATCGACAATGACGGGTTCAAGGAGAACCCTGGATGGGTGTCTCCGGATGATGCGTTCTTGGCGATCGACAAG
>JBCDBQ010000813.1:0-3084 GCA_039183375.1 Pseudomonadota bacterium
GACTTTGATGCCACGGGTTGCAAGGCATCAAGCGATGCACGGCTTCATCCGCTTGAAGATTGCGATTTGCTCTATAGATCTAGCCAGGTTCAGGTTTTCGCCGGCAGTGGCGTGGAACTTTTGCAACAATCCGCGCCGGAACGGATATCGCAGGTCGCAACTGTGGACATCACGGCTGATATGCCGACGGCAGTGGCGCTAACCGAGGTCGAATTGTTAGAGATGCAACCTCTCAGACCGCTGTACCTGCGTCCACCGGACGCCAAGGTGCAGGATGGCAAATCGCTGTTGAGGCAGAGCAAATGACCGCTGCGATCCAAGAAACCCGTCTGTCGATTGTCGCAGCCACAACAGGCTCCGCCGCCATCATCGCACGTTTGCAATCCGAAACGTTCGACAAGTCCTGGGCTCAGGATGATGTCAAAGCACTGCTAAGCGGCCCGGGTGCGCTCGCCTCGATCGCTCATTGGGATAACTTGGCAGTTGGCTACATTCTCGCGCGCAGTACCGGCGAAGAAGCCGAGCTGCTGTCGGTGGGTGTGTCGCCATCCCATCGCCGCCTCGGCATCGGCGGCGCACTGCTGCAGCACCTTGAGCAGGCCCTGCAGAACACTGGAACAGGCAAACTCTTTCTTGAGGTCGACGCAACAAATACTGGGGCGCTCAAGCTTTATTCTCGAGAAGGCTTTCGCAAGATCGGGACGCGCAAGCTCTATTATAAGGCGGTGAACGGCAAGCGCAGCGATGCTTTGGTACTAAGAAAATATCTCGAAGCAGCCGGCCAATCGACCGTCGCAGATGAGACCAGCAACGATGACCGAGTGACTGACTTGCTCCGTCAAGGTACGTAGACCAGCGATGCAGGAAACCGACGGCAAGGTGCAATCGACGGGCGCCAGCGATCCGGATCGCATCGAGCTTCCGGGGCAGTTCAGATTTGGCGGGTCGTTGCGCGCCACTTTTATTCTGCTGATTTTCTTGACCTTCACGCTGGCCTGCATGCCACTACAATACATTCTGTTGCGCACCAGCAAGACGTGGGCACGGACATTCCCGTACTGGTATCACCGTCGTGTGTGTCAGCTGATCGGCATTCGCCATGACATCTCAGGGCAAGTCGCTCGCAACAAACCAGTGCTAATCGTCGCAAATCACGTCTCATGGCTCGACATTCCTGTCCTCTCCGCAGTCGCCCCGCTGTCATTCGTCGCCAAAAGTGAAGTTGGTACATGGCCCTTTGTGTCCTGGCTGGCCCGCCTGCAAAGAACCGTCTTTGTCAATCGATCCCGCCGGACCGAAGTTGGTAAGGTCTCCGATACGATCCGGGGCCGTTTGCTATCCGGTGATACATTGGTGCTGTTTGCTGAGGGGACATCAAGCGATGGCAACCGTGTCTTGCCATTTAAATCAGCATTGCTGTCGTCAGTGTTTCCGCGCTCCGATGAAGAGGACGCACAATCCATCGACGTCCAGACGCTGGCGATTACCTACACTCACGTACATGGTATTCCGCTCGGTCGCGCCGACCGTAATCTCATCGGATGGTACGGCGATATGGAAATGGGCGGACATGCCTGGCAGTTGCTCTCGGCCGGGCCGATCGATGTCAAAATCCAGATCGGCGAGCCGATCGAACTCGCCACTTTCAAGGACCGTAAGCAGCTGGCCGGCGTCACCGAGGAGAGCATACGGCACAAGGTGGTTGCAGCGCTGCGCAACACAGCAAGCTGACCGATCGAGAGACTTGGCATGCTCTCTGCGTTAGCAGGCCCTATCAGTCTCCATGTCGGGTGTGTGTGTCGATTCGCGCAAAACTTGGACTTGCTTTGGAACCTGCATCTGAGCCATTGACGCGCGCTATGTTGCAGTGCGACAAAACGATGACAATTTGCTAACCATAACCGCAGATTGCACGCACAAGAATGTGCAGGGTTAACTGGTTAAAACGGGTGGATGCGTACCATGGAAAGCTTGGAGTCATCGGCGAATAGCGAGGTTGTCATGCCGGCGACAAAGAAAGTTTTTGTTAAAACGTTCGGCTGTCAGATGAATGTCTATGACAGCGAGCGCATGGTCGAATCGCTGATCCCGGTTGGCTACGAAGAGACGCTCGAGATGATCGATGCGGATCTTATCGTCCTCAATACCTGCCACATTCGTGAGAAGGCCGCAGAGAAGGTCTATTCCGAGCTCGGCCGGGTACGCCAGGTTCGATGTGAGCGGCGCAAGGCTGGCCAAAAGACAACGGTTGCCGTCGCCGGATGCGTTGCCCAGGCGGAAGGCAAGGAAATTGTCGACCGCGCACCGGTTGTCGACATTGTCGTCGGCCCGCAAAGCTATCACATGCTGCCTGAGCTGGTATTCGATGCCGAGCGCGAAGCACGCAAGATCGTCAAAGTCGATTTTCCCGATCAAGACAAGTTCTCCAAGCTGCCGCAGCGCATCGGCCCGCGTGTAACCTCGGCATTCCTCACCGTGCAGGAAGGTTGCGATAAATTCTGCACCTTCTGTGTGGTCCCTTACACACGCGGGATGGAGTTTTCCCGGCCTGTCGCTCAGCTCGAAGCTGAAGCCCGCGCACTCGTCGAGCGCGGAGTTCGTGAGATCACGCTCTTGGGCCAGAACGTCAATGCCTACCATGGTGAAGGCGCTGACGGGACGGAGTACTCACTGGCTCAGCTGATCGATTGCCTAAGCGACATAGAAGGCATCGATCGACTGCGCTACACCACCAGCCATCCGCGCGACATGGGCGAGGATTTGATCAATGCCCATCGCGACAATCCGAGCCTGATGCCGTACCTGCACTTGCCCTTCCAGGCTGGGTCAGACCGCATTTTGGCGGCCATGAACCGGAAGCATACAGCTGACGAGTATCTCAGATTGATCGACAAGATCAGGAATGCGCGGCCGGATATTGCCCTTTCAACGGACATCATTGTTGGTTTTCCCGGTGAAACCGTGGAAGAGTTCGAAGAAACGCTGCGTGTTGTCGAGGCTGTCGGCTTTGCACAGGCCTATTCGTTCAAGTACAGCGCCCGTCCGGGAACGCCGGCTGCAACTCTCGAAGATCACCTCACCGAA
>JBCDBQ010000814.1:0-3080 GCA_039183375.1 Pseudomonadota bacterium
ATGAAAAACAATTGGCCAGAACTGGTCAAACAGCTTCGCATCAAGTTCTCCCTTTCCCAATCAATGCTGTCGGAAATGACCGGTGTCTCGCAGAAGACAATCTCGCGTTGGGAACGTGGCGAGGTCGCACCCAGCGGTCCAGTTCAGAATCAGCTCATCGAGATGTTACGACGCCCGACGAGCAATTTGATGACGTCGATGTTGAACGCGGTAAAGCATTGCCCGGCCCCTCGCGCCCTGTCCCGCATGCCAAACCTACGGCTGCTGGCCGTTTCTCCGCCGGCCATTGAGAAGCGCCCCTCAATCGTCAATTGGGTTGATCACGACCTGTCCTCGCTGGCCTGTGGCATCCTTGAAGAGATGCTCGACGACAGGCAGCTGCAGCGATCCATTGCATTGCAGGAAGTTACCTGCGTCGTGACAACGACTGACAGCGTGCTCAAGACAAGTGAGCACGCAACAATTGGCAAGTTCCAGACGACCATCACATATTTCTCGCACGATGGATCGCTTTATAGTGACGCCGTTTCCGTTCCGGCAGCTGCGGCAGCCGTGCGCGGCTATCGCCCAATAGCGGTAGACAATCTGATCGCCGACTAGCTGCCGCCAGAGGCAGAAGGTCGATTTCTTCCGAATGGGAAAACGACACCATCCATAGCGGACTTGCCTCAGCAACTCCGGAAAACTTGGCGGCTGTGTCTTGTAGTTTAGCCTTTTCCATATTACGTGGCGCCGTTAGAGTTCTCTAAATCAACCACATTGAATGAGACATGCGCCCCATCATCGAAGTCACTGACCTTTCAAAAACCTATACTTCGGGATTCAAGGCGCTCAACTCGGTCAATCTCAGCATCAAGCCGGGTGAAATATTTGCGCTCCTCGGCCCCAACGGTGCTGGCAAGACGACGCTGATCAGCATCATTTGTGGCATCGTCAATTCGACCCAGGGTCAGGTTCTGATCAACGGCTTTGACAACGTCAAAGACTACCGGAAATCCCGCTCACTCATTGGATTGGTCCCACAGGAACTGACCACGGACTCGTTTGAAACCGTGTGGGCAACAGCCAACTTCAGCCGCGGCCTATTCGGCAAGCCACCCGATCCGGCACACATTGAGAAAATCCTGAAGGATCTGACCCTATGGGACAAGAAAGACAGCCAGCTCATGACGCTGTCAGGCGGCATGAAGCGCCGCGTCATGATCGCCAAGGCGCTGTCTCATGAACCGCAGATTCTATTTCTGGATGAACCCACCGCAGGCGTGGACGTCGAACTGCGCAGAGATATGTGGGAAGTGGTCCGCGGACTGCGCGATGCCGGCGTCACAATCATCCTGACAACTCACTACATTGAAGAAGCCGAAGAGATGGCCGATCGCGTCGGTGTCATTAGCGACGGCGAACTCATTCTGGTCGAAGAGAAGAACGAGCTGATGCGCAAGCTCGGCAAAAAACAGTTGAGCCTGCAATTGCACCAACCATTGACCGAGTTGCCGCAAAGCCTTAGCGAGTTCGATCTCGCTTTGGATGAAGACGGTGAGGAACTCATTTATACCTACGACACACAACGCGAACGAACCGGCATCCGCTCACTTCTCAATGCATTGAACGATGCCGGT
The DNA here is from genome assembly GCA_039183375.1 of Pseudomonadota bacterium. GTDB lineage: Bacteria > Pseudomonadota > Alphaproteobacteria > Rhizobiales > Hyphomicrobiaceae > Tectiglobus. The sequence goes on from JBCDBQ010000814.1 coordinate 1,620, forward strand.
ATCACATTCCGCGACCTGCAAACCACGCAGAGTTCGCTGGAGGACATTTTTGTAGGCTTGGTGAAAGAGGGTAAGCAGTGAACTGGCGGGCGATTTGGGCAATCTACAGATATGAAATGGCGCGCACGTTTCGCACCATAATGCAGAGCATTGTCTCACCGGTACTGTCCACCTGCTTGTACTTCGTCGTATTTGGAGCAGCGATTGGCTCCCGCATCACTGAAATCAATGGCGTGAGTTATGGTGCCTTCATCGTGCCAGGTCTCATCATGTTGTCGCTACTAACCCAGAGCCTGACCAACGCCGCGTTTGCGATCTACTTTCCCAAGTTTATCGGCACGATCTACGAACTCCTGTCAGCTCCCGTCTCGCCACTTGAAATCGTTATTGGTTACGTCGGCGCGGCAGCGACCAAGTCCATCGCCGTCGGGTTGATCATTCTAATCACCGCCTCGTTCATCGTCGAAATCAGCATCGCACATCCGTTCGTCATGCTGCTGTTCCTACTTTTAACGTCGGTCACGTTCGCACTGCTCGGATTCATTATCGGGATATGGGCTCAGAACTTTGAACAATTGCAAGTCGTGCCGCTGCTCGTCATTACACCGCTCGCCTTCCTTGGCGGCAGTTTCTATTCAATCGATATGCTCCCGCCGGTCTGGCAGACGGTGAGCTTATTCAATCCGGTGGTCTATCTTATCAGCGGCTTCCGTTGGAGCTTCACTGAGATTGCAGACGTGAATGTCTGGACCAGCCTCGCAATGACCCTTTTGTTTCTGTGTCTCTGCCTTGGAACGGTCTGGTGGATTTTCCGCACAGGCTATCGCCTAAAGAAGTGAGACATTGATGAAGCCGTTGGTAAGCAGTGGCCGGCTTGATTGAACAAAAAGGAAATCGGGGTCGCTCCCCCTCCCCATAGGCAAGAGCCATCACGGGGAGAGGGTCGAGGTGAGGGGCAGCTAAATATTGGGAGTATTTCCGCCCCTCACCCTAGGGTCCGACGCTCCATCTATTGAACGGAGCGCTGGCCCAACCTCAGCCCATCTCACTCAGCACAAGATCGAGAATGCTAACTGCCTCATCAATTTCTTCGATCGATACGTTGAGTGCTGGCATGAAACGCAACGAGTCTGCACGCGGTGCATTGAGAAGCAGTCCGTTCTCCATAGCCTTGGCCACAATCTCCGGAGCAACCTCTCGACCGAGATCAAGTGCAATGAGAAGACCTGATCCACGCGTCGCGCCAAGCCCGAACTCTCCCGCAAGCTGGCCCAGTTTCATCTGCAGATGTGCGCCTGCTTTGTTGATATGCGCGAGAAATTCTGGTTTTGAAACCTGATCCAGTACGGCAAGCCCGGCCGCGCACATCAGTGGGTTTCCGTTGTAGGTCCCGCCTTGATCACCATGTTCAAAACAACTGACTTCGTTGGTCGCGAGAAGCGCACCAAGCGGCACACCACC
>JBCDBQ010000815.1:0-3074 GCA_039183375.1 Pseudomonadota bacterium
CCCAACCAGCTGCCGAACAGGAACGTCAGAACAAGGGCTATGATGATCAAAACGCTAGTTCTGAAACCCATATCGGAACCTCGGTGAAAACGACCTGCGCAAAGTCTTCGCACCCTGGTCCTAGAGCAAGATCGGCCCGGATGGAAGTGCGAGCACCTTCCCGGTGCTGACGGCCGGAATGTGAGAGCATGTCCTATAAAAACCGTTGCTCTCTACTTGCGCTCACCCTGCACGATGCGGTCGAGGATCATGGCGCAGAACAGGATTGAGAAGCCAGCGAGGATGCCCTGGCCGACGTTGGCATACTGCAAGGCCTCCAGCACATCTTCACCCAGCCCCTTGGCTCCGATCAGCGATGCCACAACGACCATTGCGAGAGACAGCATGATTGTCTGATTGATGCCGGCGCGAATGGATGGCGCGGCCAGCGGGAGATCGACCCGGGTCAATAGATACCAGGAGCTGGCTCCGAACGATGTTGCGGCTTCGCGCACATGGTCCGGAACTCCGCGCAGGCCTAAGACGGTCAAGCGCACGACCGGCGTTCCACCAAAGATCATGGTCGTCACAACCGCTGCCGGTTTACCGGTTCCGAAGAACGCAATCACAGGGATCATGAAGACAAACGCAGGCATTGTCTGCATAAAGTCCATGATTGGCTGGATGAAGGAATAGACCCGTGGACGGCGCGCGCAGTACATGCCGAGCGGGATGCCGATGGCGATGGAGAGGCAGGCGGCAGTGCCAAGCAATGCCAACGTGGTCATTGCTTTTTCCCAGAAGCCGAGCAGGCCCATATAGCCCAAGAAGCTCATCGACCAGACCGCCGTACGCACGCCTGCCGAGAGCCATGTCAGCAGGGCAATGAAGCAGGCGACGACGATCCAGGGTGTCTTGACGAATATGACCTCCAGGGCGTCGAGCAGCAGGCGAATGCCATACGTTATGAAATCGAAGAGCGCATCACCATTGGTCACTGCGAAGGTGAAAAAAGCCTCGACATACTTGATGGCCGTCAGGCGGATCTCGGGAATTGTTGGGAATTCGGCCAGCACCGGAAAGCTGCCAGGGAAGCTGTAGTGCATCATGGCGGTCACGATAATGACGACGACAAAGACGGCACTGAGGAATATGTGTGGGTGCGGCATGCCCGATGGGATGCTTCGGTCTGAGAGCCAATCGGAGAACCGCGATTCCAGGAAGGCGTTGGCCATGGTGGCTTGCACCGCCTTGACGGCAATGAGGATTGCAAGCCCGGTTAGAGCAATCCAGATGCCTTGCTCTTCAAGCTGTTGTGCTTCGAGGCGGATGCCTCCGATGGCATCTTCGAGGGATTTGACGGTCCGCCGATAGACATCGACTTTCTCGGACTGCTTCTCGATGGCGGATGCGAGTTGCTGCTTGCGCAGGGCCAGCGTGCCCTCAATGGATGCGATCCTGTCGCGCGCGCCGGCTGCGAGGTCGCCAAATAGGCCAAGTGCGATATTGACGAAGGCGATCGTCTCAACAATCAGAAAGGCGACGGCCCACTTCCACATGCCGCGCGCGCCGAACCAGATTGGTCCGAAGAGACCTGCCAGCGGATTAAAGGTCGGTGTGAAACTAGCGCGGCGTCCGATCTTACCGAATTGCTTGACGTAATACTCGGGGTTCGTGCGCGTGAATGCCCCGATCAGTTCGCGGCGCTCGGCCTCAAGATCCTTGGTCTGCGCCTCGGGTCTGTCATTATTGGAAGGTGTTTTGTCGAGCGCCTGATTCATGACACCTCTGTTCCTTCAATGACGGTTCGTAACAGATCCGCGCGCGTAATAATCCCGACAGGATGGCCACCACTTTCCACCACGATCGGTGTGGCGTCATCGATGGCAAGGTGAATGAGCTTGCTCAGTGACTCGTCTTCGTTGACGCGCGGCGAGGCAGCATCGGGTGCAACACCTTGCGCCCGGGCCTCATCGACTGACTTCATAACGGCGTGCGCGCGCACGACCTTGAGCCGGGAGATGCCGGCGACAAAGTCTGCGACGTAGTCGTCAGCAGGGTTCATGACGATATCTTCGGCGGTGCCAATCTGCACGACGCGGCCATCGCGCATGATCGCGATGCGATCACCGATCCGCACAGCCTCATCAAGGTCATGGGTGATGAACACCGTCGTCTTCTTCAGGGTCTGCGAAAGCTTGATGAACTCGTCCTGGAGTTGTCGACGGATCAACGGATCGAGAGCGCTGAAGGGTTCGTCCATCAGGAGAACATCGGGATCAGCTGCGAGGGCGCGGGCCAGGCCGACTCGCTGTTGCATGCCGCCCGATAGCTCGTTGGCAAACTTGTTGCCCCAGGCGCCAAGTTCCACGATGTCCAGCATCTGCGCAGCCTTGCTCTGGCGCTCATATTTGCTGACCTGTCGGATTTCCAACGGCATGGCGACATTGTCGATGACGGAGCGGTGCGGCAGCAGGGCAAAGTTCTGAAACACCATGCCGATTTTGTTGTTTCGAAAGGCCTGTAGCTCGTTATGACTTAGCGCCATAACGTCCGTACCTTCGATCAGTATCTTGCCGTCTGTTGGTTCAAGCAGGCGATTGAAGTGGCGGACAAGAGTTGACTTGCCACTGCCTGACAGCCCCATGACGCAGAATATTTCACCGCGTCCGACGTCGAGGCTGACATCGGCGACACCGACGACAGCGTTGTATGTCTCGAGCACTTGTGCCTTTGACAATCCGTCTGATCGGATGGCTTGCAGGGCTTCGGCGGCGCGATCACCGAAGATCTTCCAGACATTTTCAATCTCGATAACTGTCTCTGTTGCGCTCTGTGCTGTCTCTATCGACAACTTGCACCTCTCTCAGTTTCGGATTGTGTCTCAGCTCTTGGTGGTGGGCAAAGAGATTGTGGAAGCGGCGCCTTCGTGCGCCGCTTCGCTTTAGTGTTCCGGTCGTCGAGCCGGATTACAGGCCGAGCCAGGCGTCAACGCGCTTGGAGTTTGCCTTGACCCAATCCTTAGCGACATCAGCCGGCTTACGTCCTTTGGCTGCAACCTGGAACGCCAGATTGCTGACGTCGTCGGCTGTGAG
>JBCDBQ010000816.1:0-3072 GCA_039183375.1 Pseudomonadota bacterium
ATTGGATCACAACAATTGCGGGAGTGGAGCGTGCAATACGTGTGTGACGCTGCGCCTTTCACCTGGTTCAAGATCGACACGCTGGCTGAGGCGAGCGAAGAGTCGCGTCTTATGAATCATGCTGTCGAGAAATTCTTCAAACGTGCGTACGAGGCTGCTGCTGAATGCTATGAGCCACCCGCCTCAGCAGCTGTCTTTGAACAAAATATTGGTCTCAAGGCGCATATCGAGCGGGTGATGCAAATTTTCGTAACTTTGCGCGACAGTGATGGCAAAGCGCATGTGACGGCAATGCTGCCTCCAAAAGGCATGGATGAAGACGACATGCGCCCGATTATCGTTGGGATCGAGAACAGCGATCCATACGTTGAATACGAGGACGCGATTGATCAACTGGCAGATCACTACGAACTGATCCTGGATCGCGACCGCTGCTTTCCTTACGCACGATAGCAGTTGCAACGATAGCTTATTGACTGATCGCAGCAGTTACGGCCTCCGCGGCAGATCCGATACCCTCGACTTTCAGTTGCGAGTTCACCTCGCGCTGATCGATCGGACCAAACTCATTCTCCCACCAGGCGTAACAGCGCTCGCACTCCGGATGACCTGTTAGCGCAAATATATGGACAGTCCCGTCCCAGACCAATTTTCCGGATGCTTTGGCCGTTACAGGGAGCGAATTGACCCACGTCGCACTGCAGTCGTGTTGGGCCTCAACTCCCGCTTTCAAGCGCTCAACCTCATTGCTCATGGCTCGCTCCTCGATCCGTTCGTTATCTTCAGTTGACCATATACGATTTCCCGGCGTTTGACTGCTGCGGCCATTGACCTGATGATGGGTTGCAATACGCCCTTCCCCAATCCTCCGACCAAGTTGCAAGAGAGACGAGACCCATGGACAAAGAAGCAGATCAACTAGAAGAACTTCGCGAGTGGTTCCGGCAGTGGGGCGTTTGTGTTGCAGCCGTCGACTTCGAATCTGCCAAACCACTTTTCTCCGACAGAGTGACGGGCTTCGGCACTTACGCCGAATTTGTCCATGGCCTCGATGCGCTTTACGGCGAACAGTGGTCCAAGATCTGGCCCAAAATCTCTGACTTCCGCTTCAATGTCGAGCATTTGGTCGGGGAAGTTCATGATGGAGCTGCCTGGGCAGCGGTGCCATGGTCTTCAACGGGATACCATGAGAATGGCGAGCCCTATGATCGACCGGGACGGGCCACTGCGACTTACATCAAGAAAGATGGCAAATGGCTTGGGACGCACACCCACTTCTCGTTGAAGCCTGGGACGCCGCCACACACGTTCGGCAGAAAGTAGGCCTGCAATCATGATCAGCTCGAGGCTTATCGATCGAGAGCATGGGCGGCTTCGACGTACTTTTGAATGGCCCGGGCCGTGGGAGTCATAAGTTGACGGTAGAACAACACGGCGGTTGCAATGAGCGTTGCTGAGATGCATGTGGTCGGAGAAATCAACAAGCACAATGCGGCGATAGAGTAGTAGTATCCTCGGATACCGAAATTGAGCGTACGGATCGCCTCGGACAAAACTGTTGTAACCGCATCCACCATGTCATCGTGGGTTGGGCATTTCTCGGAAATGTCGGGCAGAGCACCGAGCAGACTTGTCGTATAGATGAGTTTTCGCAATGCGTAGATGTAAGCCAGAAAGCACAGTGCGAGCACGAATGCGAGAAAACCGATCTGCAGCGCAAAGAGCTCAAGGCTGGTTGGTGCCACGAACTTGAGCTGAGAGAACGTGCTGTGGAAGCCTTGGATGTCTGTGAACAATGTCAGAACGCCGGCCAGAACAATCATTGTTGCTGAGCCGAAGAATGCGATCGAGTTCATCAGGTTCCCCAACAGCACAGCATCAAAAGGCTTAGCCGCGCGCCGCGTCGCCGATGACATCCAATAGCGGCGCACGACTGCCAATTGTGAATTGAGCGAACCGCGCGCAAAGATCCGAAGCAAATGCGCATAGGACAGCCAGCAAGTCAGCAAAAGGATAATGGCGACGGTGTGCGGGAGGCCGAAATCGGGAGGCAGATTGAGCATGATGGGTTCAGATCCACGCGATTGATTGCTGTCTCAACCTATCATGAATCTACTATACGGCGTCTAGCTCGGTTGAAAGTAAGTCTTCAGGTAAGTCTCAACGACGTCCCAGTACGCTGCGGATGATTTGTTGCGCGATGGGATCAAGGCCGAGGAGCCGTGCCGCCCGCCCTTCTTTGGCGCAAACCCGGTTTTTCTTTCACCTGGTATCGCGGCAAATATACGCCGCCACTTCTTCTTCTCATGTGAGGCTGAGGTGATCAGCACCGGAACTGAAATATTGACAGCAACTTTGCGGATCGATTTACCGCGAAAATACTCGCCTGGAGCGTGTGAAATCACACCGTCGACCAGTTGGGGTTTCTCGCCTGCCATTAATAATGCAAGTGCAGCCGAGTAGGAGCTTCCCCACAAGATAACCGGGCCGGACGTTTGCTCACGCGCCCAGGCAATACCGGCCTCAAGATCTGGTCGGGCGGCGATGTAGGATCGTCCCTTTTTCTGAACTTTTGCCAAGGCGGAGGTTTTGTTGGTCACGCCGGCGAACGCACGACCCGATCTCTGATCCAGAGCAACCGCGTTGTAGCCGAGCTCATTGAGACGCGGTGCGATTGTCCGGTACTCGCCACGACTGGCTCCGGCCTGATGAGCGAGAACAATCCAGATTGCATTGGACGCCTGCTTCGTTTGATAGACGTCTGCTGTTACGACTAAACCATCGGCAGCGCGGAGCGTTATCTGTTGTTGCGCAAGCGCGGGGGACGCGATCACAGTCCAAACAAACAATACCAACCGGAGCATCACATGCCTCGCAAATCGCCGCTACCAGATGACGATAATCTTAGCAGGATGCCACTCGTCATGCCTGAAGCGATCTCCGTGTAATCCATCACGATGCGGTGAGCCGAGCCCAATACAAATCCCCACAGCGGAGAACCGCTGCGGGGACTGAAGTTGTCAACTGCTTGGAGCAACTATCAGCGAACGCCGATGACGTTCAAGACTGTCG
>JBCDBQ010000817.1:0-3060 GCA_039183375.1 Pseudomonadota bacterium
ACCCGCCCGAAGTTGCCGGAGCGGCCACCCTTCCAGCGCGCACCCATCGTGTGGGCGCAGTCCTCTATGAGGCAGATGTCATATTCTTTGCAAACGGCGACAATCGCATCCATGTCGGCAATGTGCCCACGCATGTGCGACAGCATCAGGTAACGTGCGCCGCTCGACGCAGCTTTGGCTCTGAGATCCTCGATGTCCGTATGCCAGTTTTTGTCAATCTCAACGAGAATTGGTTCGCCGCCGGCCGCATGTATCGCGCCGGGCACAGGCGCCAATGTGTAGGCGTTGGCAAGGACTTTCGTTCCCGGCTTCACACCAACAGCACGCAAAGCGATCTGCAGGGCCTGGCCACCCGACGTCGTCGCCAGGCAGAATTCTGCGCCCTGCCATGCCGCATACTCATGCTCCAGCAGTGTCGCTTCAGACACTTCGCCGGCGACAACATTATAGCGATGCAGCCGTCCACTTCTGAGGATCTCGCTGGCACGTTCCACCGCTGCCTCCGGGATCGGCTCTTGTTGCGTGAACGGTTTTTCGAAGCGCACTGTCATGACGGCTCCATCGGCTGGCATTTCGTCGGGTGATCGGCCCACTCAGCAGCCTTTTGGCACGGCCGCGCGACAATGCACACCACCGTGGTCAAGCCGTCGCTCCTTCGTAGTAGGTCCCTTTGCCATCCTGCACGATGATACCGCTATGGCCTTTGTGCAGGGCCGCCCCTTGCGAGATCGGGCGTCCATCGTCGCGCAGCCACAGACGTAGGAGGTGGCGCTTCTTCGCCGGGTCATCGGAGTCTACGAATTCAGAACGCGAGTGCAGAAGATGGCAGTTGTTCATGAAGTTCAGATCGCCGGCCTGCATCATGTAGTCCAGGCGGATCTCAGGTCGATTGGCGACGTCGTCGAAGTAGTTGAGTGCGGCCAGCTCATCATCGCTCAGTGCGACGTGCCCTTCCTTCACCGCGAGATCGATATAGCCACGGATGAAAATGACCGTCGCAACCTTGTTGGCAAAGGAAAAGATCGGAATGCGCTGCGGCGTGACCGGTGGCTCGCCTGGGGCCTGCTCACCAAAGCGATGGTGGAAGTAGCCGTTGTAAAGGCAGGCGAGGAGATCCGGCCGTTCCTCAAGCATGACATTGTGGATTGCCAGAGCACTGGCGCAGCTGCTCTCCCCGCCGTTCAGGGCCGGTCGAATGCACAGCATCCCGATGTGATCACATCGGTCGGTGTGGAGCTGCAGTTTGCGCCGGCTGCGATAGGCCCGCTCGTTGCGATCCTTATCACCGATGTTAATGACATCGCCGACCAGATCGCCCATCGCGCTTTGCGATGTCGGCCGTCCGAAGTGGCAGCCAAGCCCCAGGTAAACGAGGCGCAGCTCCGATGGCCCGAAGTCATCGACGGGAAATCCCTTGAAGGCGACGAGGCCGCGTCCATCGTCCAGCTCATGCTTCCATTGCGTGATCTCGCTCTCGATCTCAGAGAGCTGGAATGACTTCGTTGAGACAAGATCCAACCGGTCCAAGGGGTGCGGCCATCGCTCGAGTGCACTCTTCAACGCTTCAATGTGGCGATGCTCGAATCCAATGGCTGCGTTGTCGAGTGCACCGATCTGAGCGGTCTGCCAGGCGGCGGCATGGTTAATCGCAGTGATGTTCGATGGCGTCATGATGAAATCTCTAAAGTCGCAAGTGGTCCGACAAGCGGAAGCGGCATCCCGAAAATTTTGGCGCGCCTCCAGTCAATCCATTGTTGGTAGCAGGTGTCAATGCGTTGACTGTAAAGCATTGCGCGGTGGGGGAATGATTGTCCGGCTTCAACAGTGGCACGAGACATGGTATTTGATTGTCGTGAGCAAGGTTTACGAAGCGGCATTTCAGATGATTGTTCGGTTTATTGGTTGCTGCCTGATGGTCATTTCGTTGGCCATCCCGGCTTTGGCGAAGCAACGTCACGCACTTCTTATTGGGAATGAGGCCTATGCGCCGGAAGTTGGTCGTCTCAAAAACCCGGCTAACGATGTCAGGTTGATTGCTGCATCGCTCCAACAAGTCGGCTTTGCTGAGAAGAATATCACCGTCGTAACGAACGCGGACCGAGCTGCCGTCCTCGAAGCTGTAGAGGAGTATGCTGACAGGCTAGCCAATGCCGGCAAGGATGCCGTCGGGTTTTTCTATTATTCCGGCCATGGCGCAGCGAACCAGCGCGACAAGAGCAACTATTTGATTCCGGTCGGCGTCAAGCGGCTCGATAGCCGAGTCTGGTACAAGGCTATTGCCCTGAACCGTGTGATATCGCGACTGTCGAACATAGCCTCTAATGCAGCACACTTTGTGGTCTTCGATGCCTGCCGCAACATCCTGAAGTCGCCGACACGAGGTACAAAGGGCTTTGTTCCAGTCTCTGAGCGCCGAGGTATGCTGATCGCGTTTTCGACCGATCCCGGCGAAACAGCAACGGACGAAGGCGAGGGGAGTGGCCCCTATGCAGCTGCGCTGGCGAAAGAACTGGTTCGCAGGGGCCAGCACCATCTTGATGTGTTCCAGAATGTGAAGGAGGCGGTTTACCAGAAGACCAAGACACAGGTGCCTTGGACACGCGATGGCATGCTGCAACGGGTTTATCTGGCAGGCACACAACGCCAACTGCTGGCGGAGCAGGAAAGCCGCGCACGGTCCAGAATTGATCTCGCATACTGGGACGCCGTGAAAGACCGTCAGGATCCCGTCTTGTTCCGCCAATATATCAAGCGCTTCCCAACCGGCACCTTCGTCGACCTGGCCCGGCAACTGGCAGAAAGACTGGAAAAGGCAGAGCAAACCAAACTGACCTCCCTGCAGCGCGAGGCCGAGCTCCGGCTCGCTGAGGAGCGTCGCCAGCGCGCGGAGATCTCGAAGCAACTTGCCGAGCAGCGCGAGGCCGATGCCAAGAAAGCCCAGGAATTAGAACGTGCCCGCCAGCAGGCCGAGAAAGCTCGCGCCGCACTCAAGGCAGCTGAAACGAAGCGCCTGGCAGCGGAAAATGCCGTCAAGCAGGCCGAAGCAGCACGGCTGGGATC
>JBCDBQ010000818.1:0-3054 GCA_039183375.1 Pseudomonadota bacterium
AAGACGCCAAGAGCGATGTCGCTGGTCGCTAATCCGCGATGCCAGAACAAAATGGTTTCTTCATCGCTTTCGCGACCCGGCTTGAGGCCAGCAACGATTTCACCAACTTCGGCGTAGAAGCTTTCAACCGAGATTTTTCCAGCATTGATGTGCGGACGCAGTGAACCGTAGGGCCCGGCCATCACCTGACCAAGATCATCCATGACGAACTTGTCGAAGTGGTCCGTAAAATCCATCGGCAACGCACTCATCGTGCCATAAGGAACGACCAGGCCGCCTTTCGGTATCCAGCCGCTCTCGAACAGTGGTGTCGGCTCTGGAAGCCGAGATGCCTCAACAATCACGTCCGCACCATCCAGACAGTCCTGCCAGTTCTCTGTCGCAACAACCTCCTTACCGAGATCCTGACTGAGGCGCTCTGCAAAGGGATTGCGGCTCTCCGGTCGACGCGAATGGACACGGATCTCTTCGAAGTCAAACAAATGGTCAAGTAGACGAACGTTCCAATATGCTGTGCCGCGCGCACCGATATGGCCCAACCGCTTTGGCTTTTTCGGAGCCAGATGTTTAGCGCCGATCGCAGTCAACGCGCCTGTGCGCATATCCGTGATGCCGGCCGCATCAATTACCGCCTTGGGAATGCCTGTTCGCGGACAGAAAAGATTGAGCAAGGCCATCTCGGACGGCAGCCCCTGCTTGTAGTTGTCGACAAAGTCTCCCACGACTTTCACGCCAGCATAATCGAGTGGCGCAACATACCCGCGCAGAACATTGAAGTGACCTTCGGTGCCGGCGTCCGGCTTCAAGTGCACGCGCGGCTCAATCACTGTCTGCCCGCGTCCGGCTGCATCAAGCCCGGTTTCTACTGCTGCAATGATTTCCGCATCCGTCAGCCCCAGCGCCTTCACCTCCGGTCCACCGAGGTACTCAATTTCAATAGTCACACCATCACCCACACTTAACGATACCTGATTGAGCTAAGCATCTATGCCGATGAGTGACAATCCGCGGTGGTGTGCGGCGGGCTCGCCCGCCCAGGTTGGGACGCGCGCTGGGCATGCCCGAGCAGATCACATCGCGAATAGTTACCGCGACCACCGGATATCGGTTTCCAGATCTCATGAGTACTCTGGCCACCGGCCAACCTCACAACTAACATCTCCAAAACATTGCCCGACGATATCGCGGCAGGAATGAAGTGGAGGAACGTGATGGCCGTTGCAGAATTTTCGATCGACGGTGCGGTCCGTCGGGTGCGGCTGACCCGTCCGGAAAAACGCAACGCGCTGAACCCGGACATGATCGCAATCCTCACGGAAGCTTTCACGACACCACCGCAACCCGGCGAACGACTGGTATTGGTCGAAGCTGAAGGCGCAGTGTTCAGCGCCGGAATAGATTTACGCGAGCGTGACGGGACGGCCGCGGGCATCAAGCCGTTCGAAGAAATGTTGCATGCGATGGAGACGTACCCACTGCCGGTGATAGGGAAGGTGCAAGGCGCCGCCATTGCCGGTGGCAACGAGCTTGCCCTTCATTGTGATCTCGTCGTGGCCAGCAAGACGGCCAAATTTGGCATGTCACCCGCGCAACTGGGTCTCGCACCGAGCTGGTTCCTCTGCAAGAAACTACAGGAGGTTGCCGGCCCCGTCGCCACGCGCCGCATCCTTTTCCTCGGCGATCCACTTTCGGCAGAAGAGTTCTACGAGCTTGGCCTCATCTCACACCTCGCGGAACCCGATGAGCTCGATGCTGCCACCCAGAAGATCGTTGACCGCATTGCCGCCAACGCGCCGATGGCCCTCAAGGCCATTAAATCAGTTCTCGTGCGCCAGATGACCTTCCGTGATGATATTGAACACAGCGACCTGGATAAGGTTCTAGGTACAGTCCGTGAAAGCGAAGATGCGCGCGAAGGGATCGCCGCATTTCTTGAAAAGCGCAAACCGAACTTCCAGGAACGTTGAGAGCAACCATGCCCATCCGCATGACCAAACCTTGGCAGCCATTGACCCTAGATAACGCAGCCAAACTTCCAGGCCAGCTCGGCGTCTACCAATTGGCCGATGATACCGGCGAAATCATCGCAATCGGATTTGCCGGTGGACGCTCACTCTTTGGCCTGCGCGGCATCCTCAAAGATCTCGTCAATAACCCGCCGGCCGGAGCAACACAATTTCGCGTCGAAATCAACGCTCAGTACCAAACCCGCTATCGCGAGCTCCTCATGGTCCATCAGGCCGATCACGGCGCTTTGCCACCGCACAATCAATCAGACCCGCCACACAATCTTGGTCGCCTCAGCCCCCTTTGATGCAACAAACTAGCGAATGCCAGGACCTGCCCTATGGACTTGCAACCTAATGAACAACAGCAGCTGATCGTCGACCAGATCCGCCGCTTCGTGCGTGAAGAGATCGTACCTCTGGAAGAGACACTGGATCCCGACGCCAGCGAGTTGCCGCCAGAAGAATTCGAACGCCTGCGCAACAAAGTCCGCGAGATGGGTTTTTATGGCCTCGACATTCCCGCCGAGTACGGTGGACCCGGTATTGACCTCGTCACACGAACACTGATCGCGATAGAAATGGCGCAACATCGCGCCGGTCTCTACGTCCCCTGCTACGGCGTCTTCGGTGCTATGGGTCTGGCGCAGCTGTACGAGGCCACGGAAGATCAAAAGGAACGCTACCTGCGCCCTGTATTACGCGGTGAAAAGCGCGGCTTCTTCGGGCTCTCGGAACCATCCGGCGGCAGCGACCCAGCCCGCGCCATTCAGACACGTGCCGTCAAAGATGGCGATGACTGGATCATCAACGGCTCCAAATTGTGGATCAGCGGTGCCGACAAAGCCGACTTTGGCTTGGTCTTCGCACGCACCGATCCAGACCAGGGCCGTAACGGCGTCACCTGCTTTCTTGTCGACACAGACATGCCCGGCTTCCACGTCCGCCGCGTCGTGCACACCCTGCGGTCAAGCCACTACGCGACCGAACTGGCTTTCGAAGATCTACGTGTCCCCAACAACAACATCCTGGGCGAAGTCAACCGCGG
>JBCDBQ010000819.1:0-3037 GCA_039183375.1 Pseudomonadota bacterium
AAGCTGAGGACGAACAGCAGCGCGCAGCGATACAGACGGCCAATGCTGAGAAACAAGCGTTGGAAGAGCGTGTTGTTGGCCAGCAGAAGGCCGGCAACCGCATGCGCGAAGCCAGGCTCGCAAAATCACGGCTCATCGCAGAAGCCGGCGCGTCAGGGGCGAGCGCGTCAGACAAGACTGTCCTTGATATCTGGGGGGATATTGACGCCGAGGGCCGGTTCAATGCCGATCAGGAAACTGCTGCCGCTGATCAGAAGGCAAAGGGCATCACTTATCAGGCCAGCCTTGATCGATGGACAGCAGATCGTAACGCAGCAATCAAACGGTCATCTGCCAAGACAACCAGAATCGGCGGTTTTGGCGAAGCGATTGGCCAAAGTTTTGGGATGATGTCCAAGTATGGCGGTTTCCGCCCCTCATCCACAATCAATGGCTGGAAGCCAACGGTTACCTACGGCTAATGGCACGTACTCCTCAAGGTTCCGACTTGATGCGCGACCCGAAGGCCGCGGCTACTCCAGCCGTGCGCGCAAGGGCTGTTGATTACTCTCCACAGCTGCAAGCAACTCGCTCGCTGCAGCGCGCAGGGAATTCGGTTTCCAAGGGCTTTGAGATCGCCGCGCAGAAAGCGCAGGAATACGAGGATCATGAAACCAAACTCAAGCTTGCTGAGTTCCGCCTGCAAACCGAACGTGATCTGGAAGACCACCGAAAGACGATGGCTCCTGGAGCTGCAGGCTGGGAATCAGGATGGCAGAAGGCCTATACCAAGCGCGCAGACAAGTTCATAAAAGCGCTGCCTGCAACTCAAAGGCAAAATGCACATGCGGCACTAACACGACAGTATGAGAGGCTTGGCAGTCGAGCGAACTCACTTGCTCGCGGTGAGGCCCGCCGGTTTACCATTGAGCGTTTGGAAACAAGTTTGACCGGATTCACAGAGAGGGTCGATCGCGATCCATCATCTTTGAATGAAAGCCGGCAAGAGGCACGCAGGCTGGTCGAGAGTGCCGATCTCTCACTGGCTCAGAGAAAGGTCCTGCTCAAGCGAACGCGTCAGCAACTGGATCGGACAGCTCTAACTGCGAAACTCGCCTCCGCAAAAGATATCGGATCCCTCAATGCCTTGGATCAGGAGCTTGCTGGGAGCAAAGACGCCAAACGTTATACAGGACCGTTCAAGTACTTGAGTGTCGCCCAACGACGTTCGGTTAGAGGCCAGATCGAAACGCAGAAAAAGAGGATTATCTCTAAACTTGGCCAAGCGATCGACAAACTCGGCAAAGGTGCCATTCAAGGGATACTTCCCGAAGAGCAGGTTGCAGAGCTCACAAGCAGGGTGGCCGAGACTGGCGACACACTGCTTAAAACGAAGCTGTCAACGACTGTTGCTACCGCTCGAGAAATGAAGCAGCGCGCCGTGCAGTCACCATTGGTCAACATGCGTTACGTGACCGACCTACGATCCAAGTTAGTCCGATCGAAAGGCGGTGGAACACGAGAGCAGGTTGAACACCTAGAGAAACTCGAATCATTCGCTCGCAATCAAGCGAACACCGTCAAGGACAATCAACTTTCGTGGTCATTCCGGAGCGGTGTGACCCAGGTCGCGCAGCTGCCGGCAGATCTTGGTAATGCTGAACGTATGGAGAAACGCTTAGAGCATGTCATCGAAGCCAATGAACGGTTTCGTGCAGGATTGCAATATTTCACCGTAGATGAACGCACCTCACTCTCCACCATGATCAACAGCGGTCAAGTGTCGATCGTGAAGGTGGCCGGCAATCTGGTGAAGCATTGGGGCCTTGCTCACGCCAACCGCGCCATTCGTGAACTGGCCAAAAATGCACCAGAATCCGTAATTGCTGGCTGGCTAGTTGCAAACAATGTGAATCAGAAAGCTGCTGCTGACATTGATGAGGTCTTACGGACGCGGAAAGATCTAAACTACGTCAAGCCTAAGATGGAGCTGAACGCGACGGAGCGAGAGGCAGCGGCCCAAAATGTACTCGGTGACGTGTTCGACAAGTTTCCGGCCGCACAGCGCATGGCGATCATCAGGGCTGCGGATCTGCTTTATGAAAAGCGGCAAGGGGAGCCTGGAGTGGCTGATGCCGTAACTTACCAAAATGGCATCAAGGAACTAATGGGCGAACGGACTGATCAGAACGGTCACTCATTTGGAGGTGTGCTTCGACAAGGCGGTTATTGGTCGAGTGATAAATACTCGATAATTGTACCGCCTTCATGGCGCCGCGACTCACTCAAGGATGTTTTATCATCACTAAAGAAAGAAGACCTTCAGGAGGCGGGTTTGCCACTGCCGGTCGACAAGAACGGAAAACGTATCCCCATCACTCGCGCCCTGACAGCCACGATGGTGCAGGCCGGCTCCGAGCTTGGCATCTACTATTTGTCACTCGGCGATCCAAACACCCCTGGAGAGGAAAACTACGTTCTCGAAAGTTCTGCGTCTAAGGACGAAGAAGGTGAGACCGTTGAAGCCCAGCCATATCGGTTGGATCTGAATAAACTGGAGACAGTTCTCAGAAAGCGCATGTCATCGCGGTTCTGGAGTGGCTGAGTTCAAACCCCATAACAATAAGGAGTTATCGTGATGGCTACTTCTTCAGTTCATCACGAATGACCTCAGCCATGATGGCAGGAAGCGCATCAACCTTGGTTTCCAAAGACGAAACGCGATCTTTGATCTCTGCGACGTCGGATTTGAGATCCGCAAGCTCCCGGTTCACCCGGTTGAACCGCGTGTTAACCAGATCTGGAATGTCGCGATAGAAGTTCTCTAGGTCATCTACGCGTTCTTCAAGTGTCTTAGGCATGGCCTCACTATAGCAGCTTACGAAGATTAAGGAAAATTCCAATGGATAGTAGATCTGTAGACCCGCCAATTCGCCAGCTAGATACCAAAAGCATGTTCAAGGAAGCAGCAGCAGGATTAGGCAGCGCGAAGCATCTCCTGGGGGAAGATCGAGATGTGCCGGAGCTTCGAGAACTGGCATCTAGGTTGGCACGCCTG
>JBCDBQ010000820.1:0-3029 GCA_039183375.1 Pseudomonadota bacterium
ATAGATGGCCACCCCGATAACGACGGGGTTGAGCACAGCCATTCCGAGTAAAGTCAGTGGATCAAAATTCGGATCGAATAGCGCCATTCGGCCACCCTTGGATCTCAAAACCCGCCAAGCGGGTTAACTGGCATCACCGCCAAGCTCTTTTTTGAGCTTCTCTTCTTCGTATTGAATGAACCAGCCGATCATTTGCCGCCACAGTGCTTCGCAGAGATCTGCCGGCACACCGACTGCATCAGCTTTGGCCCGCACACGGTCGACAACTTGTTGATTTCGCCAAGGAACATTCGCGGCTGAATTCTCCTGCAACTTGATCTGCCAAGCCCGCTCAACATAACCAAAACGTTCACCGATCAGCTCGACGAGTGCCGTATCCAACCTGTCAATCTCGGCCCGGACATCATCCATATCCTGACATTCCTGCGGCGCTTTATTGGCCATCGTCTCACTCCTCGACTTTACTTTCCTATCGCCACCATATCTCAGGCACGGTGAACCGGCCGGCAGCGTCTTCAATCACTTGCCCAACGCGCAACAATTGAGCTTCATCAAACGGTTTGCCGATGAGTTGCAGGCCAAGTGGTGTTCCCTCACTCGACAATCCTGCCGGCACAGAGATACCGGGGAGGCCAGCCATGTTGACCGTCACCGTCAAAATGTCCTGGAGATACATCTCGATCGGATTGCCTGACTTTTCGCCTTGGGCAAAGGCCGGTGCCGGTGTCGTCGGCGTCAGAATGACATCAACGGTGTCCCAGGCCTGATCGAAATCCTGCTTGATAAGCGTGCGAACCTTCTGTGCTTTAAGGTAGTAGGCATCGTAGTAGCCGGCAGACAACACGTAGGTGCCAATCAAAACGCGCCTTTTGACTTCCTTACCAAATCCAGCAGCTCGTGACTGCTCATAAGTATCGATCAGATCATTACCCGGCACCCGCAAACCGTATCGAACACCATCATAGCGCGCGAGGTTCGATGATGCCTCCGCTGGCGCAACAATGTAGTAAGCCGGCAAAGCGTACTTGGTGTGGGGAAGCGAGATCTCATGGATCGTGGCCCCAGCATCCTTAAGCCAGTCAATACCACGCTGCCAGAGCGCCTCGGTCTCGTCCGGCAACCCGTCAATCCGATATTCCTTGGGCACGCCGACGCGCAGCCCTTTCACGCTCCGGCCAATCTCAGCCTCATAATCCGGCACTGGCGCATCAACACTTGTCGAGTCCTTCGGATCATGGCTCGCCATATGTTGCAGCATGATCGCGGAGTCACGAACAGTCTTGGTTATTGGACCAGCCTGATCGAGTGACGAGGCAAACGCTACTACCCCCCAGCGCGAGCAACGCCCATAAGTAGGCTTGATGCCGACAGTACCTGTCAGAGCAGCCGGCTGCCGGATCGAACCACCCGTATCAGTCGCCGTGGCTGCAAGGCAAAGGTCCGCACTGACAGCCGAAGCAGATCCACCCGAAGAGCCGCCCGGTACCATCTGATCGTTCGCTGTTTGACCCTCCGCGGTCTTGCGACGCCAAGGACTGACGACGGGTCCGTAGTAGCTGGTCTCATTCGAAGACCCCATTGCAAACTCATCCATGTTGAGTTTGCCCAGCATCAGCGCACCCGCATCCCAAAGGTTCTGCGTGATGGTCGACTCGTAAGCCGGCTGGAAGGCATCCAGCACATGACTGCAGGCCTGTGTGTGAACGCCTTTGGTCGCGAATAGATCTTTGATGCCGAGTGGCAAACCTTCCAATGGCCGAGCATCATTCGCTTCAAGACGCTTGTCGCTTTCAGCGGCGCGATCAAGAGCGGCCTCGCCAGTGACAGTTACGTAGGCGTTGAGATGCCTGTTCGAAGCATCAATCGCATCCAGGAAAGCCTGTGTCAGCTCGACCGAGGAAAACTCCTTCGCTGCCAAGCCAGCGCGCGCTTCAGCAAGGGTCAGGCGAGTAAGATCGCTCACGAGCGCACCTCCTTCAACTGCAGAGCCGGATTGCCCGTCATTCCACAACCTTCGGCACAACGAAGAAATGATCTTCAGTCAGTGGAGCGTTGGCCACCACAGCATCTGCCTTAGCGCCATCATCAACGACATCTTGACGCTGCTTCAGCTCTATCGGGACGACCCTGGTCATCGGCTCGACGTTCTCTGTATCGACTTCATCCAACTGTTCGACCCAGTCCAGTATCCCGGACAGTTCAGACTGCAGACCAACGGCCTCTTCATCCGTGATCTTGATCCGCGCCAGCCGTGCAATGCGACGGACGGTATCTTCATCGACCTGCATAGATCCTCACTGAATTGACAGGGAAATGCGATTGTGTTGCTGATCTCTTAGCTCGGTCTTGCCGGCTCATGCAAGGCACGGATCAACGCGGGCAAAAATTGCACGGAGAATTCCCGGTGTCAGACCTTAAACCCGCATCACAACGCGTCCAAGACGAGGCTGACAAGTTAGGGCTCCTGATCACAGTTAAGCAGCTGACGGATTCTACCCGTACGGCTGACGATGCGGCCAAGGCCTGTGACTGCACCGTTGCTCAGATCGTGAAGTCCCTGGTGTTTCGCGGAAAAGAGAGCAACGAACCCGTTCTATTGCTCGTCTCCGGCAATAATCGCGTCAATGAGAAGAAGGCTGCAGACTACGCTGGCGAAAAACTACACCGTCCCAACGCTGAGTACGTTCGCGAGATCACAGGTTTCGCCATCGGCGGCATCCCACCGTTTGCCCACACTGCCCCGTTACGGACTTTCATAGATCAGGATCTACTTCAGCATGAAGTTGTATGGGCAGCAGCTGGAACTCCGAACAGTGTCTTCGCGGTTGAGCCCAAGTCGCTGGCTAACGCCGTTGGCGCGCAGATCGTCAGTGTAGCCTAACGTACCGCGCGCCTAGTTCATCCAAACACTTTCATGTTGACGATTAGACGTCGATCGCCTCGCCGACCTTTGGCACGACGACGTTGGACCCACCCATTTCAGCCACGAACTTATCGGCATCCGGATCCAGGATTGGGAATGTTCCGAA
>JBCDBQ010000821.1:0-3025 GCA_039183375.1 Pseudomonadota bacterium
ATAAGTGAACTGATCCATGCCACCAACACTAGGTTGGTCTGCAAAAAGATAAGCCGCAGGGCGTTTGCCTGAAAAGAAGTGCGGCCAGGTGAAACCGCCTTCGACCAAGCCCTTGTCGACAGCATCTTGAACGTCAAAAAAGCCTGCAACGGCGCCGACTGGCAGGACGTCGGTTTTTAGCCGCCCGCCAGACATGGTGTCCACGTTTGAGGCAAACTCCTTTATGATATCCATGTACATTGAGGCTGCCGGAAGCGCGGTTTGGATCCGCCATTTCTTAGCGGCTGCATGAACTGTTGATGCCGGGGTGCCGATGCCGACCAAAAGCAGGCAAGCTAGAAAAACAATACTCGTTTTTAGTTTCATCTAATTCTTCCTTTCCATTCTTTGGATCCCGAAAAGATTATTGAGTTGAAACCAATTTTATACTTTTATATTCGAAATCGTTACACGCGGCATTGACCATGTCCATGCTAATTTGGCGTCAATTGTTTGTGCAGTTGCCCGATGTTTGATCACTTGCGGCTAAACTGCAAAGTCGCAATTGATACGAGATTTCGCTGTCAACAAGTGGCGCCGAATTAAACTCTGGACTACGGCCAAAGTAATTCGAAACGGGCGCGGTTGCGAAGTAGTGGGTTGTGCCCAGATCAGTTGGGAGGGTTGCACACCTGAATGCAACGAATATCTAAACTGCGGTGTGATCAAACTACAAAACGAAGAAAAGAGCTGTCAGGCGGCATGAATGCTTTTGCGGCATTTCATAAGCGGCAGAATGCGATGCCCGAACTGCTCCATGCCAACGACGAAGTCATCGAAAGTAAGCATCACACCTTCCACACCCGGCACCTCCGACATCTCGTCGAGCATGCGTGCGATAGAGGCGTAAGAACCGATAAGGACACCCTGATTGGTTGGGAGTTGTTCAACCCCGGTTGTCGCGCGACGGTTCGGCATGGCATAGGGATCCTTCGATGGATCATCTTTGGCTTGCTCGTCACGATGCGCCAACGCTTCAAGATCGGTTCCAGCCTTGTAGTGCTCCCATTTGGCCATGGCGGCCTCGTCTGTCTCATCAGCGATGATCATCGTCAGAAGAAGGGCTCCGCACTTTCGGCCAGTTTCTTCAGTTGCAGCTGTCAATCGTGCAACACTGGGCGCAACAGCCGTTGGGTTATTAATGCCCGCCGCAACACAAAAATTATAATCGGCGTGTGTTGCGGCATATCTTGTTCCGGCGTCGCTTTGAGCGGCACAAATGATCGGAATTTTGGAACTTGGCAACGGACTGCAGCGACAGTCGTCCATTGTGAAAAAGTCACCTTTGAAATCTGACCGCCCTGTAGCCCAAAGCTCATTCATGATTTGGACGTACTCGGCGCAGTAATCGTAACGACGCTTATAGTGTTCTGAGCCGGGCCACATTCCCATTTGCGTATATTCTCTACGCTGCCAACCCGAGATAATGTTGACACCAAACCGGCCACGCGAAATGTTATCAATCGTCACGGCCATGCGCGCCGTAATGGGCGGAGGCATTGTTAGGACAGCACAGGTAGCAAATAGCTGAATGCGCTCGGTCACTGCTGCAAGTGCAGACATGAGTGTAAATGACTCAAGATTGTGATCCCAGAATTGCGATGGACCACCAAAACCGTGCAGCTTGATCATTGATAGTGCAAAGTCGAAACCAAAGGTCTCCGCCTTCTCCACTATCGACCGATTGAGATCGTAAGTCGGCATGTATTGAGGCGACGTGGTGCTGATCAACCAACCGTTGTTACCAATCGGGATAAACACACCAAGCTTCATTTGCGCTCTCCGGTTGATCGAGGACCCGTCACCTAAGAACTAGGCTTTGGCCCGAAGAGAGATCTCAACGTCGTATAGGCTCACACGATAACGGTTTAAAATCGAGACCCAAGCTCGAAGTTTCAGCAAAGCATCCGATACTGCTCAGCATTTCAGCATTCGAGCTGCCCGAGCATCCCAAATCCTTCCAACATGAAATCGTTGCAAGAGACAAACATCACAGTAGCGAGTTTCTGTTCAGGCTGCGCAGGCCATGCGGGTCGTCAGTGCCGATTACATAGCCATCGAGAACAGGTTGAAGCTCTCGAACCCTAATGGTGAAGCCGCCGATACACATCATGAGAATTCGATCGGGAACATTGTGACTAAGGTCTAGGATCAAGCAGCGATCAAGTGCGGTTTCGATAAACGGCCGCCCCGGCTGGATCGTTATGTTTTAACCGATGAGTACATGCAGCGTCACCTGCAGCTATCGACAAGCCGTGACCAAGACGCAGCTGTCACGGATCGTGCGGCCAAGACAGAACCGCCACATGACCCTTGCCATACGCGATTGCACTTTGCCTTACGAACCAATGCGGTGTTCAAGCCGACCAACCAACCGCACTAAGGGCCACATGATGATAAGGTAAATGGCTGCAGCCATGACAATTGGTGTCGCGTTAAATGTTACGGATCGTGCCATATCCGCCGAGTAGAGTAGCTCAGAGAATGAAACCACGCTTGCGAGCGCCGTCAACTTGACGACTTCGAGCGTGTTGGAAGCGAGATCTGGCAAAACATTGCGGGTGGCTTGGGGGATAATCACATAGAACAGAGTTTGCGCCAAGTTCAAACCTGTAGCGCGCGCGGCATGCCATTGCCCTTCGCCTATGCTTTGGATGCCGGCCCGAAATATCTCACCGTAGAAACTCGAATTGTTTAAGACAAATGCAATCACCACGGCTGCCAGAGGTGAAAGATTGATGCCTGCAAACGGCAACGCTGAGTAAACGAAAATCAGCAGCACGAGCGGAGGAATGGCTCTGAAAAAGTCTGCGTAGACCCGCGTAAATATCCGCAGGGCATTTGAGTTGCTCGTGGCAGCAATCGCTGCCAACAAGCCACCAAAGATACCGAGAGGAATAATTATGGCGCAAAGCATCAGCGTCATGCCCAAGCCACGAAGCATGAGCGGCCAGACCTGAAGTGCAATTTCCAGGTTGAAGAATTG
>JBCDBQ010000822.1:0-3011 GCA_039183375.1 Pseudomonadota bacterium
CGATCTAACTTCAAGCGCTCAGGGTCATAGATTCCACCACTCGTCAGAAAGTCAAACCAGCCGGATTGCGTCGTTGTGATGATATCGCGGAGCTGGGAGTCGCTGAAAGCGCTGTTGCCGATGAAGTTGATACTTTGAACTTTGGTCGCGACACCTTCTCGGATCTCAAACACTAAGTTCACGCGGCTATCGCCCAACTCGATGAGTTTTGGCTCAACCGTCGCTGCGAAACGACCCTGTCGGCGATAGACGTCTAGAATGCGCTGTGCATCCGCTATGGCGCGAGCACGTGTATAAACTGCGCGCGACTTGAGACGCACTTCGGACTTCAAAGTTTTTGTATCAACTTCGCTGTTGCCCTCGAATGCAACCTTGCTGATGACAGGGTTTTCTACAATCGTGACAACGACCACTGTGCCTTGCAGATAGATATTCACATCTGCAAACAGGCCGGTCGCAAACAAAGCGCGCAAAGACGAGTTCACGCGAGCGTCGTCATAACGATCGCCAACGGTGAAATCGAGATAAGATCGGACCGTCGCGGGTTCAACGCGCCGGTTACCTTGCACCTGTATTTGTCGGACTATGGTCTGCGCGTAAGCCGCACTATTGAACCCCGTTCGTGTCTCGATCGCAGCCGCAATGAACACGCCGGTAGTCACAGCCAGGAGAATCCCGAGCTGTCTAAGATGTTGGAAACAAGCTTGAGGCATCCCTGCGCTCGCCCTTCCTGTGCCGATCCCCCAGTTACTACGCCTGCCCATCGGCCGGAGCTGACGCATCAAATCCCCCTACTTTCGAATTGCGGACATGATGAGGCCATCGCGTTCGCAGCTCTGGATTTGATCAACAACAATTAACGATTCAGGAACGATTTTGGAAGTGGCAAGAATGCTTCACTGGGACTGATTCTCAGCAGGCGGTTGTTGGAACCAAGACTTTACAACTACACGATCATTCCAGGTTGCGAAGAGCATCAATGAGATCACCAACGCAAGGCCGACTTTGAAGCTCATCTCCTGGGTTCGATCGCTCAACGGTCGGCCTCGCACGGCTTCGACGGCATAAAACATCAAATGACCGCCATCCAGCAGCGGAATGGGCAAAAGGTTGATAAATCCGATACTTACGGACAGAAAGGCGATGAACTGAATAATGTATTCAGGTCCAAGTTGAGCAACTTTGCCAGAAGCATCCGCAATTCTGATGATTCCACCCACCTGATCAGCACGCTGACGCTGCCATATGATGTCGTTGATGTAGTTCACAGTCTGGCTGATGATTGTCCAGGTGCGTTCGGCTCCGAGTTGAACTGCATGAAGCGGACCGACATCTCTGTGGGACACTAGACTTCTGTCGCGGGAAGCCTGAAGACCGATTTCCGGTCTCATGTGCTTGCCGGCAATCCGATCGTAACGTTCTTTGAGAATTGGAGTAACACTGAGTGTTACCAGATCGCCGGATCGTTCGACAGCCACCTTTAATTGGCGCTTAGGACTGGTTGCCACGATCTGCTGCAACTCCGCAAAATCATCGATCTCCTTACCATTCACGCGGCGCACCAAATCACCTGCTTTGAAGCCCGCCGCAGCAGCTGGCGAGCCTGGTACAACACCTTGCACTTTGGGCGACAACTTGTATTGACCATAGATCATGAACATAATTGCAAAGATCGCGATCGCCAGAATGAAGTTAGCGATCGGACCGGCAGCCACGACAGCCGCACGCTTCCAGATTGGTTTCGTATGAAAGCGGCCAGCTTTTTCTTCCGGTGTTAATTGTCTTTGTTGATCAATTACTTGCTCGGCAGCCGCAGAAGCGCTGTTGTCAACCTGCCCCGTTGTGTAACGATCTGTGCCGCTCCGGGACGTTTCATCAGTGCCGCTCTGTTTGCCGGGAACGCTGGCAGCATTCTCATCGTCGATAAACTTAACGTAGCCACCTAAGGGGATCCACGCGACCCGCCAGCGTGTGCCGTGACGATCGACAAAGCCAAAGATCTCTCGTCCAAACCCGATCGAAAAGGTCGAGACCATCACACCGCAACGGCGGGCGACCAGGAAGTGGCCGAGCTCGTGCACGAACACAACCACGGTTAGGACTAAGAGGAACGCTGCGACGAAGAAGATGATGGTTGGCAGTGTTTCAACTGCCCCGATCAGCATGCTCATGAATTTTATCCTTAGTCGTCGATAGCTTTGTTTGGCTTGACCGTCTTAAACCAAGACACTCAGTTATAGTCCCATCACATCACGTGCCAATTGCCGTGCCTGTCCATCGACTTCGATCACATCGTCTATGTGATTGGCACATTTGAACATTCCGCGTTGTTCGGCCTTTTCAAGGCAGTCGGCCACGGTTGCCGGAATATCTTGAAAACCAATTCGGCCATCGAGAAAAGCCGCCACGGCGCACTCGTTTGACGCGTTAAGAATGTTGGGCGCCGAACCACCGAGCTCCAAGACCTGCCTTGCCAAACGTAGCGCTGGAAAACGGTCTTCATCGGGCGCTTCGAAGGTTAATTTTGCCAGCTCCACAAGATCTAATGGTTTGGTCGGGGCTTTCATGCGCCGTGGCCAGGCCAAACTGTAAGCTATTGGCGTGCGCATGTCCGGATTAGCGAGCTGAGCCACGACAGATCCGTCTTGAAATTCAACCAGGCAATGGATGATCGATTGCGGGTGGACTACGACCTTCAGCTGTTTGGCAGACACCGGAAACAAGTGGAACGCTTCGATCAGCTCAAGGCCTTTGTTCATCAATGTTGCGGAGTCGATCGTGATTTTTGCGCCCATGGACCAGTTTGGATGCTTCAATGCCTGATCAGGAGTAGCTTTTTGCAAATCGTCCGCTGACCAGGTCCGAAAGGGCCCGCCGGAAGCAGTAATCGTAATCGCCTTAACGTCCTCGATGCGGCGGCAGTCGATCACCTGATGGACTGCGGCATGCTCAGAATCAACGGGCAACAGGGCGGTTCCAGCTGCCTCCACCTCTTTCACGAAGAGGTCGCC
>JBCDBQ010000823.1:0-2977 GCA_039183375.1 Pseudomonadota bacterium
CCATGGTCAATCGTTCCGGCCTGGAGCGGATCTGGATTGGGATATCCATGATCTCGCGAACATGGTGGTTGCGGTTGCCAAGGATGCCGGTGCGGACCGCTATATTCTGATCGGCGAATCCATGGGTGGTACGACCTGTCTGGTGGCTGCGGCTGACAACGCGGATGTGGCAGCCATTGGGACCTGTTCCACAGCGCATATCGGCGGCACACTCGGTCATGTTCAGGGGTGGCGCAATCTCATGTCCGAGCAAGGCCTGGAAGCTTGGTCCGATGACATGATCGCAAAGCGCTTCACTTCCTGGCAGACCTCAGATGAACAGCGTGACTGGTTTCATAAAGCGCAGATGGCGAGTGATGGCGAAACAATCCTGCAGCTCGCTGACATCCTTGTTGGTCTTAATTTCACTGACCGACTTACCGAAATTACGTGCCCGGTGCTGCTGATGCACCCGGATTCAAGTCCATTCATCCCGTTGGATATTCCAGTGCAACTGAAAGATGGTTTGCCGGACGCCGAAATGATGGTGATCCCGGGCGCACGTCACGGCATCGCACTGTCGCATGCTCATCAGTGTGCTGGTGCAATTGCCGACTTTATCCGGCGGCGCGAAATTGCTTAACGATGGATATCTCAGCTGCCCCGACGAGTTGCTGGGACGGGTTGCCCAGATTTTGTCCACACTGGCATGCGAAAGATCTTGCTGTTTGATCACGACAGGGCCTGATTGGATGGAGATCTCAACATGAACCAGCACCTCTCTGCGGACCAACGCCACCGCGACTTCCTGCAAAAGCAGCATGAACGGCAGTTGGCGCAGTCCAGCATTAGCGCCAACGCCGAGGCGGCTGAATTGATCGCAGACCGTATCGCTGCCAGGCTCGCCGAGCAAAATGACATCATTTACAAGGTTGGCCAGAGGCAGGGCCGCACGACAGTCATAGCCTATATTTCGCTAATGATCGGCGGAGCTGCAGCACTTGGTCAGTTGCTCGGACCGATTTGGGAATGGCCAGTGATCCAGCAGATTCTCGGTTGAGACAAAGGATCAACGATCCTCCGGTCAGAAATAGCGTTCTCGAATTATCTGTCCTACCTTCTCGTCGCTGAAATAGCCAAAGTGCCCTTCCGGCGGCAAAGGTATCTCTTCAATTCGATCACTGAGCGTTGCTGTGACGTGTGTTCCGACATAGTCGTCCGCACGATACACATTGGTCCATCTGAGATCGTGCTCATCGGCGAATGACGCTGCTGCCGGGAAGAGATGGGGCATGTAAAAGCGGAAAATGTACTCCAACGGTGAGCCCATCGTTATAAGCTCCATGCGCGCTGGCTTCGTCTCGCTCTTGTGCACCGTCGAAATGTAGTCGAGAGCCATCATGCTACCAAGGCTGTGAGCAACAAACACGATGCGGTCAAACGGTCCGAAGCGCGATGACATGTCGTCGATCTGGGCGACGAGCCTCTCGCCCAGCATCCCCCTGAAGTGCCGATTGCCACCAGGCGAGTAAGCCCAGATGCTGGTGATGGCAGCCAAAGGGTTGACGCGCCTATGTCCTCTGTCGCTCTTGAAGAAGTTGACGATATCCAAGACCGGCTCGAAGCCTTTGTGCGCGAATTGAACAACCAAGGTGCCAAAGAACAAGAGCGTCGCCGCGTTCGCAACAATAGCGTTTGTCGCTGTATAGACGAACTGGCAGTTCAAACTCTGACAATCCTTGATCAGCTCAGAGCAGCTGCACGCGACAATGGCAGCCAATGCCGAGACAGACAGGGCGATCGCAACATAGGGAAAGCTCGATGCCGCAATGAGACGTGGGTAGGCTTTTGGTAGCTGTGCACCGCTCTGTTCCCGCGATTTAAGTAAGTAACTGGCTAGCGAAAGAACGAATGTGGCGGCAATGACAATGACCTCAAGCCAGAAGATGCTTAGAAAGCGAATTGGGCCACCGATCTGCTGGACGAGAGAGGCATAGGTCGTCTCATCGTACAGCGTAGTCAGAATGGCCAACCAGACCGTGGTAATCAGCACGAGCCAAAACCGCGTGACGAGGAACATCACTGCGAAGCCAAGAAGTAGCCCTCGCCGCCGCTGATTGAAGAATATCAGGAGAACCGGCAGCAGCGCCAAATAAATCAACGAGCCCACAGAAACGACCAGCCACAGCGCGTTCAGTCCGACGTTGAAAATGTTGGCATAGTCACCGTATGTGGCGCTTCCTTCACCCGTTATCACTCGGTATGCGGCGAGTAGCGAAACTCCGGCCGTAAATGCGGCGGTGAAAGCCAGCAATGAGGAAATGTAGGATCCTATACGGCCAGCAAATTTGATGATGGCAAAGGCAGCCAGTGCGATCATCCCGGCAATTATAACATTAAGGTCAGCCGTCGAGGTCAGGGCAACCTTGTCGTCATATCTGACACGGGCAGCAAAATCCAAGACGAACACGCCATAGGCCAGATTAAGAGCAACGATGGGGAAATAAATCAGCCAGATGGACAATGCGATTATCGAACGCAGCAGGCGCAGTATGAGATAGTCTTTCGTCTGCTCCCCGGCTGAATTTGGACCCAGGCATGCATAGATGATGTCAGGCGCGTCAGCCACGAGGTTGAAAAAGTTTCTCAGCACCGAGAACAGACCGGTTTGAATTCTCGACAAATCCGCCCAGAAGTACTCAGCTACGACGACACTAGAGCCATTGTGTTCTCGCGTGGCCGTAACATACGCGTAGTCATCGGATAGCGCATCTGGCGAACGCTGGCTCATCTCCTGCGAGGGATCGGAACCAACACTTGGTGCAATGCATGTTAGGAAGTCGCGAATGGTTCGCGTGTGTGCCTGAGCGCCAATGCCATGCAGCAGAACAAACGCGGTCTTGCTACGACTATCATTCATGGGCCTGCCCCGCTCCAAGCCAAGACACAAATTATGCTTTGTAGGGGCATAGCCGTGGCCCAGCCCGAGAAACATAAG
>JBCDBQ010000824.1:0-2969 GCA_039183375.1 Pseudomonadota bacterium
GCAAACTTGCGCGCGGCATCCTGAAGCTCACGCTGTTCATCGGTCAGTTGAAAGTGCATGCTGCTCTGATACAGCTAGGGCGGACAATGTCACACCCAATGTGCAAGTGAGGTAGGACCATGCAGTTTCTCGAGAAAATCACAGAGCCAAGCTACGCGCTGATGCGATTGTTTAGCGGACTGTTCTTCGTCCAACATGGTACGCAGAAGCTGCTGAATTTCCCTAAGGAATTCACCTACGAACTTTCAAACATGTCACTCGCGGCTGGATGGATTGAGCTGGTGCTGGGCATTACCATTGCCCTTGGCTTGTTCACCCGCATCTCGGCCTTTCTGTCCAGCGGCATGTCCGCTGTCGGATACTGGCTCGTCCATGGCGGCTTCTCGACACAGATCGACGGCAACTTTTATCCGGTCAACAACGGCGGTGAGCTCATTGCATTATACTGTTTCGTGTTCCTTTTCATCGCGTGCCGAGGACCGGGGCCGTACAGCCTCGACAAGATGCTATTCGGAGATCGAGCGCTGGTCTGAATGTAGATCCTAGGCTTTGTGCCATGGACCAAGGAGAATTGGTGCGGGTGGTGGGACTCGAACCCACACGATCTATAGGATCAGGGGATTTTAAGTCCCCGGCGTCTACCATTCCGCCACACCCGCTGGCCGCGCTCTGTTGAAGCGCGTCGCGAAGTGGCGCGATAGCAGACGTCGATTTTGGAGCAACTCACAAGAGCGCGAGATCAACCGCCGTTGAGGCGATTTTTGATTTCTTTGCCGGCTTTGAAATAGGGCACGCGCTTGGCAGGGACATCGACTGCCTCGCCGGTACGCGGATTGCGGCCCACGCGGGCTTCGCGATCACGGGTGGAAAAAGCTCCGAAGCCGCGCAACTCAACACGCCCGCCTTCTGCCAACCGCTCAGAGATTTCATTGAAGAACACGTCGACAACCTGCTCGATCTCTTCAGCACGAAGCTCTGGATTGTCCTTGTGGAGCTCGTGCAGCAATTCCGATCTAATCATATCGCCCTCCCGGTGGCGGCTGCAGCCCCTGTCTCTGCATTCCCACCGTCGCAGCTTTTACAGCCGGTTTCTTACCGATCGCCCCGACCCGAAAGGCAATGCATAGTTTGCAACAATGGCAGAATGCTTGGATTTCCGCAAGGATAGAGGCGAATATCTTTACGCCCTTGGCTTCTCCACCCGGGATTCCTGCTTTAGGAAGGGGCTAAGTGGAATTACTAGGTTTGTTCAACCAGATCTGTAGGGCGCAGACCCAGACGTTCCATGCGAGTTTTGATCTCGGGCCATTCTTCGCGCAGGAACTGGTCGCGCTCCCGCTTGCGAAGCAATTCAGCAGCGCCCTGGACGACATACATTCCAACTCCGCGCTGAACCTCGACCAGACCATCATTTTGAAATTGCTGGTAGGCTTTGGCAACCGTCAGAGGATTTGCGCCCTGCTGTGCAGCGAGCGCTCGAACCGATGGCAGCATCGCACCTTCAGGATAGTCGCCCTCAATAATCGCAGCCGCAATTTGATCGCGCAGTTTCAGATAGACAGGTCGTGATTGACTCATACAACTCTCACTAGGTGCATCAGTGACATAATACAGCCATGCGCGTCAAGCTCTGCGAGCTCAAGCAAGCATAGTCATGTTCAGCGAAACAAAAGCTTCACACAGGCAAGAAGGTCGTTAGGATGTCTGTCTTTCGGGGAGTTGCTCGTGAGGCAGTGCACGCGAGCCCGCCAAAAGGGATACAACTAAAATATGGCCACTCAAGCTTTGCCGCATGGCGACAGCGCAGGAACAATACTGGGGCATCCAAAGGGCCTCTTCGTGCTGTTTTTCGCAGAGATGTGGGAGCGCTTTTCCTATTATGGAATGCGCGCACTGCTGATCTTCTATCTAACCAAGCACTGGCTGTTTTCAGATAGTGATGCTGGCATCATCTACGGGGCTTATACAGCGCTTGTTTATATCACTCCAGCGGTCGGCGGCTACATGGCCGACAAAGTTCTGGGGCAGCGAAAGGCGGTGGCCTTTGGCGCGGTGCTGTTGACGCTTGGTCACTTTTTCATGGCGTTTGAGGGCGAACCTGCCGTGGGCAACGTCGATAATCCTGTCATCTATGTGTTCTGGTTGGCACTGGCCTTGATTATTGTCGGCTCAGGTTTCCTCAAGGCCAACATCTCGGTGCTGGTTGGGCAGCTCTACCCCCGCACAGACGTGCGGCGCGATGGCGCTTATACGATCTTCTATATGGGGATTAACCTCGGCGCAGCGATCGGGTCGTTGCTGTGCGGCTATATTGGCGAGACTTATGGTTGGGCCTATGGATTTGGCCTTGCAGGGATCGGCATGCTCGCCGGCCTTATCGTATTTACCTGGGGCAAGGGCTTGCTGCTCGGTCGCGGCGAACCACCCGCGCCGCTAGCCAAGAATCGCGAATGGAGCATGTATGGGATTGGCTTTGCGCTAGTGGCCCTGTGCTGGGTTCTGATCCAGTACCAAGCAGTGGTCGGTTGGCTACTTGGCGGTTTTGGCGTGCTGCTGGTTGCATATGTGATCGGGACGGCTGTCATTAAGTTGGAGAGCGAAGACCGAGACCGGATCCTCGCCGCAATGTTCCTGATATGCACGTCGATCGTGTTCTGGGCCTTGTTCGAACAAGCAGGCTCCTCGCTCAACCTGTTTACTGATCGTCATGTCGACCGCGGAGGCGTCCCTGCATCGACTTTCCAGTCAATCAACGCGATCTACATCATCCTGCTCGCGCCGGTCTTCGCAACTTTGTGGACTTTTATGGGTCAGCGCGGCTTCGAACCCTCATCACCGCTAAAGTTCGGACTAGGCGTTGTCCAAGTAGGGCTTGGCTTTCTCGTGCTCGTCTGGGGCGCAAACAGCGTTGGGATCGAAGTCCCCACTCCGGTTATTTTCATCTTCCTTATCTACCTGCTGCACACGAC
>JBCDBQ010000825.1:0-2965 GCA_039183375.1 Pseudomonadota bacterium
AGGCCCACTCCGTTCAACGAGAAGAATGTCATCGCTCATCAATTCGCTGCCTCTGATGTTTTGGGCTGGTCGCTTGCATCAAGTAGCACGGCTGCATCAAATCCCACGGGGCCAATCACATGCGTCGAATGCACGGGCGTGACCGACAAGCCAACCGGCACGCGGATGGCGGGCCAGACCGTGCCGGTCGGATCTAAGAGCTCGCCGTGCAGCTGACGCGCCACAGTCTGCGGATGGTGGAGACAATCAGCGACCGTGTTGAGTGGCGCAGCCAAAACTCCAATATTTTCCAGGCCGGCCCGGACATCCGCCACACTCTGCTCGGTTTTGAGGTTTGCATCGATGCCATCGCCAGCACTGAAGAAACCAGGCGCTTTGCAGCAACTCTCGCCATCACCGAGCGCGATCACCTGACCGTCCCGACATGCGATAACAGTGGATGAGGGTGGCAATGCCGCGCCGTTCCAAAATGTCTGGGTCGACCAGCTGGCAATGTCCTGCATGGCAAGGTCAAGATGCACCCCTTTGCCGGTCTGGTCGCGTCGTTCGAGTGCAGCCAGGACCGCTCCAAACGACAGAATGGCAACTTCAAGGTCAACAAACGAGATGCCCGTCTTCATCGGTTCATCGCCAGCGCGATTGACAGTCATGATGCCCGACATAGCCTGAACGACGCTGTCAACGGCAGGGCGCCCGCTATAGAGCGAGTCCTGTCCAAACCCCGAAATCTCGCAGCGAACCAACCGCGGATTGATATGCGCCATCACGTCGTTCGTGAAGCCCATACGGGCAAACGCCCCCTCCTTCAGATTCTGAATGAGGACATCAGCGCCAGCAAGCAATTGGGTGAGTTGCGCGCGGTCACCTTGTTGTTTGAGATCCAGGGCAACGGCTTTCTTGCCTGTGTTGTAGTAGCTGAAGAAATATCCCTGGCCATTCTGCAGCGGTGGCATATGGCGCATTGCGTCGCCGGCGGGTGGTTCAACTTTGACAACATCTGCGCCGAGGGACGCCAACATGCGGCCACACAGCGGACCGGTCGTCAAGGGACCGACTTCGACCACCCGGATGCCGGCCAGCGGACGCTCGGGATCCTGGTCTGGTGTCTTTACGACTGACGCGGCCGCACCGTTCCATTCGCCGTCACCGTCAATTCTGGGAATCTCGCTCGGAACAGTGCCTGACTGCCCAATCGTACGCAAAACCGGTCCAGGCACGAACACATCACGCTCTTCGATGGGATCATACAGTTTACAAACCTGACCGCGATGATCGAGATTGACCTCAACCGGATGGCTCTCGAGTGGCGCGATCGTTGCGCAAGGAATTGATAGTTGCGAAATGGTTCGGACGCATTCTTCGGCGCTTCGTTCCTGGACCCACTTCGAGATGGCGATATCCAATTCATCCGCACGACTTGCCCGCCCGGCCGCCGTCATCAGTTCCTGATCGTCGATAAGGCGCTGGTCGCCAAGTTGATCAGCCAGGCGTTTCCAATGATCATTGCTGGAGGTGCAGATCAACACCCACTCGTCACGCGACTTGTAGACATTCCACGGCAAGGTCATCGGATGACGATTACCGACGCGGCGAGGAACCTTCCCTTCGGCAATGAACTTCGGCAGAAACGACGCGCTCGCAGCGAAGGCGCAATCATAAAGCGCAATCTCGACGTTCTGAATAATGCCCTGCTTGCGGCGGGTGCGCAGCGCCGCACCAATGCCACCAAAGGCATGCAACGCTGCCAGGCATTCTGTGACCGGTATGGCAATGCGCGATGGCGGCACGCTTGCATCGCCAGTGGTATCGATCAAACCCGTCAACGCCTGCACTTCGAAGTCAGTTGCACATTGCCCACTCAACGGCCCGGAATTTCCAAACGCAGATATATCGCAAACGATCTTGCCATCAGACCAACCGGCACCGAGCATTGCCGGCCAATCCGGATCAGTGTCATGCGAGGTGATAACGACATCTGAAGCGCTAACGAGCTCACGAAGCTGATTGGCCTGCACATCACAATCAAGCGTGACGGCCGACTTTCCAGCCGAGTACAAAGCGCGGTAGTCGTGCTTTGTCGGCACAGTGGACGCGTGACCTGCCAGCTTGACATAAAGAACCGATGCACCGGCTTGACTGAGCAAGCTGCCACATCCGCCAGCGCTGAGGCGTGTACCCAGTTCCAGAACCCGGATCCCGGTGAAAGCTTGTTCAACAGCCATATCGGCCTTCGTGCGACGGTGGTTATAATTACGCGACTATATCGCGACGAACACTCCGGTGAAGATTCCGCCGATCTGCGATGTGATGCTTTTTCACACGACGACCAATCACCGAGTATCTGATTGTCGGATACCGCTGCATTGTCCACTTTCAGGAACTTACCTAGGCTGCAAACACACGCGGTGGGCGACGGAGCATTGCAATGGATATCGGGCTGGCGGGCAAATGCGCACTGATCACAGGCGGAGCGCGCGGCATCGGATTTGCGACCGCCCGTATTCTCGCTGGCGAGGGTGTCAAGGTTGCACTGGTCGACATCAACAGCGAAGGGATCGAACACGGCGCAAAGACGCTTCGCGACGAATTTGGCATTGAAGCGATCGCGGTAGCTGCTGATATTTCCGCGCCCGCAGCTGTGGCAAAGATGATTGAGACCATCAGCCAGGAGCTGGCGCCGCCTGACATCCTGGTCAACAGCGCGGCCGTCCTCGACAACAAAACGTTCCTGGAGTCGGATGGGTCAGACTGGGACCGAATGCTGGGCGTCTGCCTGACTGGTCCAATGCACCTTATGCACGGCCTCTTACCTGGTATGATCGATCGCGGGTTTGGGCGGATGATTTTCCTGGCTTCCGATGCAGCAAGAGTTGGACAAGCACGGCTGTCCTACTACGCAGCAGCCAAGGGCGGGATCGTCGCTCTCGTGAAGTCCGTCGCGCAGGAAGTCGGCACGCATGGCATC
>JBCDBQ010000826.1:0-2963 GCA_039183375.1 Pseudomonadota bacterium
CTACGTGTTTCAAAAAAGCCGTGGACTTCCTGTGTGGTAATGTTCTTGCGCTATCGGCGTGTAACTAAAATACATCACCTTGCGAAATCAACTCACGTTGAGCAGAAATTGAAGCCCTGCCTCTTGGAATCTCCAGACTGGCGGTCCTATATACATCTTCTGTATGCGTTGAGTTAGGACAAATAGTATGCGTTTGTCGGGGATAATGGTCGGTGCCTTAGCCGCCGTCGTAACTGTTGGAGTATTTAGCTCTAGCTCTTTCTCTGCCAACGAAGATGATTACAAGAGCCGGTTTTCTGTGCTGAACGACGAGAGTGCAGAGGTGATCGCCGATCGCGCGCCCCAGAAGCGTGGCGCCTCATCAGATTTGTGGGCGATACCAGATGTGACCGATTCAAAGCCCTTGGCCGTTGCGACACTTGAGTCGGCGGAGGAGGTGGCCCAGCCCGCAGCAGCGCTAGCGCCAGAGCGCGTCACAACACGCCGCTTCAGACCAAAGCGAAGGGCACCGAAGTCACCAACTTGGATGGAACGGTTTCTCCAGGGACGATGATCTCCATCTCCCTGTCGAGCGTGTGTCGCCGCTGATTGCCAACTCACAATCCAAAACAGATTGACTGGCCAAGGGAGATGGTCAGGCTAGAGTGCTTGGCGCGCCAAGCTATTCTCATTTGCCCTTAGGACAGCTGCCGATCAGTCGCTTATCATCTCCGCTCTGCCCGGCCGATGTAGCCACGACCGAACTTGCCAGGGTCTCAGCAATGAAGGTTAGACCGCGACCGCTCGGGTGATAGTCGTCCCCGGCATACGGCCGCTTGCGTTTTGGCAGGCTCATCCAGCAATGACCGATCGGCGATATGAACACATTATTCGCATCTGCGGCGCGTTTCGCACCCGTCGAAATCCAGCTGAACAACTGGTTGGGGTTTTTGGGCGGGTTCTTGAACCACCGCCCCCACACGCCGCGCCGGTAATACAGCGCGTGACTGGAGCCTTGCGGCCAGGCCTGCCAAAGCAGCAGCTTTGATGCGGCAGGCTTGTTCTTCTGGAACCACGCGACGGCAGCCAGAAAATTCTTGCGGCCATGATTGGTCATGAAGGCCGTCGTTGACTCTTGCAGGACGATGACATCCCAGGCCTTTGCGCGCATGGCCGAGAGTGTCGAACTCTTCTTGCGAGATTTCGTCAGCGTTGTGCCGATCTTCGCAACGACTTTGAGAGAAACGCTGCGCTTGCCACCTGCTTGCGTTTTCAAGCTGCGCATCAGCCGTTTGGTGAAACCTGGCATTAGAAGGTGCGAGTTGCCAACCAGCAGGACGGACAATCGATCTTCACTGCTATTTCTGATCTTCTGGGTTTCAGACGCCACTCCGAGCTGGGCGTGAACAAACATGGTGCCGATAACAGTTATTGCCGCGATCTGGCTAGACCGCGTGGGCATGAAATAAGAGGACATGAATGACCTTCCGGTGGAGCGCAATTTGCGGCTGAGGTTACTCTGGGCAGCGTCTCAACAGAACGGGTGGTGCCGAAAATGTTAGCGAATGTCATTGACGTTGAATTGGTGAGGCGAGGTTCTCTTGGCCTGATGCTGACGAGAGCGCCGTTTCTTCGAATGACGGCTTGGTTCAAGATAGCTCGTCAAGAACGTGCAGCCACGCGTCGACGGATCTCGATCGGCCCAAGTCATTCTCCACTAACTGACGGGCCCTGTTGCCCATCGCAGACCGGAGTTCGGAATCCCTGGCGAGGCGATGGATGGCTTGGACGAGACCGGGGCCATCACCCTCGACCACGGCCAGGCCGCAATCAGCAGCAGTCACCACGTTCGCGATGTCGCCAGTCGTGGCGCCGATATGAATGATGGGGCGACCTGCAGCGGCGGCACCGTAGAACTTACTTGGGACAATGAGGCCCTCGAGCTCGGGGCGCAGAATGGTCAGGTGGATATCAGCGACACTGAGACATTGAGAGAGAAGCGCGCGCGTTTGGTAAGGCTTGAACGTCGTGTTGTTCAATCCAAGCGAGGCGACTTCTGATCGGATCCGAGCGTAAAGCACACCACCCCCAACGATCAGAAAGCGAATCTTTCCTGTGACTTTGTCCGACGCGTCATCAAGCAGTCGCATGGCCGTCAAGAGAGTGCCGAAATCATGAGCGCGTCCGAGGTTGCCGGCATAGCTGACGACAATGTCATCGATTGCGAATTGCCACGCCCTACGCAAAGGATTGTCGGGTGCCGGCACCGGTCGTATCGCGCGATCATCACTCCAGTTCTGGATAATCCGAACCTTCTCAGCAGGAATGCCAGCCGCACGCACCTGCTGCAACATCAGTGGGCCAAGTACGATGTTGATCGAGGCAGCATGCAGACTGCGGTTACGGCAGGACCGGACCACCTGCAGCAAGAGTTGCGAGAGCGGACCGCGAGACCAGCCGAGTTCTTCCGCCACTTCTGGAAACAGGTCGTGCAACCAATTGATGAGCCGCGCGCCGCGGAACTTGACGATCAGCGACAATGCGACTGACAGAAGCGGGGGGTCGGTGGTGGCAACGACAATATCGCCTGCTCGTGCAACGCGCCAGGTTTGCAGGCTCGCTGTCATCATAAAGGACACGCAATCAAATGCCCTCCCGATGATGTTGCGACGCCCAAAGCAAAATGACCAGACACGTTGGACAGTGACACCATCAATAATCTGCTTGGCAGGGAGGTCGGCTGACGCGTGGTCGTATCGCTGGCGGCTTGTGATGACCATCACGCTTCGATCTGAACCGACACATGCGGCAGCAAGGTCAGTCAACAGTTGTGCCGTCGCCGAATGATCAGGGTGGTAGTAGCGGTTGACAAACACCAACCGTTGCTCGTCCCCTGGCCGGCTTATGTGGGGATCTAAGCTCATCGGGAATTAAGGTTGCGCAGCACTATCAATGCTAGGAGCTGCACCGTCGGAATTGTTGGC
>JBCDBQ010000827.1:0-2958 GCA_039183375.1 Pseudomonadota bacterium
GTTGGGCAGCCAAAACGAGAGAATGAAACAGGTAGAAACGCTTTATTCATCATAAGGCTCTAGCTTCCCGTCCAAGCCTCATCTTCAGGCCTGAGTATCAGTCAATGCAGCCGCCGCGAGCTGCAGTTTTGTAAGGGTTTAGAGTTTCCATGTTGAGTTTGCGTTCCGGGCGCCGCCTTGCGCTCGCTGCCGCTGCTGCTGCACTCACAGTCGCAGCCACCACAATCCCAGCTTCTGCACAACAAGCCTTTTCCCTGTGGCCCGGCGACTGGTTCGCGCCGCAGACGCCAAGTGGTGCCCAACCGGCGGAACTAATCCATATCACACCCCGCATCAAACCGGGTCAGATCATCGCCAGCTTCACAGACCGCCGGTTGTACTACGTTTATGCGCGCGGACGTGCGATCAGCTACCCGATCGCAACACCGCGCCCCAAAAGCCGTTGGCAGGGCGTGATGCGGATCTCTCAGAAAAGAGTCAATCCGACTTGGACGCCGACGGCGAGCATGCGCGCTGAAAACCCCAGTCTGCCGGCCTATGTCCCAGGTGGCCATCCAAAGAACCCACTTGGCAATCGCGCACTCTATCTGGGTTCGAGCCTTTATCGGATCCACGGTACAGATGCACCTTGGACGATCGGTCAACCGGTTTCGAAAGGTTGTATCCGGATGCACAATCACGATGTTGCCGATCTATATAATCGCGTCGGCGTTGGCACCAAGGTGACCGTAACCTGGAAGAGCCTCTATTACGGCTAAGTCTTTGCCTGTGGCAGAGCGTTACTGAGCCGCCAGACATAGACCGACGTCCACGTTCTCGACAGCCGTACAACTACGAGCAGATGCGGCATCTATTACTTAGGTGCCGCACTGGCATTCTGCTGTTAAATGGCTGTCAGTCTTACGAACTCAATGAGAGGCTTGTTATCGACTCCGGTCGCCTTAATGCTGATAGCCCGCGGCATTGACAGCTCGTATGGTATACTTCCGAACTACTGCTGCTCAGCTTTTTTGCGCGCCACTTTCTTCTGCGCCGTCGTCTTTTGCGCTTTCTTCTTCAGAAGCGATTTTCTCAATGCAGCAGCCCTCTTCACAGCCTCGATCTCTAGCTGCCTTTCGGTTGCTACATCGCGCACACGGACAAAGTAAAGCTTGTCATCGATCCGCACAATCTTGAGACCACCAGGGGCGTAGACCTGCTGTTCGAAGAGCTCCAACTTCTGGCCATTCTCAATACCCGTACAGATATCGAGCGCGATCATTTCCGGCGTTGGCTTGCCCTGCTTATCGTAGCCAGTCTTGTCCCACAGAACATCATGGTAAGTGCAGCCGACGGTATCCAGTCGGGCAATAACGGTTTCAGCTGCGGCTGGTGCTGAAGCCAGTAGAATGAAGGCCAAGACTAATCCGCGCATATTTCCCCCACGGCTGTCGACTCCCGAACTCCGGTATGTCCGACACGCAATCAACTCTCAGCAGACCACTGTGTGGTTTCCCTCATCCAACTTAACCATTAATGGCGCAATGGTGAACTCATTTAGCGCGGCCATGACGAATTCGCGTCAATTGGCACCGCCGTTGCTTGGTCCTCCACCACCGAACAATCGTGGTTGGGTTGGCAGTGAACAGAGTAAAACGATTTCTTGAGTGGCACCGGCACCTAACTGCCGCAATTGTCATGTTGTGCGCCGTTATCACAACAGCGACAGCTGCAAGGATGGGATCGACAGACTTACCACACCCCAACGGCGACGAAATTGTCGTATTCGAGGTCAAGAACTGCGTTTACTGCCAGTTGTTCCGACGAGACGTTTTGCCTGGCTACCGTTTGTCCAGGCGTGGCCGCGTCGTGCCCATGAGGTTTCTTGATGCTAGTCGTCCTACGGCTCGTGTTCTCGGGCTGAAACAACCACTGAAACAAGTTCCAACAGTCGTTGTGTTTCGCCGTGGCCAGGAGGTTGGCCGCATCACGGGATACACCGGACCTAGCGCGTTCTACCAATTGCTCAATCGCATATTCGAGGGCGCCTTGTAGCGATTGGCCGCTCAAGCACGTTCGCCCTCCGGGCCACAACACGGAACAAATTTCGTTGAGCCGATCCCGCGCAGTTGTCTTTGCGAATACGATCCGCTTTGATGAGCGCGATTTTACAAAGTTGAGCGCTCGATTGCGGAGTATTGGCATGGATCGCAGAACATTTCTCAAGTCGAGTGGCGTCGCGGCTGCGACGGCAACAAGCACGATTACCGCACAGCAGGCTCTCGCAGCGCCGGCCAATGTCAAGCAACGCATCGAGATTACAGCGGCTCTCGCTCCTCAGTTTCAGAGA
The DNA here is from genome assembly GCA_039183375.1 of Pseudomonadota bacterium. GTDB lineage: Bacteria > Pseudomonadota > Alphaproteobacteria > Rhizobiales > Hyphomicrobiaceae > Tectiglobus. The sequence continues at coordinate 2,330 of JBCDBQ010000827.1, forward strand.
GGATATCTGCGTGATCGCGCAGACCAATTGGCGCTCAGCATGCGCAGCGTGAGCGATGGCCGTATTGATGTGCAATTCGTCGATACTACCGGCTCAGGTGCAGAGCTAGCTCGAACCGGTGAAGTTCAAGCTTACTTCGGTACCGAAGCGGATCATCTCTCTTTGGAGCCTGGTCTTGGCTTCTTTGCCGGATTGCCGGGCGACCTGGGCCTCAAACCAGACGACTATAAGAGCTGGCTCACTGCTGGTGGTGGACAAATGCATTGGGATTCCATCGCTGCAGAACTGGGCCTCAAGTCGTTTGCTGCCGGCCATTCTGGTCCTGCTCCAGGTTTGTGGGCGACAACTGATCTGGTGCTGTTGGAACACGTTCAAGGTAAGAGGTTGCTCGCCACGGGCCTGGCCGCGCGCGTCGGCGAGCGACTTGGCTTTGCCATGGCCGCAGATATTGACGCGGCAGATGCTGTCGAAGTTCCCGTTGGTCGAACTGCTGCGATTGCCGATGGACTGATTGGCACAAGTCAATTTTGGCTTGCCGGTGGGATCACGAATGGTGGCCATGTCTTATCGTTTGGCTTGAGCCGTGACGTTTGGGAACGCCTGGATGACGCTGATAAGGCTCTGATCGA
>JBCDBQ010000828.1:0-2955 GCA_039183375.1 Pseudomonadota bacterium
GCGGCTGTTTCTGTTTACGCTGAGGTTGGTTACCACAGAGCAACGGTACGACAGATATGCGCGCGAGCAGGTCTGACAAGTCGTTACTACTACGAGTCATTTGAAAATGGTGAAGACCTATTTACAGCTTGTTATGAAAAGGTCTTACAAGAGTTTATCTCGAAAGCGGTCTCCGCGGCGCAGTGTTTTCCTAACGACAGGAAAGCGCAGACTAAGGCTTTTCAACAAAGCTTTCTAACTGAATTGAGAGACAAGCCTGATCTCGCTAAGGTGTTTTTGATCGATGTGGACTCGGTGAGCCCGAAAGTATCGCGACACTTCAACCTTTCAGTCGATATGATTGCAACTGAATTCGCAGAACAAACACCGATTCCGCACGACGAGGAAGAGGTGCGCAACATCGTCCGTCTCGCGCTCGTCGGGGGGGTCTTGCACATCGCAAAACGGTGGGTTGAAGAAGGCTATGCCACACCCATAGACACACTCTTGGCTGCAACGCAAACGCTCTATGGACTCTCTTGAGCGATCCGCACCCCAGCGTTGGTTAAGCTGAAGGGTTAGATCTAAGACCAAGGCAACGGGCCTGCATAGTACCGGCAGGGGCTGCGCACGCTATTCGATCTAAGAAGGCTAGATTTAGCAAGGCCTCCTATCGAACACTAATCACCCAGTGCGTATAGGCGCAACTAAAATGTATAGCGAATGTTAGCGCCGTAGGTAAAAGGTTCGGCGAGGAAGTAAGACTCCTGGCCAGAATATATGGTTGGATTTGTTGTCAGCCTGGCGTATTTGTCCTGCGTCAGGTTTTTGCCCCAAATCGAGACATCCCAGTGGTTGTTGCGCCAACCCAACTTTGCATTAACGAGCGTCCTGTCATCGAAGTCCTCGCGCCCAAGTAACTCGGCGTCTTGTGCGCTAGTCGCATGATTGCCCATGTGCATATAGTCTGCGCGCAGGTACAGCATGCCACCGACTACTGGAAACACCAGAGTGGCCGCCAAGTTGCCCGTGTAGTCAGCAGTAAAGGGTAGATCAAACGGCTCGCTATCGGCGGGCATGATTTCGTACTTGTGCATATACAACAAGCCCGCAGTGAGTGTCAGGTTTTCAAGAGGCACTGCATCCAGCTGTAAATCCACGCCTGATACTTCGACCTCAGCCTCGTTGCCGACGCGGGTACCAATACCTGTTGCTAGCTGCTGCTGGCTCTGATAGTCGTCTATTTCCGTGTAAAAAGCAGCGGCATTTAGGCGCAGGCGCGAATCCAGCAATGTTGATTTCAAGCCCAACTCGTAACTGAGCGTATTTTCGTCGTCGAATTCACGCTCATCCGCCAAACCATTCACACCGTTGAAATTACCTGATTTGGTCCCCGTGGCGGCACTGACGTACACCATGATGTCGTCGCGAGCGTGGAACGCAACCTTTAGTAACCAATCAACGTTTTTACTTGTGCGATGGAGAGAGGCATCCACCGGTGTGCTGACGAAGCTCCAGAAGGTAACATCGGGAGCAAGCGGTGCGCTCGAGACGTTCCCTGCGAGAAGATCAGCTTTTCGCTCCTCGTCAGTCCAGCGCAGTCCGCCCGTCACACCCCATTGATCACCGAGGTGCCAAGTGAGCTGACCGAACACAGCGAAGGTTTCGTTGTTCCAGACATTCTTGCCAAATAGATAGTCGCCCGGTCTCGCAATTGCCAACCATGGTAGGCTGGAGTCGACCTGTGGCGCTATAGTGAGGAAGTCCTCCCCTAAAACTACTCGATCGGCAGGCAAGGGAATTGCGCTGTCTGATTCGCCTCGCTGGGTTTCCTGTTCGTAATAGAACAAACCCAGTAGATAATCGAAGGATTCACTTGGCGAGGCGTCCAGGCGCAATTCCTGAGACAAGCTGTCTCCTGATGATTGCTCATTGATGATATCTACGAGCCTCAGTTGCGATCGATCAGGATCCGAAAACTCAGAGTAGGCATAGTCACTCCACGCGGTAATTGACGTAAGCGTGCCCCAATCTGCTTCGTAGTCAATTTGCAGCGACAGAACGTCGGAGTCGAGCTCAAACTCGGTGTCACGGCTGGTCGCAATTCGGTAATCGTAAGGGTCATTCTTGTCCCTTTCGAATCCCTGCGCAGCTAACTCATCTTGCACTGCTTGGACCTGTGTCGAATCAGGTGCACAACAAGAGTTGCTGCGTTCAACGTGGATACCGCTCAGCAACAAGCCGAGACGATCGCTTGGTTCCCACAGCAGTTTGCCCTGTACGTTCCAATCATCCACGTCGTTTAAGTCATTACCGCCACTGTTTTTCATAAATCCATCGCGTTGATGCAAGTTGCCCGCAAGGCGAAAGCCCAGTGTTTCGGTCATCGGACCAGACACAGCCAGTGTGGTACGCAACAGATCGTAATTGCCCATCGTTGCCTCCACGTAACCCTCATAGCCCTCCAGATTCGGACGCTTGGTAATGACGCTGATTGCGCCCGCATTAGAATTTTTGCCGTAGAGTGTTCCCTGAGGACCCTGTAACACCTCGATCCGTTCGACATCGCTGAGGTCGGACATACCCAATCCAGACCGCCCCAGGAACACACCATCAAAGAACAGACCGACCGACGGTTCCAAAGCAGGGTCATTCTGTGCGGTGCCGATACCGCGGATTGCAAAACGCGTATTAAATGCGGTGGAATTTCGCGTGACCGAGAGACTAGGGGTAACCAATGCGAGATCTGTGGCGTTGTGAATTTCCGCTTCCTGAATCGTGTCAGCGCTAAATGCATTGACCGCCACAGGCACGTCCTGCAAGCTCTCTGTTCGCTTCTGGGCAGTGACTAGCACTACTTCAAGAGCGACGTCCTGAGCGAGCGCTATGCAGTTACTGAATAACAGCACCAAGCCAACTCCAAGTGCAGCATCACTTAGTCGCCCGTCAGACTTGCGATTCAACTCAACTCTTCCA
>JBCDBQ010000829.1:0-2938 GCA_039183375.1 Pseudomonadota bacterium
CGTCCTTCGAACGCCAGAAACCGCCCAGCAGCCGCAAGTTGTCTGCATGACATGGCAATAGAACAATGATGGAAGTACACGCCGAGCACATGATCGACAGGATTTTCGATTACCCCGAAAGCCTTTATGTAGTTTGCGAGCGCCATGTTGCGATAGCCGGTCAGTTTCTCAGACGCTGCAACCGCACGATCGATATAGATGCTGTCGTCTTGTGCTGCAGCCTTGATGAACTGCACAATCTCACCGAGCGCCTCTCGGGGCGGATGCCCGGAAACAATCGCATCCGTCACGGCTATCGCACCTGCATTAATGAACGGATTGCGCGGGATTCCGTTTTCAGCTTCGAGCTGCACGATAGAATTGAATGGACTTCCGGATGGCTCTCTGCCAACGCGGTTCCATAGCTGTTCGCCCAGTCGACCAAGGGCCAAGGTCAACGTGAAGACCTTAGAAATGCTCTGGATGGAGAACGCTTCATCGGCGTCTCCACCTACAACGAGGCTGTCAGGCCCTGAGACTGCGATACCAAATTTTGTTGGATCAGCATCCGCCAATTCGGGGATGTATGTCGCGACCGCCCCACGATCTGGCCGATTCGCCATTTCCTGGGCGACTTCTCCGACCACGTCTTCTAATCTGCTCAAGCCATCCCCCACGTCTGATAGGTTCTGGCAGAATTGAAAACACGTTTTGTCCTGTGACGCTATAGCGACCTTCGGGTGCGAGTCAGGTTCTATGTGGTCCGGCTCTAGCCTCTTGCGTGTGGACTACTGATGGCAGGGTGGTTGGGAGTGGTAAAGTTCATTCTTGCCTTAGTCGTGAACCCGGCAAGTGAATTAGGCAGTCAAAAGCGTCAAGCAAGCAACGCCTGGCCACGAGCCAGTTCAACGTTGCTTGCGTACTCATCCAGCCTAAGCAACAAAGCGCATCGGCTGTGGCAGGCGCTCTTCTATTGGCGGGATTGGCTGCACGTCAGCGCAATCCACCTCGGCGGTTGTCTGTTGCGGCCCGAGCTCGCCCAAGTCGATCACAACGTTGCCATTGGCGATGAACGGCAGGTGAGCCAACTGCTTGCGCGCTTTTTGCTCATCGTCTGCAACCAACCCGATCACGGTTCCGCAATTTGCATTGCGCAGTGTTTCCGCGCGAAAGACTCCCGCCTGTATGCCATCCCAAACGGCGACATCTTGATTGCGCATCAAGTCAGCAGGGAAGTCAGTCGTCGCAGTGGTGTCTCGTATTACGGCGTAGATGCTCATGATTGGTATCCCTTTTGTTGGTGTTGTCTTTGACGATGGCGCAAAGAGCGCTACGGTTGGTCGTCGTTAGACTTGCGCGTAGCCACCGTCGACCGCGAACTCGGCGCCGTTAACGAAGGAACTTGCAGGCGAGGCCAGGAAGGTCGCGACATTGGCGATCTCGTGTGGCTTTCCGAGACGACCAAGTGGTGTCTTAGTAGCGACGTCAGCGCCAAAAGCTTCGATGGCTTCAGGCTCAAGACCCATCTTGCCAACGATCGGCGTTTCAGTGAGACCTGGTGATACGGCATTGACCCGGATACCGCGCGGTGCCAGTTCAGTCGCGAGCGAGCGCGCAAACGATCGAACCGCGGCCTTGGTCGCTGAATAGACGCTCGCGCCCGCTAGTCCAAGGCCGTTGACGACCGAAGTGTTCAAGATGATTGAGGCACCGTCTTGCAGATGGGGCAGTGACTTCTGAATAGTGAAGTATGCGCCCTTGACGTTGATATCGAAGAGACGTTCGAAGTGTGACAGGTCAACGGATTCAACAGGAACAAACTCTGCGACGCCGGCGTTGACAAAGAGGACGTCGATCTTGCCGTGGGTTGCGCGAACCGTATTGAACACGCGATCAAGGTCTTGCGTATGAGAAACGTCGCCTTGGATAGCCGTTGCTTGTGGCCCGAGAACCGTCGCGGCTCGGTCTAGGCTCTCCTGGTTGCGGCCAACGATGATGACTTTGGCACCTTGGTCGATCAGGGTTTGAGCTGTTGAGAGCCCGATACCTGAGTTGCCGCCGGTGACGACTGCGACTTTATCTTGAAGATTGTAGCTCATGATCATCTCCTTTGATGTGAAGCCAGGGGTTCCGCGTCTCGTGTTACCTCTGGCGTTTCGTTTGATGATCACAACATGGCGTAGGCCAATGAATAATTGAAATTGATTATTTATATAACTATTATCAATTCTATGGATTTAGCAGGTATAGATCTCAACCTTCTCCTTGTCTTCGATGCGGTCATGGCGGAACGGCATGTGACACGAGCCGGCGACAAGATCGGCATGTCGCAACCAGCCATGAGCAATGCGCTCAATCGGCTGCGGCATCATCTAAAGGACGAACTGTTTGTGCGTGGCTCGGACGGCATGCGCCCGACCCCGCGCGCAGTTGAGTTGGCAGCACCTATTCGTGCGGCTCTACATAGCTTGGAAGCGGCGCTTGATCCGGCTGACTTCGATCCTGGCTCGGCCAAACGTATGTTCTCAATTGGAACCAATGACTACGGTGTGACGACCCTCATGCCGGAGGTTGCACGTCGCCTGGAGGTCGAAGCCCCTGGTATCAATATCCGGCTTGTTCTGAGCGCCGGTCATACATTTGAGATGCTCGATGCACAGGAGCTCGATTTTGGTCTGAGTGCATTCGGCGAAATCCCGGAGCGGTTTGGCTCAAAACTATTGATCGAAGATACTTATGTCTTGATGCTGCGCAAAGGCCATCCACTGGCAAAAGGTAAACTGACTCTGGCAAAGTATGCAGCGGCACGTCACATGCTGATGTCGCCGCGCGGAGATCCAAACGGCTTCGTCGATCGTGCTCTGGTTGAGCATGGTCTGACAAGACAGGTTGCGATGACCATCAATAGTTTTTCGTCGGCACCACTACTACTAGCTAACTCCGACCTCATACTAACCGC
>JBCDBQ010000830.1:0-2934 GCA_039183375.1 Pseudomonadota bacterium
CCAACACCCGATGGCGGCACCCACGAAATCGGCCTGCGTGGCGCAATTTCGCGCGGCCTCAAGGCTTACGGCGAACTGGTCGGGAACAAGAAGGCAAACCAGATCACTGGTGATGATGTCATGGGCACGTCGGCATCAATGCTGTCGGTGTTCATTCGCGAACCGGAATTCCAGGGCCAGACAAAGGACAAGCTCGCGACACAGGAAGCCTCCCGCATCGTAGAGACGACCGTTCGGGATGCTTTTGACCATTGGCTCGCCGACTCACCGCAACAGGCAAACAAGCTGCTTGAGTGGGCTATTGAGCAGGCAGAAGACCGGCTGCGCAAACGCCGCGAGAAGGATATTTCGCGGCAATCGGCGACACGTAAGCTCCGATTGCCTGGCAAACTCGTCGACTGTTCTTCGAATTCCAAGGTTGGAACGGAAATCTTCATCGTTGAGGGGGACTCAGCCGGCGGCTCGGCGAAACAGGCCCGCGACCCAAAGATCCAAGCCGTTCTGCCGCTGCGTGGTAAGATCCTCAATGTGGCCAATGCCTCTTCTCAGAAGCTCAGCCAGAACCAGATGCTGTCAGATCTCATTCAGTCTTTGGGATGTGGCATCGGCAAGCACTTCCGGCTCGACGATTTGCGTTACGAGCGGGTCATCATCATGACGGATGCCGATGTGGATGGTGCCCACATCGCGTCGCTCTTGATTACGTTCTTCTACCAGGAAATGCCTGAGCTGATCACGAACGGGCACCTCTATATCGCCGTGCCACCACTCTTTAAGCTGACGCAGGGCTCTAAGACATTCTATGCGCGTGATGATGCGGAGCGGATCAAACTTCTCGACAGCGGCGAATTCAAAGCAAACCAGAAAATCGAGATCAGCCGCTTCAAAGGCCTCGGTGAAATGAATGCGTCACAATTGAAGGAAACAGCGATGAATCCTTCACGACGCACGATGCTTAAGGTTGAAATCGGAGAGGGTGAACTCAGCGAAATTGGCAAGGCTGTCAATGCTTTAATGGGGTCAAAGCCTGAATCCCGCTTCCGCTTCATCCAGGACAACGCAGCCTTTGCGACGGACCTCGATATCTAGTTCTGCACAGGATATCCCGTGAATTTCTAACAAGCATCTCCACAACTTAAGCACCTGCGATTTGCGCATAACGCTCAGCTGTCATTTTGTACTAACTGCCAGTGAGTGATTCGCGGGGGAGTTGTGATATGGCAGATGTAAGACAAGAACCAATCAAGTGGCGCAAGCACCGATCCTGGAGCTACTACGCATGGATTGTGGCTGCAGCTGGATCAGCGGCCTACGCCGCGCAATGGCTTGTGAACCAATTCTAGGTCGAATGGCTGGCTTAGCCGATACCGACAAAGTCATACCCTGGCCGGTCTGACTTTGCACTAAGTGACCCGAAAGACGGTGCACGAAAGTGCGCAGGGAATAGGACATTGCCGGTATCTGCATGCTTAGCCATGAGAGCAGTCCGACTTTCGCGCGACTGGTTCTGATCGATGTCTGCGATCGTGGACAGTTCCGGATAGACGAGCTGCACCCGGTGATGGATGACATCACCGGTCATCGCGCCTTTGGCATCTCCGGAAGCCAGATTCACCACGACATGGCCAGGTGAGTGTCCGTGGCACGGCTCAAGCCAAATGCCTGTATCAATCTCGTAGTCATCTTCAACCAAAACAGCTTGTTCTGCCCGCATCAACGGCTGCACGCTATCTTGAAATCCAAACCGATGCATATTGTTCGGCTCCTGCATCAGCTGATCCCAGTGCTCGTATTCGCGACGCGCCATAATGTATTTCGCGTTAGGAAACGTCGGCACCCACTCCCCATTGACGAGCATGGTATTCCACCCGACATGGTCCCAATGCAGGTGGGTACACATGACGAAATCGACGTCTTCCGGCTTACATCCCGCAGCCGCCAGAGTTGCGAGATAGTCGGTATTGAGGTGTGAGAATGCTGGCCTCGATGGCCTTTCCTTATCATTGCCGCAACAGGTATCGACAAGAATCGTATACCGACCCGTTCGCAGCACGTAGCTATGGAAGCTGAGAATGATCTCGTCGTCATCTGACAGATGATCTTCAGGGATTTCAGGTCGCGCGGCATCAAGCATTTCGGCTGTCAGATCCGGAAAGAACTGCTGCGCCGGCATCAGAGGAGCAGCCAGCTCCTCGACGCGCGTAATCTCGAACGCACCCAATTTCATCCGATCCATGACATCCTCCCTATTTGTCGGATGCTATTGTCGAACAATTCTTGCCCTCACGCCATCTCTGTCGGCGTCATCCATCCGATATGACCGCCGCCAGCATCCATAATCATGGCTATTCGGCCGACATTCGGCACATCGAATGGCTCCCGGATCACCTGCGCACCGGCAGCCGTAGCCTTGGCTAATCGGGCATCAATGTCATCAACGGCGATATAGGAAAGCCAATGAGCTGGAACATCATCCCCCATATCCAGCGTTATCCCCATAATGCCGGCAACCGGTTGACTGTCGAGCACAGCAACCCAATAGGTGAACTCACCCATATCAACCTCATCAAACTGCCACCCCATCACGTCCTGGTAGAACTGGACGGCCGCTTCAACATCTCGCGTCATCAGCTCATTCCAATAGAACACACCGTGTTTGGCTTCAGGCATAAGGTCCCCTTCCATGAATCAATGAGGTCGCGACTCGAAGTTATCTATCGAAGTAGACATTGCGATGGCTCCGCTTTCAGCCGCGAACATTCCGGTCTGATAGTCCGTAAAAGCGGTTGCGGCCGGAGCTTTCTCATCGTAACCGGATGCCAATCTGGAGCGTCGCACAATCGTGCGCACAATGCTCGAAACGCAGACATTATGAGGCCCAAGGATGCATGCTCGCGCACTTACAGCTGAAGTCGTCGGCACACTTTTTGTTCA
>JBCDBQ010000831.1:0-2929 GCA_039183375.1 Pseudomonadota bacterium
GGGCTGCACGCCATCGGCTAAGGAAAATCCGTAACAGCCCGGCTGAGGCCGACCAGAATGACTGGGAAATCGCTATCGCTTATCTAGTTAACCAAGGATTTCGCGTTATTCGATTGCAGGAGTTTATGCAGATTCACCGATCACCGGGCGACTAGCAAAAACGTCGCCATGGGCCGACTTGAGACCATCGCCCACCACCGGCCGCACACCCGGAACAAACGATCGATAGACAACTAAAGCGCTTGTCGGTGTGAGTGTGGTACCTCTTTATGTTGTGAAAATGGTCTCATTGCCTAACAAGCTGAAAAAACGGTGGAAAATCGATCTACTCTGGCTTGATAATCCACGGTCATTAAGCTAACAGACCACTGGTAAACTGCGATATTAATTGTTGGCGGCAGGATAAATCATCCATAAGTTGCATTTGCCCACAGTTAATGTGTAAAAAAATAATATCGGCGCGCCGCACCGAATAAATTTGGAGCCCCTTCATCGATGACGTATATTGCCGCCCTGCCCGATCATCTCCCCTCTGTGCTCTGTGGCTCTATCATCACCGTTATCGTTCCTGCCCCCAACGGGTGCAATCTCAACTGTCCCTTCTGTTACATCGATAAGCGCAATGAGGCCGCGCGCAGCCTAGCGTTGGCGCCGCATGATTATGTTGCCTTTATTGAGCAGATGTCGGCACGTGAGAATGTCAGTGCGATTTGTTTGCAGGGCTACGAGCCACTCCTACCAGAATCCTTTAGTTACACCCGCGCAATTCTTGAGGCTGGCCAACGATTGAATATTCCGACCAGCCTGGTCACGAATGGGACCTACTTGGAGCGGTGGGTCGACGAGCTTGCAGAACTGCAGCCTGCCAAAATCACGGTCAGCATCGACTCCGCCGACCCGGCCATCCACGACAAGGCACGTGGCAAGATTGGGGCGTTTGAAGATGCAATGGGTGGCTTGCGCCGCGCCGCAGCCCATCCAGCGCTTCAACCCGTTCTTACGGTGGCCTCGATATTGATGCCAAAGAAGCACGAGAGACTCCACAGCATGCCAGTGATGGTGGCGGAGCTCGGCATCAAACACTGGGTCGTGACCGTGCTCAATGATGTTGGCAAAGAAAAGATCGGTGGGCCGATCGGTGACAGACGCCAGACTTTCGCCGATTTGGTGCTCTTACAGCGCGAAGCTGACCGCATGGGCGTCGATTTCGTGGTCGATGATGAATTCGGTACGCTGTCGCGTGATGACGCCGAACGTGACATCGTCGACATCAACGCCCTGCGTATCCGCCGGCTAGCGCACCCGTCCGGCACGTTTCGCTTGTTGCCGACAGGCCAATGTTCAATGGGCATCGACATCTTAAAGGAAGTCGGATCGCAGACCCCCATCTGGTCTCCGAATGAGGATGCTCATGACTTCGTCGAGCGCATGCGGCAGAAAAGGCCCTCGCTAACCCCTGTCGGTTAACCTTGTCGTCGATTGGTTGTGACGACTACCAGTAGCGGCCGCTAGAAGCGACAGCGACCGTCACGAGACCTAAGACAAGGTTGGTCAGTACGATCATGCGGATGGTCGAAAGTTTTGTTGCTGCCGTAGCAACATCCTCTCGATCGACGGCGCGCAGAAATGCAATCCAAGGCACATGAAAGAGCACCCCGAACAGTGCGATCATGATCCACCCGGTGAGATGCATGATGTGGACGTGTAGTCCAACGCCGGAAAAACCACCAAGTCCAAAGAAAATCATAAAATAGCCACTCGCAAGCAAGGCGAGAACGCTCATCCACACCCAGGGGAAGAAGCGACGAAAGACCTCCTTCCAAAGCCTTAAGCGCTCAAGAGCTTCCCATTCCTGTAGTGTCGGCCTGAGGATGACATAGGCGAAAAACATCCCACCAACCCAGACAACGGCTGTCAGGCTGTGGATCATAAGACTTAGGGTCATGGGGAAAGAACCTTCTGCAAACGCGCTGAGGCAGACGCCCGGCGCTCCTCCTGGATCATATCAGCCAGCTTCTCCCCGATCATGATACAGGCGGCATTGGTATTACCAGAAACCACCGTCGGCATAATTGACGCATCGGCAACGCGAAGACCTTGTAGCCCATGGAGGCGGAGCCTGTGGTCAACGACCATTTGGGGATTGGACTCAGGTCCCATCATGCACGTGCTCGTGGGATGAAATATCGTGCCGCCGCGCCGACGCGCGTAGGCTAATAGCGCCTCGTCGCTATCAACATCCGGTCCGGGCTCAATCTCCTCAGCTATGAGCGGCTTCATCGCATTGGTCTCAGCAAGGCGCCGCGCCAGCTTGAGCCCATCGACCATGCATTGACGGTCGGTCTCGGTCGCGAGGTAGTTGGCATGGATCTTTGGATGATCCTTGGGATCACGAGACGCAATCATTACCGTTCCGCGACTTTCGGGCCTGAGCTGGCAAACCGATGCGGTGAACCCGGAAAAGTCATGGAGTGGCTCACCCGGTTTGTCCGCACTGAAGAGAATGAGGTGAAATTGGACATCTGGCGTCTCTAATTCCGGCCGGGTTTTTGCAAAGATTCCCCCCTGCCCGGCCCCGATGGTGAGCGGACCGCTGCGTTTCGCCACCCACTCCAGACCCATCAGAATCTTTTGCCAGGGACTCTTCACGCGATCGTTCAGCGTAATGGGTTTGGTGCAGCGGTAGAGAGAGCGCGCTTGAAAGTGGTCCTGCAGATTCGCGCCCACGCCCTTCAGATCATGCACCACCTTGATATCGAGCTCACTCAAGTGATCGCCTGGTCCAATGCCCGAGAGCTGCAGGATCTGCGGTGAGCCGATCGCGCCTGCAGAAAGGATCACATCGGCCTCAACATCAGCACGCTTCAGCTGCCGATCTTGCCAGTACATGACACCTGTCGCACGCTTACCCTCGACGACAATCCTCGAC
>JBCDBQ010000832.1:0-2929 GCA_039183375.1 Pseudomonadota bacterium
GTGCATCGCGGCCGCCGCTACGATGACGTCAAGTACAAGCGTGACCTGCGCCGCGTCACAACACAGGATATGGATAGCATCAACGACAATCCTGAGCTTGTCGAAATGGCATCAACCTAATTGGTGGTCGCGTTCGGCGATTGGAGTTTTGAGCGGGTCAATCAACCAGTCTGCTGCGAGTGAGCAGAACACGGAACGGAAGGTGTGAGTGATGGTACAGAAGCTGAGTAGAGCTGACGTCGCAGAGTATCGTGAAACGGGAATTCATTCGCCGGTCCGCATCTTCACGCCTGACGAAGCGCTCAAATTACGCCAAGCGGTAGAAAGCGAAGAGGCCGAACGCGGTCCAATCTTCAGCGAGGATCGACCGCGCCCCGGAGATCCATTCCAGGGTTCGTATAGGTTCAAGAGCCACCTGCTGTTTAAGTGGTTGGCAGATGCCGTCCGCGATCCGCGCATCTTGGACTTGGTGGAACCTCTGACCGGACCCGATATTCTTTGTTGGACGACCCATTGGTTCATTAAGGAGGCTGGGACCAGCAACTATGTTTCGTGGCACCAGGACAGCAACTACTGGGGCGTTGAGACTGATAATCTCGTCACGGCGTGGCTGGCCCTGTCACCTGCAACTGTTGAAAGTGGCTGCATTCGCTTCCTACCCGGTTCCCACAAGGGGCCAGCGATGGAACACATTGACACCTTTGCCGCCGACAACATGCTGACACGCGGTCAGACGATCGAAGGCATGGACGAGTCGAAAGCCGTTAACATCGAACTGCAGCCTGGTGAAGTGGCTCTCTTCGACTATCGATTGGCGCATGCGTCTGATCCCAATCGCAGTAACGATCGCCGCATCGGGGTGGGCATTCGTTATGTGCCGACAAGTGCCCGACAGGTGCGCTCAGATTGGGACTCAGCTTCACTCGTCCGTGGCGTAGACAACTATGGGCATTTCGAGTTGGAACCGGAGCCGCGCGAAGATTTCGACCCGGCAGCGGTTGCCATGCACGAAAAAGCAGACAAGGCTCAACGCAAGATCTACTACCGTGACGATGACGGTGCCTCGGAAGCAGCAGCAACCGCTTGATACATGACGTCAAGCGTCGACCGTGAACTTCTAATACGATTTTGCCGCGCTGAGCTGGCACAAGGGTGATGCATGAGTGATCTGGATTTCTCAAATCAAACCGTGTTGGTTGTCGGTGGTTCGAGCGGTATCGGCAATGGTATCGCGCACGGCTTTAAGAGACGCGGCGCTGAGGTGCATGTCTGGGGAACACGCGCCACCGCCGAAGACTATGCCGGTGAAGAAGGCTCTGATCTCTCAGGCCTCAACTATGCCTGTGTAAACGTCTCTGATTTCACAGCACTCGAAAGTTACGAGCCGCCATTTGACAAGGTCGACGTCGTTGTCCTCTGCCAGGGCATCGTCCGTTACAAGCGCGAAGAGTTCACGCGACCTGGCTGGGAAGCCGTTATGGACGTCAACATCAACTCGGTGATGCACTGCGCAACCAAGTTCCATCCCATGCTGGCACAGTCCAAAGGCGCGCTGATTATCGTTAGCTCGGTAGCCGGTTTCCGTGCTGCTATGGGTAACCCGGCTTATGCCGCTTCAAAGGCCGGCGCGGTTGGTTTGTGCGCGACGCTTGGTGAGGCCTGGGCGGCCGATGGTATCCGCGTCAATGGCATCGCGCCGGGGTTCGTTGACACCAAAATCACTAAGGTCACGACGGAAAACGAGAAGCGTCTGCAGGGCACGCTGCAAAAGATACCGGCCCGCCGTCTCGGAACACCGGAAGACATGGCAGGTGCTGCGCTCTATCTGGCCTCCCCCTTGGCATCATACGTCTACGGGCAGACAATCATTGTCGATGGTGGCATTTCATTGTCTTAAGAGCCTGTTTGGCACCTCGGGGCCTGGACGCCAGACGGCAAATGTTCTCGCCCTCGTGAAGCGCGGATCAGACGTTTCTAGCTGTCTCCTTAGTTGGGCCCGTCAGCCCAACTGTCGATGCCTACCAATACCAAGGCAATGAACAAGGTCGGGACCTATCACGAGTGGGTGAACCCGAGCTTACACCCCTCGTTCAAGAAGGACATTCAACTAAGGAGGCCTTTCCGTTTGGCTATCGCGAGGGCATAGTGTGTTTTTCAGTTCACGATGCTCATTCATCGCTTGACCAGTCATAGCGAGATCATTTTCTCAGCCATGCCTAAGTGCAGAAATTCTTCGAACTCCAGTTGGATCATCGAGTTCGATCGCCTTTGCAAGCAGTTTGATGACGCGCGGCAGGCCTATGACGATGCCGTCCGATTACGTGATGCCACAGCCCAACAAGCGACGTTCGCGATGATACTGGAAGTTGCCGGTAGACTTAACGAGCTTCTCCCCGATTCCGACGATGACCTTGATGACTTGCTTATGTGATGGGGAAAAGTCTGATTTCAGCCGCCAGGTTCAGATTGAAGCCATGACCTATCTTGTTGCCGCCTCGGTAATCGCTTCGACATGGATCGCAGCGCCATCGACCAGCGGGAATTCGGAAGTCTCGGAGTCATAGACGAGTGCGAGATCTGTACCGCCCAGAAGGATGGCCTCGACCTGATCACGCTGCAGAAACTGCCGGCAAGCGTCTTCAAACACCTGACGCTGCTCATTTGTGACAAATCCGGCAGTTGCCATCGTCACGTAAGCGTCATGGACTTGATCCAGTTGATCGCCCGCTGGTGGCACGACCTCAGTCTGGCTGAAACCGCCGTAGAATTTTGTCTCCATCACAGTACGCGTGCCCATGATGCCGATCCGATTTAGTCCCTTTGCCGTCACCGCTCGTTCCACTTCGCTCAACATATTAATGACCGGAAGTGGCGAGACTGCTTCGAACTCGTTGATGCAAAAATGACCACCGATTGATGTCACCACAAC
>JBCDBQ010000833.1:0-2909 GCA_039183375.1 Pseudomonadota bacterium
CGGATCAATTTCGCTATGCACTCGACTGTGGTTTCGATGATGTTGAAATCACCGATGACCTGGCTGCGCGCCAACCAGAAGCTGATTGGCTGGCCAGTCCACTCGTCGCACGAAGTTATCGGGACAAATTGCGCGGACCGAACTTGGTCTCGAAGTCTGCGGCGCAGGTTGCCGTCGATATCTATCAATCACAGAAGGGTGTGTTCGAGCAGCGCGTCACGCATGTCGAGCACTTTACCGATGGGTTATTCAGTTTCCGAGTGACACGGCCTGCCAGCTTCCGATTTCGTTCCGGCGAGTTTGCAATGATCGGCTTACCTAATGCCGCCCGACCTGTGTTTCGCGCCTATTCCCTGGCCAGTCCGGCCTGGGATGATGAGCTGGAGTTCTATTCCATCAAGGTGCCGGGTGGACCCCTCACGCAACACCTGCAGCACTTAGCGGTTGGAGATACTGTTCTGCTCAAGAAAAAGGCGACTGGGACGCTTGTTCTTGATGCCTTGGAGCCGGGACGCAGACTGTTTCTCTTCTCCACGGGCACTGGTATCGCACCGTTCGCCTCGATTACTCGCGATCCGGAAACCTATGAAAAGTTTGAGCAAGTGATCCTGACCCACACCTGCCGTACGTCACCAGAACTCCGTTATGGCGCCAAGCTGATAACGGCAGCCGCCGGTGACCCCATGGTTGGCGATGATGTGAGCGCAGGTCGCCTGCGTGTTGCCACCAGCCTGACCCGCGAACCGCATTCGCTGCGGGGCCGTATCACGGACCTCATTGGCAACAATGATCTCTTTCATTCGTTGGGTATGCCGGCCTTGAACCCCGACACGGACCGCGCGATGGTTTGTGGCTCGGTCAATATGTTGAACGATATGCGCAAGTTTCTTGAGGAAACTGGCTTCGAGGAGGGCAGCAATGCCCGACCGAATACGTATGTTGTCGAGCGGGCATTTGTCGACTGAGGCGTCAATCAAGGCTCACTCGCACTTGGCTGCGCAGAGCTTTGCTTACCGGGAGCAGATGAAGGGTTCGCTTTCAGCCGGACGCTTGCTTTCGACGCCGGATGACGGTGTTTTCAAGAACCAATAGATCCATGTTGGTCCGCAAAAAGCAATCGAGCGCCTCCCGTGGTCTGCAAACGATCGGCTCATTCTCGTTGAAGGACGTGTTCAGTACGATTGGTACGCCGGTTGCAACATGAAAGCAGTGAATGAGCTGCCAGAACCTCTGAT
Organism: Pseudomonadota bacterium; assembly: GCA_039183375.1. Lineage (GTDB taxonomy): Bacteria > Pseudomonadota > Alphaproteobacteria > Rhizobiales > Hyphomicrobiaceae > Tectiglobus. The sequence goes on from JBCDBQ010000833.1 coordinate 1,236, forward strand.
TGGTTTGGCGGTGGACGGTCTGCAATCTGGCTGAACCGTCGATATGTGTGACGGCTGGGATCAGGACGCGCTTGTGCTCTCGCACCTGAAAGACCTGTGACATGAACGGGACGTCATCATCATCTTCAAACCATTCAGCGACGTGTTCGCGAAGGATGGCCGGTGCGAAAGGCCGAAAGCTTTCTCGGCGTTTGATCTTTAAGTTCAGTCGCGCAGTCATACCCGGATCACGCGGATCGCACAAAATAGACCTGTTGCCGAGTGCTCTGGGTCCCCACTCCATGCGTCCCTGAAACCACCCTACAACATCCCCGGCCGCTATTCGTAATGCGACGCACTCGCACAATGCCCGCTCGTCCATGACCTGCTCAACACTACATGAGGCTCCCGTCAATTCTATGGCATATCGCTTGAGGACTTGGTCAATCTCGTCTGGGCTGGCTCGCGGCCCCAAGTAAGCGTGATCCATCCCCGCATGCTTTGACGTTCGCGTAGTTCGCGTCGATGGGGTGAATTGCTCGCTGAGTGGTCGAGCTGGTTCGCCATTCTGCATCGCGACATGAAGCGCTGCACCTAGAGCACCGCCAGCATCTCCGCTTGCTGCTTGAACATAGATCCTACGGTACGGCGAGATGCGAGTGATCTTGCCGTTGGCCACAGAATTCATGGCGCAACCGCCTGCCAATGCGAGTGCATGAGATCCATGCTTCTCATGAACCATTCTGAGTAAGTTAAAGAGTGCCGTTTCATACATCTTTTGTGCAGAACAGGCCAAGTCTTTGTGTCGACCCTGTAGTTGCTCCCCCGGTCTCCGGGCAGGACCTAACAGGTTTTCAAGGTCGGACGAGAACAATTGCTTGAATCGCGGCACTCCGTCGTTCGAGTCCCCGGCAATCGGCTCAAGATGATGACGAAAGAAGCGCTTGCTTAACTTGAATCTTCCATTGTCCAAGATCTGAAGTGTCTCCCGCAATCTCCCTTCCAGCGTTGGCTGCCCATATGGTGCCAATCCCATGACCTTGTATTCGTCTCCGTAGGCATGGAACCCAAGAAACTGCGTGATAGCTTGATAGAAGATTCCGAGAGAATTTGGGAAATCAATGCGACCGTCGATTGCTAAGCGGTCACCGCGCCCATGTCCCCAGGCCGTGCTGGCAAAGTCGCCAAAGCCGTCGATTGATACGACACTTGATTCAGTAAATGGCGAGACGTAAAACGCCGACGCCAAGTGCGCCAAATGATGTTCGACGAAGTGGATGCTGCCATCAAAACGTCCCGGCAGGTTGGATTGACTAAGCTGCTCGGCGATTGACGTCCTCTCGCTCCGCCTTGCCCACCGCTCCAACACGAGTGGCAAACTAGATGGATTTACGACGGCGTATGCGGTCTTGCGCAGCCAACGTGTATTGGGATCTGAGTTGATTGCAACGCAATCAACATCAGAAAGAGTTGCACTAGCTTCTTTCAAGCACCAGGAGATAGCCTGCGAAGGGAAGCCCATCCAGTGCTTTACACGGCGAAAGCGCTCCTCTTCCGCTGCCGCAACAATCCGACCATCGCGCACGATGCTTGCGGCAGCATCTGCGTGAAAGGCATTAACTCCGAGGATCAGTGGCATTGAGACTTTGGCGGATCGGACGACAATTCTGATAGGTGAGCGCTGGAGGATGAGAG
>JBCDBQ010000834.1:0-2905 GCA_039183375.1 Pseudomonadota bacterium
CGCGGTCCTTCAGGACCACACAGACATGATTGGCACCGGCATGGATGTAGGCGGGAGGCAACGCCGCATTGAGGTCATCCGCGTCAAAGCCAAAGAGCGACAGAACATCCCTTTGTTCGGTCTCTCGTAGGCTTCGGCTTAGCGTGGGCGGCGACGCAAGCGTTGCCGACATACCATCATGATCCACTGATGCCGTAACTCTTATTTCGGCGTCATTTAAGGTGAGTTGATAGTCGCCTGGACTGAGTTCCTCTCCCAGCACTGCACCCAGAGCAATGGTTGCATGTCCGCAAAACGGAATTTCTGACTCTGGAGAGAAGTACCGAACACGCCAGACCCGACCCGCCGCATCAAGTTGCACAGCAAAGACAGTTTCGGAATAGCCGACTTCCGCAGCGAGGCGCGCCATCTCTGTTTCAGGCAGGGGTGCCTCAAGCAGCACAACGCCAGCCGGGTTGCCTCCTGTAGGTCCATCGCTGAACGCGGCAACGCAACGAATTTCCATGTCGAGACCTCCTATTTGTATCGCTGAGGTTTGCATTGGTCCTTATTCATCTGAGTGAGCAGTGCCTGTGGCCTCATCGAACAAATGGATGGTCATTCGGCAGGCTTTGTCGCGCAAAGGGATCAAAGCCAGGTACGCCTTTGATGCAAAGAAGGATGTCGCGGCTTCCATGTCCGGATATCTGAACACGGCCCCTACTGCCGGATTCAGGTCCTGTCCTGCCACAGACTTTAAGTAGCGGCCTCGTGACACAACTTCGATCCCCCGATCCTTCATAAGAGCGCCCGCTCGTTCCACGTAGCGCTCGAAAAGTTCGGGGTCGATGATCTCGGCGAAGGATAGGTTTAGAACCGTCATACACGTCTCTACATTGCTCAAAATGCAGGGTGTCATCCAGTGCCACTGAGCGAAACGGAGATAGTAGGTGGTCCGCCAAGAATAAAGGGATGTGGTTCGCGCGACAAAGACGCAACGGGTTCATCTCAAACCTTCCCGTCGCACCCGGTGGTGCGCGGAGCGGTCACTGAGATAGCGGTTTAGTGCGAGTGTGGTTTCCATCGCTGCGAGGGCTGCGGCGCACCACAAAAGAGCCGCCATCCCAAAAGACTGAAACAACGCCGCGGCGCCAAATGGGAACGCAAAGATGCCGACAAAGTACCCCAGCCCGAACAATTGAAGCGTCGCATCCTGAAGTCCCGGCAACGCATCATTGGCGGCCATTGATTTTACGATCGGGTATGCCAAGCCATAGCCAATGCCGAGCAGGAAAGCGCAGGCGATGTAGCGCAGGATACTGGGGTCGCTGGGGATCAAAGCCAGAATGCCAAACGTCATGCACGACAGAAACCCCGCGATCAGAAGATAGGGCGGTAACTTCAGCATAAATGCCGCCACAACGAAGCGACCTACAATGACAGTGACTGTGTAGACTAGGAAGAATAGCGGATAATCTAAGTAGTTTTCTTCGGCATAGATCGTCTGAAAGTTAAAGGCCGATGCGAAGACACTTGCACCTAGCGTGACCATGACGACGGGCCGCCACGCCTTGGACCTTAGGACTTGTATCGCGGAGCCAAGAGTGAGTGCGTCTTGAGGGGTGGTATTGCCCGATCCTGCCGCCACAAATTGCGCCTGCAAGCAGAAGAACGCGATCGCGCAGGCCAACGAAAACCCGGCGACGATGTGAAACGCCCAAGCAATCGGCCAACCCATATTGACAACGGCGTATCCAAGTATTGGCCCCGCTCCAATGCCAGCCATGATGAAGGCGGCCAGCCATGAGAAGTATTTGACGCGGTCGTTCGGGGCTAAGACGCCAGCCAAGACGATTGGCCCAAGAATGTAAAACCCGGCCCACCCAAATCCTAGGAACACGCTTGCCAGATATGTCACAACACCAATCCGAGGCACTGTTCCCAGAAGGATTAAAGCTGCCGCGCAGGCCACGCAGGACAAGACCAAAATCCTGAAGTGACCGTACCGTTTGGTCAATCTGCCAAGCGTAACCGCGGTGAGGATCGTGACAATCCCAACGGTAAGCAGTGCGCTGCCGACATCGCCGACAGTGCCGCCGACCGAATGGAACAGATCAGGAAGCAGGAAGGTCAGCCCGTACACCATTGATTGCAGCAAAGATGCACCAAGGAAAATGACCATCGAAACCCGAAAGGACATATGAGCTGACCTTTTACGCTTGTGTTAAGCAAAAGCTAGCCGCAAACTGGCTTAAGAAATGGGACACATATTGGATAAATGATAGAACCACTTGAGATTGCAGCGCTGATGGAGAAGTACGCTCCGAAAGCGGCCGGCAAGGCTACGGCTTTGCGCCTGGCCATTCGGCGCGGCGTGACCGAACGCGTTCTGAACCCGCAGGATGAGCTTCCGTCCACGCGGAAAGCGGCTGTGGCACTTCAGATGTCACGCAACTCTGTCATCGAAGCCTATGAAGGGTTGCAAGCCGAAGGGGTCATCGAAACGCGCCGCGGTGCGCGGCCCCGAGTTTGCGAACTGCCCGACTTGCAACCGCGCCCTGTTGCCCGGCCAGCCCCGATTTCGCTTTCAAGCCGGGGACGGGACCTGTGTGGAGATCACCGCAAAGGGTTCACGATCGGAAAAGTGGACTCGTTTGCGCCTGGCTTGCCAGATCCATGCCAGTTTCCGCGGGACGATTGGGCGATTTGTCTTAGGCGCGTGGCACGTCGCAACCGAAGCGGCTTGGACATGTACGATGAATACCAAGGATTGCCGCTGTTACGTGAGGCGCTAGCGCTGCACCTCAAACGAAGTCGCGGTGTCTCGATTTCGCCCGATCAGGTGTTTGTTATGCCGTGCACTCAGAGCTGTATGTCGCTTATGGTCGATGTGCTGACGGACCCTGGCGATGTCACGTTGATGGAG
>JBCDBQ010000835.1:0-2886 GCA_039183375.1 Pseudomonadota bacterium
AGCCGGCACGTGACTGGTATCGGGTATCCAAGGCTGGGGATCGATAGGTGCTGGTGGATCGCCAGTTTTCAAATTCGGTCGCTGCCGATACCAGCCCGTCGCCTGCTCATAGGCATGGCCGGCGGACAGCACCTTCGCGTCGTCAAATGGTCTTCCAGCAATTTGCATGGAGATCGGCAGACCTTCCGACGTGAAACCGCACAGCAAGGCCAGCGCCGGACCACCTGTACAGTTAAATGGCGTCGTAAAACTTGGCGTGCGCATAAACGTTGATGGGTCGTGCTTATCGATGCGTGGTGCTGCCGATGTATTTGCTGTCATAAAGAGATCGAAACGCTGGTACAGCTCTGCCATTTCCGTCGTGATCGCGCGCCGCTCACGACCTGCGCGGACGTAGTCTTCCGCCGAAAACAAGCACGCCGGCAGGCAGCGCACTCTGAAGTCTTGGCCAAAGTCTTGCGGTCGTTGTTGGAATGTTCGCAGGTTAATTGACAGCACTTCTGCTTCAGCCGTGACGACTTTCACGTCCTGATAGTACTGCAGTTCACGCAGCTCAATTTCCTCGATCTCTGCGCCCAGGTTCTTCAGGACATCAATCGCGGCCTCCATGGCGGCTGGCAGTTCAGGGTGGACCTTGGCGTCGCGCTCCCAGAAGTGCCGGATCACCGCAATACGTGTACCCTTAATGCTGTTGCCGATACCGGCGGTGAAATCTTCCTCGGGCACATTGGCTGAGGCCGGATCACCCGGGTCGAAGCCGGCAATTGCATTCAAGACGATGGCGCTGTCGTGAGCGGTCCGCGTCAGAGGTCCGCAGTGATCATAAGTGTAGGAGTTCGGGATTACGCCAGCACGACTAACGCGGCCATAGGTTGGCTTCATCCCGGCAAGCCCGCAGAGCCCGGCCGGACTGCGGATCGAGCCACCGGTATCAGTCCCCAGCGCCACAGGCACAAGCCCGGCTGCAACAGCTGCCCCGGAGCCTGAGGACGAGCCGCCGGTGAAATGCGCCGTGTTCCAAGGATTGCGGGCCGGCGGCCAGGGCAAATCAAACGACGGACCGCCGTGCGCAAACTCGTGCGTCGTAAGCTTGCCGGTCAAAACAGCGCCGGCTTCGCGCAGCTTGACGACTGCTGTGCAGTCCTTGCCAGGAACGCGATCGATGTTCGTTTTGGACTGTCCTGTCGTCAGTATCCCGGCTGTGTCGTAGATATCCTTCAGTGCATAAGGCATCCCGTGCATTGGGCCACGGTGATTGCCAGCAGCGATCTCTTGTTCGGCTGCCTGGGCCTGTTCCAAAGCCAGTTCGAATGTCGGCGTCAGGAATGCAAAGAGCTGCGGCTGGAGATCCTCCGAGCGGGTAATCAAGGCCCGCACATAGTCCAGCGGGGAGAGGTCCTTAGATGTGATCTGTTCAGATGCCTCAGCGAGAGTGAGATCATGGAGCTCGGTGTTGGTCATTGCAATTCCTAGGCAGGTGCGCGATCACCAGATGGCAAACGTGCTTCAGCAGTTCCAATCATACTGTCGCGGGAAACCAGCTCAGCCAGTTGTGCCTCGTCCATACCATCAGTCCCGGCCGGCCGGCGTGGAAGGATGAGATATCGGCAATCGGCCGTGGAATCGAGAACACGGACTTCGCGTTCTTTGGAGATCTCTGTGCCGAATTCAGCGAGGACGGCTCGCGGCTCGCGCACTGCACGGGATCGATATTCGCGGGACTTGTACCAAAGCGGCGGGATACCCAAAAGAGGCCGCGGATAGCAGGAGCAAAGTGTACACACGACCATGTTGTGCACATCTTCGGTGTTCTCGGCCACGATCAGCTTCAGGCCCTCGAATACGATGCCCATCTCCGCCACAGCCGCATTGCCATCGGCCAGCAGCCGCGATTTGAATTCCGGGTCGGTCCAGGCACGCGCGACGACCGCGGCGCCACCTTCAGGTGACTTGCGCTCCCAGGCTTCAACCATATCTGAAACTTCTCGCGCCGTGATGACGCCCTTATCAATCAACAACTCGCGAATGGCAATTTCTGTAAACTCCCAGTCTTTTTCCGGCTCACTGATATCCGGCTGAAAGGTGGTTGCATGGTCATGATCGTGGTCATGAGAGTGATGATGGTCGTGGCTCATTTATTTGTCCTCGATCGGTTCCAGCCAGTTTTCATAGATGTCTGCCGTTACGGTGTCGTTTGGGCCATACTGGCCATCACCCTGCCAAACTTGATCCATGTCGAATTTGACCTGAAACAGATCCAGCTTCGGTAGTCCGTTCATCCCGTAGGCGAGGCGCTCTGGGTTAGGAAACGCACCAAAGTGCCGAATGATGACACCTGTCTTGCCGCGCAAGAACAAGGGCGTTCGCACATGCCCCGGCGGAGATGCCTCGGCGACCTTGATCCGGTCTCCGACTTTGAACTCTGCCATTCCTCTACTCCGGTGCTTTGGTGTGTCGTGCCTTGACCTCGGCCAACTTGGCCTCCAGTTCGGCCTCTGTGAGGATGCCCTTTTCGATCAACAGCGATCGCATCGCGGCCACCCATCGCTCATAGTAGTCGGAGCCTTCGTAAAACTCGGGTGTCAGACTTTCGATCGTCCGCCGGTTTTCATCCGAACGAAAGAATGCGCGCGGCTGTTGGCGTAAGAGCATCATCATCGCGTCGATCCGGCGCTCAGTCATCGTTGGCTGGTGTTCATGACGATCGATGGGTCCCGCCGGCAAGCCACCGAGGTCAGTAATCGCGCGATTGGTCAAAGGGGCCTCCATTATTCTCCAATGGACTATGCTTTTGGGCGCTCATGCCGAGCAAGTGTTTCAACGAACCATCGCAATGGCGATGCATTTCCACAAAGGTAGTGCTATTCTGTAGACCAAAAGCCGTGA
>JBCDBQ010000836.1:0-2880 GCA_039183375.1 Pseudomonadota bacterium
CAGACCTGAATATCCGCCAAATCGTTGTGCAAGTTGACGAACGGTCAGGTCCTCCTCATTGGCAAGCTTAATTGCGCGCTCGCGACCACTGTGGCTGGTATTGGTCTGTGGAATGTCATCAGGTAGTGGCCCATCGGGGTCGAACTTTGAGGCATCAACACCAATCGCAATTGAAAGCGAAGCAATCGCGCTTTCGTAGTGGACCTTGCTGTCGAGCAGGAGGCGTTTCTGGCGGGCGTCTTCATCGCTGTCGCCGACGACAACCAGACAACCTGGAAGCACTTTCATATGATCCGGGTTGCGACCAATCTTTTGCATCCGACCTTTTATGTCGGAGTAGAAATCTTGTCCGTCCTTCAAGGTCCGAACCGATGCAAAGATGGCTTCCGCCGTCTCGGCGGCGAGTTGCCGTCCGGCTTCGGAGGCCCCGGCCTGCACGATGACCGGCCAGCCTTGAATCGGCCGGCCAATGTTGAGCGGGCCTCTGACATTGAAGAAGTCGCCTTGATGATCAAGCTGATGCAACTTGTCTAAGTCTGTGTAGATCCCCCCTTCGGCATCACGAATGAACGCATCATCTTCGAAGCTGTCCCAGAGCCCGGTGACGACATCGTAAAACTCGCGGGCGCGGCGATAGCGTTGGTCGTGCTCCATCTGCTCTTCAAAGCCGAAATTCATGGACGCATCTGGATTGGACGTCGTTACCACGTTCCACGCAGCGCGGCCGCCACTGATGTGGTCAAGCGAGGCAAACCTCCGGGCGACATGATAGGGCGCATCATAAGTCGTCGAACCCGTCGCGATCAGGCCGATATGTTCGGTCACGGCCGCCAAGGCCGAGAGCAATGTCATGGGTTCAAATGAGGTCACGGTGGCACTGCGTCTGAGCGCCTCCTTCGGCATGTTGAGAAGGGCCAGGTGGTCCGCCATGAAGAAGGCATCGAACTTGCCCTGCTCCAATTTCTTCGTGAACCGGACAATGTGCTGAAAGTTGAAGTTGGCGTCTGGGTAGGCGCCAGGGTAGCGCCAGGCGCCGGTGTGAATACTGATCGGACGCATAAAGGCACCGAGATGAAGCCGGCGCGACGTATCAGGCTGTGTCACAGTCTTGATCCCTCTTTGGCAAGGTCCCAGGTCAGAAACTCAAGCCCAGCAGTTCGGGCCCTGCAATATAAGTCCTGCAGTTCAAGTCACAGCGGTTAGCGCTTGCCCCATTTGGTATCTTCCACGGTCTCTTCCTCGATTTCATAGAATGACTCAAGCCCGATTGCATCTTCAATGGCCTGACGTGTCGCAACATTGTCCGCCTCGCTCATACCGCTATAGCTGCCTGTCTCGAAAACTTCCTGCAGCGCCTTCTTGGCATGGTGAAAGCTGACCGTGAGCCATAACTGAGCGTCGATACAGGCCTTGTATCCCATCTCCTTCAACTCGGTATTCGAAAAGAGGGGGCGTCCGTCGCGGTTGCCACGGCTCTGCACATAGACCAATGGAACCTTGCAAAGTTCAGGCGCGCGCTTGGCATCGTCGAGATCGCGCGGAAACAGCAGGCCCATGTCAGCCCCTTCATCGGCTCCCATGTTGATCCGGCGCACCGCTTCTTCAAGCCCTTCGAAGCGGCAGGTGTCAGTCCGCACGATAACAACGAAGTCAGGATCGGAGTGTTCGCGTTGCCGGCAGGCATAGCGGATCTTCTGAGTTAGTTCTTCAGCTGGGATCGCATGCGCCACGTACTTATGGTAATGCGCCCGTTTCGGAAAAAGCTGATCTTCGATATGAACCCCGGCAACACCCGCAGTGATGAACTCACGCACCGTGCGCATGCAGTGCAGCGGCTCGCCAAAACCCGCACCTGCATCTGCAACAATGGGAATGCTGACGGAGCGCGCAATTTCGCCGGCGAGGCCAACCTGTTCATCCATTGTGAGCAGCGGCTCCGATACTGCCTTCGATCCGCCGGTCACGTAGCCACCGACATAAGCACTTTCAATCCCAATGTCTTGCGCGGCGCGTGCCGCCAATGGGTAATAGAGCGACGGCCAATAGAGAAAGTCTTGCTCAGAAATTAAGCGACGAAGTTTCGTGGTTGCACGTTCCATTAGCAAATTCCCATCTCATAGACTGCCCTGTGGGCTTATAGTCATGCGCACTAATGTTTGAGTATTGAAGCGAAATCGCATGCAGGCGTCCAGTCACGTGGCCGCCAAAAAATAATCATCAAAGCGATCACGCAGCAGTATCGGTCAGCACGCCAATCTGCTTAGATGTAGTGTGTAGGAGGTCGACATCATGCTGGATCTGATCATTCGTGGCGGTGAGGTCGTGACTCCACAAGGCGTCGGCAGCTACGACATCGCCATCAAAGATGAAACGATCGCCGCTGTAGCAGCGCCAGGCACGCTGGACGAAAGCACGGCTTCGCGTATCGTTGATGCCTCCGACAAGATAGTGATGCCCGGTGGGATCGATCCGCATGTTCACATGCACCATCCTTGGATCAAACCAGATGGCGAGACGATGATTACCGCTGGTCCAGACCAGGTCGGTAAGGCGGCTTTGTTTGGAGGCACGACGACACTCATCGACTTTGCTTATTGGCGAGAAGAGCACACGGCACTTGAAGCGATCGAGGTGCGCGACGAGGATTTCAAAGGTCGTAGTTATTGCGATTATGCCTACCACATCATGCTGCACAGTGAGCCGCCACACACCTTCACTGGGCAGCTCGCCGAAGCCATCCAGGCCGGTCATCCGACGCTGAAGATCTTTACAACGAATATATTGCCGGGCCGTACGGGGCGCATGATTGATTTCGGCGATATCTGGGAAGCGTTCCAGGTGCTGGCCGAGCAAGGCGGTCTGGGCGTTATCCACGCCGAA
>JBCDBQ010000837.1:0-2878 GCA_039183375.1 Pseudomonadota bacterium
ATCGGATCTCGATCAATACTATCGCCGCAACGTCATTGGTGGGCCCGGCTCGTTCGTCATTGTCGCGCAGAGCTACGACGACTACGCGAAGGCAATGATCCGGAAACTCATCCGTGAGATCACCGACCAGCAAGTCTCGTAAATCGTACCTCACCCGTCGCTCACGGTTCCAACAGTCTCTGTTCCGACTGTAACGACAGGCGACGAAGGCGAAGCCGTTACGCCGCGCTGCTAAAGCCGCCCTTGAGATCCATTGCCGCCAGGACGAAACTCAATCGATCGTCAAAAGCTTCGCTGCTGAGTGAAAAGAAATCCGGACCAGATGATGTGATTTCACCGATTACATCGCCACAAACGAATTCGAGCTTGGCTTTATGCTTGCGCGCCAGTGCCCGCATCTTGCTGTTCTCTGCCAGGCAGCTCATCCATAGGCGATGCACGCCTCTGTTGCGCGCAGACCGGATGATGTAGCTCATGAGCTCGGTACCAATTCCGTTGTTCTGGTAATCAACCTCGACTGAGAACGCGGCCTCAGCTTCCCCTCCCCATGTTGGGGCAAGCTTGCGGAGCTCAGCTGCTGAACGAACATCTCCGTTGACGATAAAGGCAAACACAATGCCATCGCTCAATGTCAAGCGAGAGGCATAGTCTTCGATAAAGCTATCGGAAACAGCATTGCCGAAACGCAATCGTCGCGAGTTGGCATCCAGCCTTAGCAAATGGTCGCGGAACTTCTTTGATTCCATCGGCCAGATCTTACGAATTGTTCCTCCCCAACGCAGAGAATCCACCATGATCCTGGTCTCCGGTCAGTGAATTGCGTCGAGAAACGTGCAGGTACACCAAAGGCTCCTGCTTGCAGATCTGAAAGTGTGCTCTCGATGTATGACAAAGCAATGGCAAAGGTTTCACGCCATCCAGTCATACAGAATTCATCCCGTCATCCGGGGACCCAAGAGGACTATGGCCCTGTGCATAACACGGTTCGAGATGTATGTGCTGAGTGGGCACAGAGGGCCAAATGCAAAATGGCAAAGGGGCCATCGCGCGACTTTGACGCGAAGACCCCTTTGCCTTTAATTTCCCTTATCAGAGCCCTTAGAGACTGAAGATAGTCAGGCTATCTGAGGGATCTTGGCTCGAATGCTTTTGCCGCCCAGATCGGGTAGTTCTGAAACTGATAGCGTGAACCGACAGCTGACCTTCTGTCGTTTCGGAAGTGCCGAGCCCGTAGCGCTTTTCTCTTGCTGTAGCTCTTTTTCGCTGAAGAGTACTTTTTGGATTTCGCACCACTATGGTGGGCGTTTGCCTGGAATGACCAGCCGGCCAGAACCATTATCGCTATTGCTAGAATTCGCATATCTGTCTCCGCATTTCGTTACTGCAAAGGCATATGAGGATACCGCGAACGATTACCAGTGGCGTTGGCAGTTTCGTGAAGCGAGGTGAGTTTTCTGTCGGCTGTTGTGTACCCGTTGTCAGGCGTGCGTGAACTAAGTGTAGACTTAATCAGCCGCCAGGTGCGTCCGTCGCAAAGACCCGGTCTTTGGGTTGCGATTTGAACTCGACGACGTTGCCGCATCCATCGCGCAACATCATAATGTGTTGCTCCGCTGGTTTGCCGGCAAACGACAGGCGGGGTGATAGAACGAATTCGACGTCTCGGCCATCTAGCCTCTGTTCCATTGTCTTCCAATCGTCCAGGGCCAGAATGACGCCGAAATGGCGAAGCGGTGCAGTATCGCCGTCCGACGGGATCGTGCCATTCTCTTTATTCGCTTCTCTTGGCGACAGGTGAGCGACGATATGATGGCCAAAGAAATTAATGTCGAAACGCCCTTTCGTCTCCCGGCCCATCTTGCAGCCAAGCGTATCGAGGTAGAACGTCTTTGCTCGATCGAGATCGTCGACCGGTATCGAGAGGTGAAACAGCGGTTCCATCGCTTCGCTCCTGAACTCAAGCACGCACAATGGCGTCACTGACAACTGCATCGATCGCAGCCATGGCTGCAGCGTCCAGATTGCCGGCATTGGCAGCGTCGACACACTCCTTGAGCTCGGCGCGGTTTTTGCAACCAAGGACGACGGTCTCAACGCCCTTCATGCTCATAGCATATCGATGAGCCAGGGCGGCTGTGCTTGTACTCATTTCGCTGGCGAGTTCTCGCAGTCCTGCCGTTTGGTTGAAGTCCCGCACTACGCCGTGCTCCGGGGGCAAATCTCGATCTAAAGTGTCGGTCAGCGCACCACCTTGCACAGGACGGATACCAAGCACACCGACGCCTGCCTTGCCTGTGGCGGCGATGAGCTCGCGCGCACGGCTCGGACCGTCGAAATACTGCAGCTCGCCAGCGGAGTCGATTGGGTTGGCAATGCACTGAACGGCTGACGGTCGCGTCGCTTCTTCCAGCGACTTGAGGATGCAGTCCGGGATACCAATGCCTGTGATGCCCCAGGCGCCGATGCGGCCACTGGCAACCAACTTCTCACAGGCAGGCACGAACTCTTCGATGTAGGTTGTCCACCGCGTTGCCGGGCGATCCGTATAGGCGCTGGCATCATAGTCATCAGGAATGATGTTGGAGTGCAGGAAGAATAGATCGACATGTTCCAACCGCATGCGCTCAAGGCTCTCATCCAGGCTCTCGGTAAGGTTGCGCTCAACCTCACCCTTTGGTGGTGTCCCTAGCCGATGCTTCGTCGTCACGCGAATGCCGTCCGGTAGATTCCCTTCGAAGGCCTCACCAACAACAATCTCCGCTTCACCGTCGCCATAGCGGGGCGCCATGTCGAGCAACGTGATGCCCTGATCGACCGCCGCACGCACAGTTGCCACGCACTCTTCTCGTGTTGTCTCGCCCCACAATTGGCCAACACC
>JBCDBQ010000838.1:0-2868 GCA_039183375.1 Pseudomonadota bacterium
ATGCCGATGTCTTTGTCGGCAAGTTCAGCGTGCATGCGCTTTGTAGCAACCGGATCGATCGTACTCATCATTGCAATGTGATGGCCAGCAGCAGCGGACTGCACAATGCCAGCCTCACCAAAGATCACGGCTTGTGTTTGGGCCGTGGTCTCGACCATTGTGATTGTGCGTTCCGAAGATGCTGCCACGGCCATGGGCGAATTGGCGGCTTCTGCTCCGAGCGCTGTCAGAACATCCACCCGTTCTGGTAGGATATCAAAGACCACAACCTTGAACCCGGCCCTGACAATGTTGGCAGCCATGCCACCACCCATTGCCCCCAGGCCAATGAAGCCAACCGTATCGACCATTATACCCCTCCGGTGACATCGATGGTCACGCCTGTAACAAAATCGGCATCTGATGATGCAAGGAAACAAAGGACCTTGGCTTGGTCGCTTGACTCAGCAATACGCCCGAGTGGAATGCGCGCAAGTTCGGCTGCTTTAACGTCTGGATCACGCGCCTCCCAGTGCGGTGTGATCCGTTCTGTCAGGGTAACACTCGGGGCGATCGCGTTGACGTTGATCCCAAACGGGCCGACCTCCAGGGCAAGCTTCTTGGTGAAGGCAATGATCCCGCCCTTGGCTGCTGCGTAGGCACTGGATGAACTGACGCTTAAACCGCGACCGGCGATGGAAGCAAGGTTGACGATCTTGCCGCTGTTCTGTCGTTTCATAACCGGAACGACCGAGTTGGTAAAAAGATAGGTGCCATCGAGATTAAAGGCGACGACGCGTTGCCAATCATCTAGTGAGAGCTCATCAACAGTTGCTGCCGGCTTGGCGATGATCGTGCTGCCACCAACACCATTGACCAGAATGTCGATCCGTCCGCACGTCTGCTCCGTCCAGTGAACCGTTTCGTTGACCGAGGCAGGGTTGAGCGCGTCGGCCTTTTTGGGAAGTACCTTGCCGGGCGTTGTATCATCCGAAAAGGCAGCCTCCAGTGCCGCCAGTCGTGCCTCATCAGTATCGACGGCAACCACCGTTGCGCCTTCTCGGGCCATGATTTCAGCAGCAGCTTTTCCGATGCCCGCTCCAGCCGCGGTAATGAGCGCAACCTTGTCTCTGAACCTCATTTCAACCCTCCAAGATTAGATGCGCCAACCATCGAATACCGTACGTGCTTCGGAGATAATATCGGCGACCACGTCTCCTGCCGGCTGAACAGAATGGATCGTCCCGGACCCTTGTCCCATCGGGACAACGCCTTGCTCCGTGTCGCCTTCAAGACGGCCGCGCACCGAAGCCGGCTCTCCGACTTCACGCAGCTGGTAAGGATAGGCCTTGATCTCGGCTTCGCGACCAACCCAGCTGTCGGTGAACTTGTTCCGTGCCATCCGCGCATTCTTGCCAGAGTGAGCGCGCGTTACAGTGGTGCCATCTTCGTTGATCTCGACAATCTTCGCCTTGTAGTTCTCGTGCGCACGCGCTTCTTCGGTTGCGATAAAGCGGGTGCCCATCCAAACACCTTGCGCACCAAGCGAAAGTGCTGCCATCAGTCCGCGGCCATCGGAGATGCCGCCGGCGGCAATCACCGGGATCGAAACGCTGTCTACAACAGAGGTGATCAATGGCAGCGTACCGATGCGGCCGACGTGGCCACCGCCTTCGTGTCCTGAAGCGATCACCGCGTCGACGCCTGACGCCTCCACCTTTTTGGCATGGCGTGAGGTGCCAATGACCGACATTACCTTCATCCCGGCATCGTGCGCCTGTGGTACGATACGGCCTGGATCACCAAGGCCGGAGACAATGACAGGAACCTTCGCCTCAAACGTAACCGCAATATGCTCTT
Organism: Pseudomonadota bacterium; assembly: GCA_039183375.1. Taxonomy (GTDB): domain Bacteria; phylum Pseudomonadota; class Alphaproteobacteria; order Rhizobiales; family Hyphomicrobiaceae; genus Tectiglobus. Next base: position 1,840 of record JBCDBQ010000838.1, read on the forward strand.
CGACCTCCTGGGTGTAGGCACTTGTGAGATTGTCCTCGCTGCGCACTTCGGCAAACAGGATATCGACACCAAACGGCTTGTCGGTTTCGCCCTTAACGCGCTGGATCTCGCGGGCCAGATCTTCCGGCTTCATATACGCGGACCCAATGCAACCGAGGCCGCCGGCTTTGGAAACAGCAGCCGCAAGCTGGCCATAGGCAACGGTATACATTCCCGCCTGCAAAACCGGGTACTGGATTCCAAGTAACTTACAGATCGGGTTGTTTGCCAATAGCCCATCGAAACTCATGTGGGTCTCCGTTGCTTATCCCGGAAAGGTCAGGCCTCAATCCAATACATACGGCTTGGATTTTTCCTCGTAGTCATCGTAACCGAGCGTTGAGCGCAACTCGGCAGGCGTCAGGGCCATGGCTGCCTCGGCCTGACCGGCTTTCTGCGCGGCAAGTCCTGCCTTGATGCCAGCGATGGCAGGTGACAGCATATTAGTCGGATAGGTTCCAATCTTAAGTCCAAGCTCGGCTGCCCGCACTGCCGTTGGCGTCTCGCGTGGTGCACCGGGCGACATCACGACGAATGATGGCCGACCATCGCCGGCGGCTACCGCGCGCCTGACTTCGTCTTCATCAGCGGGAGAATCGAGAAACAGGATGTCGGCACCCTCTTCGGCGTACATTTCGATCCTGGCAATAGCCTCATCAATGCCAAGTGTCGGGCGACAGTCCGTGCGACCCATGACCAACATTCCGCTTTCCTTGGCTGCCTCGACAGCGGCACGAATTTTCATACGCGCCTCATCGCGTGACAGACAAGGCTTGCCGGCAGCGGTGAGAGCACGCGGGGTAATTTTGTCTTCGATCAGGATGGCAGCCGCACCAGCAAGGCCAAAGGCGCGAACTGTTCGTTGCACGTTCATAGCATTGCCATGGCCATGATCGCCGTCAGCCAGAATGAGCAAGTCCGGTGCTGCGTTACGGGCCATTGTGAAGGAATCGAACATTTCGGCGAATGAAATGAGGTCGAGATCCGGCC
>JBCDBQ010000839.1:0-2863 GCA_039183375.1 Pseudomonadota bacterium
CTCGCAAGCCGAAGCTGCATCAATCCATTTCAGTTTTGTCATATTGATTATATTGATCAAGATTTACGGGAAGTCCAATCGTGTTGCACTCTCGGCAAAACGAGGGTGCCCATGATGAAAAACATGCAACTGAAGATACAAGAGGCACTTGGAAGTGACCTGCCGCAAGGGCCAATCGTTCAGACGAGTGAAGACGCCGAGCTTCCATCGCATTTTGCCGTTTCTGAGTTGGCCAACGAGTCATTTGACGCCGCCGCCACTGAGCTGGCTGCATTGGTAGGAGCAAAAGACGTGCGCCTGGATCGTCGGTTGGCATCGCTCTGGTTTAAGGGATCGATTGATCCAATAGACTGGCAGATGCCGCCCACATGGGACGACATCGCAGGGGTCTATGAAACCAATGACGGGTGGATCCGACTTCATACGAACGCCCCGCATCATCGGAAAACCGCACTCGATGTTCTTGGCTGCGACGCAAACAAACAAGCAGCAATAGAAGCGGTATCTGCATGGTCTGCGGACCACCTTGAAACAGAGATAAACGCACATCATGGTGCAGCCGCTGCTATGCGGTCGTTGGAGGCTTGGGCCTCTCATCAACAAGGGCAAGCTGTTGCGCGTGAACCTTTGATTGCTTGGGACATAGCCGGTTCAGACGCGCGCTCGAAAGCACTGGATGAAATCAAGGTTCTGGACCTTACCCGCGTTCTGGCTGGGCCGGTGGCAACGCGCTTTCTCGCAGGCTTCGGTGCGCGTGTGCTTAGAATTGATCCACCCTGGTGGAATGAGCCAGGGGTTGAGCCCGAAGTCACGCTCGGCAAGCGTCGTGCAGGTCTCGACCTCAAAAGCAAAGATGACCGAAATACGTTCGAGATGCTCTTGGCTGACGCCGATGTCCTAGTGCATGGCTATCGACCGGGCGCACTTTCCAACTTGGGCTATGATCCCGAAACACTGCGACGCTGGGCTCCAAACCTCATCGACGTCAGTCTTTGCGCCTATGGTTGGACAGGCCCATGGAATACGCGGCGCGGGTTCGATAGCCTTGTGCAGATGAGTTGCGGGATCGCGCACGAAGGCATGGTGCGTCAAGGCGCAAAAGAACCAGTCCCCCTGCCCGTTCAGGCTTTGGACCATGCGACGGGTAATCTGATGGCTGCCGCAGTCATAAGAGCCCTGAGACGTCGCAATGCAACCGGAGAAGTCCTGCGCGCGCGTCTCTCGCTTGCACGCACTGCATGTGTACTTACCGACGAAGGAGCTCACACGCTCAAGGGCGAAATGCCTGCCCCAGAAGACGGCGAGTTCGAGGTCGAAACCGAACAAACCAGTTGGGGAACAGCGCGGCGCCTACGGTTTCCAGTCAAGATCGGTGGCTTAGGACCGAAGTGGGATCGACCCTCCGGATACCTTAGGTTGGACCCACCCATTTGGTGAAGAAACTAAAGCAATCCGAAACCAAACAACGCGGGGGCATTTCCAGATGTATGTAGACCACTTTGTTGATCAGCTCAGAATCCTAGCGGGGCTGCCGTCTGGAGCATCTACGGACAGGGTCTTAAATGCGTTCCGAAAGGTTCGGCGCGAACATTATGCAGGTCGCGGCCCGTGGAAGGTGCTCTCGCCGCATTTGGGCCTTGGTCGCAAGCCCACAAGGACACCGGACGCCGATCCAAAGTGGCTTTATCATGCTGCTCTTTTGGTCTTGGATGAAGAAAAGGGTATCAATATTGGTGACCCCTGCCTTTGGGCAAAGTCTCTGGTGCTGGCGGACATTCCAAAAGGAGCACGTGTGCTTCAGGTCGGAGCCGGTGTTGGATACTACACGGAGATTCTCAGCGAAATTGTTGGGTTAGAAGGCAACGTCTTTGCATACGAAGTGGAAAAAGCTTTGGCAACGAGGGCCGCATCCAATGTGGTACATCTTGCGAATGCTGAGATCCGGCAAGGCAACGCTGCCACCGACTTAGGTGACATCCAAGACATCGACGTGATTGTCGCGTTTGCCGGTGTTACACATATCCCTGAGCTTTGGTCTTCGCGGCTATCTCCTCAAGCACATTTGCTCCTCCCTTTCACCGGCAACGATGGTTGGGGGGCGATGATCTTCGCTCGAAAAACAAAAGGCCGCTTTGAGGCCAAGACCATAGGTCGTTGCGGCTTCTACCCCTGCAAAGGCGCGCGTTCAGAAGGTTTGGCATCGCTGATATCTGAGCTCTTTTCAGATGAGCAACGTCAAGAAGACTGGCACTTTCGGCTATTGGACGAAGGCGGCATCGTGCACATCGACCCCTCGTCAGGCAATTATCCTCTGTCTCCTCCAAACACGTAGCACAGACAAACGGCGACAATACAGATGGAGCGCAGACCTGATCCGATTTGAAGGATCTTGGTTGACCTATTTGGCCGAATTTGCGCGCCGTATGTCATTTCGTTGACCACGGTGCGAAGATAAAGCCGAGTGAAGGCAATATAGCCTAGCGGTGTGCTACGTTTTGCGAGCACACGCGAAAACCAGAGTGAGTCAGATGAACGAATTCGATGATACGAAGTTTGCTGTGATTGCGGACGTTCATGGGAATGCAGATGCACTGACAGCTGTTTTGAACGACATTGATAAACAAGGGATTGTGTCAGTTGTGAACCTGGGTGACCACGTGAGTGGTCCGTTGGCCCCTAGAGAGACGGCTGAGATTCTGATGGCTCGGCAGTTCCTTTCGGTAAGCGGAAATCATGATCGCTTGGTCGTGGCTGGAGTCCTAGATGGCATGAGTTCTATTGATCAAATTGCGGCACAGCAGCTTGAAACAACACACTTGAATTGGCTGCGCGCGCAGTCGCCAAGCGCGCAAATATCCGAAAA
>JBCDBQ010000840.1:0-2853 GCA_039183375.1 Pseudomonadota bacterium
CGACAAGCAGATTGAGTTGTTGGAGTCGCGACAGCGGCAACGCATTGAGCGTGTGCTGGAACGCGGGCAAGTCTTCTCCGAGCGTCTCCCTGTTATTGCCGGCGGCACACGTAGCGCCCACGATGTTTTCGTTGTTTCGGCTGATAAGGCTGCTGCGGCTGCAGCGATCGATGCTGGAGCACTCGAAAGCGTCCAGGGAGAGTTGGACCGTCAGGTTCTGGCCTTCGACCGTACGCTTGATCGGGTCGCAACCCCGGTTGCGATCTTCGGTCAGGATCAAAGCCTCAGTTTCTATAATCAGGCCTATCAGGAACTTTGGAAACTCGATCCGAGCTGGCTCGACAAGGGGCCCAGCGATGCAGAGATCCTGGATCGCTTGAAAGAGCTGACATTGTTGCCGGCGATGGCCGACTACCGCTCTTGGAAAACGAAGCTTCTCGCCGTCTACAATTCGACCAATGAATTTGAGGACTGGTGGCAGTTGCCTGACGGGCGGATGCTGCACGTCTTGGCCAACCAACGTCCGGACGGCGGCGTAACCTATGTCTACGAAGATATTTCAGAGCGGCTGGCGCTAGAGAGCCGCTACAATGCCCTGATTGACGTGCAGCGCGAGACACTCGACAGCCTGAAAGAAGGTGTGGCCGTTTTCGCAACCGATGGGCGTTTGAAGCTCTTCAACTCAGCCCTGATGGCAATCTGGAAGCTTTCCCGTCAGGCCATGGAGCAAGGTCCGCACATTGACGAAGTTGTTGAGCAAGCGCGCGTGTTGTTTGACGACGGAGAGGTTTGGCAGTCACTGAAGGAGCGTGTCACGGCGATTACCTATGACCGCGCCGCGCTGTCGGGACAAATGTCACGTGGTGATGCGACTGTGATTGATTTCGCCACGACACCTTTGCCCGATGGTGGCACGCTGGTCACGTTTGTCGATGTTACGGCATCTCGCGCCTATGAACGCGCACTTGTTGAGCGCAATGAAGCGCTCGAAGCCGCGGACGGTTTGAAGAGCCAATTCATCGGTCATGTTTCTTACGAACTGCGGACGCCGCTCACCAACATTATCGGTTTTAGCGAGTTGCTCGGTAGCTCCCACGTTGGCGAGCTGAATGACAAGCAGGCCGAATATCTGGCAGACATTTCCGAGTCATCCAGGACGTTGTTGTCGATCATTGACGATATTCTGGATCTGGCCACGATTGATGCTGGCGGGCTTGAGCTAAAGCTGACGCCGATCAAAATTCAGCCGGTTATTGAAGCCGCCGTGCTCGGTGTGAAAGAGCGGGCTGGTCGGCTGCGGCTGACGCTGGAAATTTCGCTTGCCGATGACGTCGACGAAATCGTGGCGGACGAGTCTCGTATTCGTCAACTCCTGTTCAATCTGCTGTCCAATGCCGTTGGCTTCTCAAAGCCGGAAGGCACTGTGCGACTGTCCGCCTGGCGCGAAGATCAGTACGTCAATTTTCTTATTGAGGATGATGGCGTCGGCATTCCCTACGATGCGCAGAAGCGCGTCTTCGATCGGTTTGAGTCTGATAGTCACGGTTCGCGGCATCGCGGTGCTGGTCTTGGCCTTTCAATTGCCAAGAGCCTGGTTGATCTTCATAACGGCGAAATACAGTTAGAGTCTGAACCGGGAGCGGGCACGCGAGTGCTTGTGCGGGTGCCGGAGCGCTTACAATCAGTAGCAGCAGGCGAGGCAGCACAACAACTCGCTGACATCAGTTGAGCATCGTTCGAGATGACAGAGTTTGTATGGAGAGTTGGACCGTTAGCTGCCGAAGCAGCTTACCTGTTTGCGCAAGTTCTTGCCTTCAAACTACGGACCGGTGACTGTGTTGCGTTGAGTGGCGACGTCGGCGCGGGTAAGACGACTCTTGCCAGGTCGATCATCCGGGCAATTACAGCTGAACCGGGACTTGACGTTGCAAGTCCGACCTACGCTTTGATGCAAAGCTATGAAAGTGCCCGCGCCAACATCCAGCACTATGACTTCTATCGTCTGGGGCAGGCAGATGATGTGCTGGAGATCGGTTTTGAAGACAGTGTTACGGACTGCATAACACTGGTCGAGTGGCCGGAGCGCGCAGAAGAAGTTTTGCCGGCCGCGCGACTGGCAATCGACATTCAGGAGGTTGCGCTCGAGGGCGCAGAGGAAGCCCGCATCTATCAAATGACTGCAAGTGGCGACGGTGCTCTGCGCCTGCGACGGGTGCAGGAGATCTGGCAGTTTTTAGTGGACTGGTTAGATGATCACGCAGCCGCTGGGGAAGTCACGTTCAGCTACCTTCAAGGTGACGCGTCTGCCCGCGCCTATGCCTTGCTCCATCGAGGGGAGACATCCTGGATATTGATGGACTCGCCGCGGCAGCCGGATGGTCCACCCATTCGTGATGGGAAATCATACAGCCAGTTGGCGCACCTTGCGGAAGATGTTTGCCCGTTCGTTGCGATTGCTCAAGAGCTCGGAAAGAACGGCTTTTCGGTGCCGAAGATCGATGCCGTGGACTTTGACAATGGGTTCGCCGTTGTCGAGAACCTTGGAGTTGGCGTCTTCGGCAACCTGATTGAGGCCGGGCACGATAAAATCGAACTCTATCGTGCCGCGACTGAGGTGTTGGTCGAACTTGCCCAGCTTCGTGTTCCAGAGGTTCTGACAGTTGATGGGCATTCGCATTTAGTGCCGACGTATGGTCAATCTGTTCTGCTGATCGAAACTGAGCTGCTGCTGGATTGGTATTTCCAGTGGTCTGCTGGCGAAGGCCTTGGAGTGGACAAGCGGCAGGAGTTTCTTGCGTTATGGACGGAGCAACTGCAGCGGCTCGATAGCCTACCCAAGGGCTGGGCCTTGCG
>JBCDBQ010000841.1:0-2843 GCA_039183375.1 Pseudomonadota bacterium
ATTGAACTTGAGCGTCGCAACATGATCTTCAATCTGGCACAACAGCTGATCGGTACCGGTATCGACGTTCCGCACCATTACACGGCCTCGGCTGCCTGAAAGGCTGGCCGCGCCTCCAAGCGATCGGCGTAGGCACCAAGATTGGGACAGTTGCTGAAATCAGCGCCAAGGCGGCGTGACATGATGATGGCGTGTCCGGTAATCGTGTCGGCGATAGTGAAGTCGCCTGCCAGGAACTCGCGCCCGGCCATATGGGCTTCGGCTGCACCGAGTGTGCGGTTCAGGAGCTTAAGCGCTCGTGCCGCGATTTCATCGTTGCGGCGTTCCGGCGGCAGCAAAATCGTCTCGACCACGTAGTTGTTGATCGGCGGCATGATCATACCCTCTGCATAGTGCAGCCACTGCAGATAAGTCGCAAAGTTCGCCGCTTCCGGGCCAGGCGACAGCTCCGGTGCATACTTCGCGCCGAGATACTGCGCGATAGCCGTGCTCTCCGTGATCGTCGTGTCGCCATCCACCAGCGTCGGCACGCGTCCATTCGGATTGATCTTTGCGTACTCCGGGCCCCGCATTTCCTTCTGGCCAAGCGTAAACCGCTCCAGTTCGTAGGGCTTACCAATTTCTTCCAAGAGCCAGACCGTACGGACGGCTCGCGATCGGGGAGCATAATAAACCTTCATGACGTCGTCCTCGTGGGTCTTCCGAAACATCGGCAGGAAACATTGACAGAGCGTAACTTCAATTTTAGAAGTCAGTCAATTCAGAATTTAAAGTGAGGATCCATGGGGCGCGCAGAGCTGTCGTCCAGAACCTGCACAATCGCCCGCGCTGCCGCGCTGGTCGGCGATGAGTGGACAATCATGATCCTGCGCGAAATGTTCCTGGGCAACCGGAGATTCGATGATTTCCTGCGCCAGACCGGAATGTCATCACACCTGCTCTCGCAGCGTCTCAAGAAACTGGAAGCCGAAGGCGCTATCAGTCGAACGGCCTATTCGCAACACCCACCGCGCTTTGAATATCGCCTAACTGAGATGGGGCGGGAGCTCTGGCCACTTATCATTTGCCTGAAACAATGGGGCGACCGTTGGCTCAGTGATGGTCGGCCACCTGTCAAACTCGTGCACACAAGCTGCGGTGCTGTGACGAAACCCATTATGACCTGCTCGGAATGTGGAGAGCCGATCGACGCGCGCAGCACGACGGTACGATTATCCAATGCCTTTACCGCTGAGCGTAAAGGGGCTGCTAAACGCGACTGACGTCAGCGAATATCCACCTTGGGACGTCATGACAACTCGGGGCAAGTCTCCGCAAGAGATCCATAACTGTCTGCATAGACCGGAGGAAGTAATATGGAAAAGGTATGCCTCGTCATCGGTGCAGGTGCTGGAATTGGTGGCACAGTCGGCACCCGGTTCGCAGCAGGCGGATATCATGCCGTCCTGAGCCGCAGAACGGATACCGACGGACTGAACCAGTTGGTCAGCGACATTCAGGCTGCCGGCGGCAAGGCAACCGGCCGGTTGTTAAACGCAGTCGAACCCGACAGCATCGAGAAACTGATCGCAGAAACCGAACTGAACATCGGTCCGATTGAAAGCTTGGTGTTTAATCTCGGCGCCCAGATCGGTAATCGGACACTTCCTGAAACCACTTTAAAGGCATTTGAACGGTGCTGGCAGATGTCAACATTTGCCTTGTTCCGCGCCGCCCAGATCGTTTGTCCCTTGATGGCAGAACGGGGCAGCGGCACCATCCTCGTCACCGCATCGACAGCGGCAATGCGCGGTAATGCCAGCCAGCATGCCCACGCCTCAGCCATGGCGGCGCGCCGTATGCTGTGTCAGTCACTTAACGCAGAGTATGCGTCGCAGGGTGTCCATGTGGTCCATATCGTTGTCGATGGCACTGTTGATGCGCCGGACACGTTAGGCAAAATGTTGGGTCCGGAAAGATTTGCAGAATTGCGCGCCGACAAGGGTGGAGCAGACGGTCTGATCCTGCCGGAGCACCTCGCCGAGACCTACTGGCATCTCGCCCACCAACACCGTTCGACCTGGACCCATGAACTGGACGTGAGAGCCTGGTCAGATCAGGCGTGGTGGAACCACGAGACAGCGACTCGCATCTAATCATTCGGCCTTTGAAGGTTCGCGAGATAGTCCTCGCGGATCTCACGCTTGAGCGTTTTGCCTGCGACGTTCCTCGGAAACTCCGCAAGCACAACGCAGTTGGCCAGACGCTGAAACTTTGCGCTGACGCGCGCGTTCGCCCATGCCATCAAATCGGCTGGATCAAGGTCTGCGCCGTCAAGTTTAGTCACAGCTGCGACAGGGACTTCCCCCCATTTGTTGTCGGGCACTCCAAAAACTGCAACCTCGACCACGGCCGGATGAGCAACGACAACTTCTTCGATGTCTTTGGGGTAGACGTTCACGCCGCCTGAAATGATCATGTCTTTCACTCGGTCAACAAGATGGAGGAAACCCTCGTCGTCGACATAGCCGAGGTCGCCGGTGCGCAGCCAGCCATCAACAATGGCTTCCGCCGTAAGGTCCGGGCGGTTGTAGTAACCCGGCATGAGCAACGGACCACGGCCGCAAATTTCACCGACCTCGCCAGCCGCAACTTCGTTGCCTTCGCCATCGACGATCTTCATGTCCATAAAGGTGAGCGGAACCCCAACCGATCCGACCTTCCGCATAGCATCTCGCTGATCGAGTTTGGTCATGAACCCTTCAGTCAAGCCATAGAGTTCACAGAACCGACCGGGCAGTACGTCATTGAGCCGCTTCTTGTACTCCAGCAATAGCGGTGCACCGAGACTGGCAATCATTTCC
>JBCDBQ010000842.1:0-2835 GCA_039183375.1 Pseudomonadota bacterium
AGACAGGTCGTACCACCCATGGATTCGCCGATCAGAATATAGCGGTCCGCACCGGCATCCTTGGCAACCGCAACCACCATGTTCGCGAGATCATGGATATCCCAATCCAGATCCGCTCCAGGCCGGAACGATTGACCATGGCCCGGCATGTCCAAAGCAATCGTGCGATAGTGTCCGGCCAGGACTTGCCGCCATCCCGACCAAATTTCCCGGTCCGCGCCGATGCCATGGACAAACACGATCGCAGGGGCCGGCTCGGCCCATGGCAACTTTGCTTCGGCTACATCATAGGCGATCCGCCGACCCTTGAATTCGATATCAGCCATCTAACCCGCCTCCTGGCTCACCCGCTTAAGGTAGAGCGTACCACCTACGAGAAGCAATCCAAGCACAGTGAGGAAAACCAAACCAGACGCGAAATTGCCCGAGCTGGCATGCAGCAGGCCGAGCAGCAACGGACCACCTGTGCCACCGATCTCGGCAGCTGAAAAGAACAGACCACTGGCTGTTGCAGCGCGGGCTTCGCCAATCTTCGGCGTCTCGATCAATGTGAGCATCGCAACGGTCATCATCGAAGACCGGGCAATACCCTGCAGAAGAAGACCGGCGACGAGAGTTCCACCGAGCCCGGCTTGGAGGCAGATCGTAGCGATGGCCGATGCAAAACACAGTCCGAGCAATATGGCATGGCGTCTCTCGCGTGTTGCAAGTCGCGGAATGAGCAGCGAACCGAGCAATCCAAAGAGTGTCGGGATCGTTGCCCAATAGCCGGCTTCGACAGCAGACAGGTCTTTGGCTCTGAGGATCTCCGGCAACCAGTTTACCAGGCCATGGTTGATGGCAAATATCCCAACGCTCATCAGCATCAGAACCTGCACGGCACGAATCTGAAGCAGCTCGCCAACGACGTGCAACTGCGAAACTTGATTGCGTTGCGCGCTGCCGATCGGCTTGCCTCGCAACTTGGGATGCAGAGAAAGGATGAACCAAATGGCGCCGGCAGCAACCGCGCAACCCGCCCAAAACCACTGCACTGCACGCCAGTCCTGATCGAACAGTGGCATAAGGAATGAGTTCGTGAACGCCAGCGCTGCCACGCCGCCAAGTGCTGGCCCGGTAATGTAGATACCCATGGCAAGGCCGCGTTCACTGCCCTTAAACCATTGCGCAATGATCTTTGGCGCGCCGGTCGAGACGATCGGTCCGCCAATGCCGAAAACGCCGACGGCGAGCAACATCTGCCAGTCCGACGTCGCCATACCGCGAAACAGGGCTGACGCTGCAATCGCCAACGTCCCGAGGAGCAACCCGCGCTCGACGCCAATCCTATCAATCAAGGAGCCGCAAGGGATGGCGGCAAAAATGAAGACGAGCTGCCAAGCTCCAAAGATCGCGCCCATCATCGCGTGACCGATCTCGAGATCTTGAATGATGGGAGGAACCAGCGGGGCGAGGCTGGCGGCAACCATTCCAAAGGTCGAATAGATCAGCCAGACGCCAGCCAGCACGGCCCATCGCATAGGGTCCGGCGAACCTGCATCATTTGTGTCGCTACTTTTGCTCTCGGCTACGTCCGACTCCGACATCCGTCGCCTGACACTAAAACTCGTCCGACCCGGGTATCGTTCCCTTGGGCAGGCTCGCGCAGTAGTTGGCAATTTCACCAGGCGTCGTCACCCAGATCTGATCGCGGTGCTTGAGAACATGATCGAGCGCGCGTCTGAGGCTCGCCAATCGGAATGGCTGGGCGATCACAAACGGATGGCACGTGACGCCCATCACCAGTGGATACTTCTCAGACAACCGCAACATCATATCGAATTGGTCGATGATCATGTCCTCAAAGGCGCGATGCGATTCCTGCCGCGTCGTCATGGCCGGCACGTCGTTAAGCTCGACCGGATAGGGAACAGACAAGATAGGGCCTGATCGCGTGCGCATCCAAAACGGCTGGTCATCCGCCGGCCAATCCATACAGTAGTCGTAACCGGCTTCCTTGAGCAGATCGAGCGTCACAGCGCTTTGTGCCAGGAATGGTCCAAGCCATCCCTTCGGCCGCGAACCCGCGTGCTTTGCGATGGCAGCTGTGGCCTCTTCGATGAGCCGTGCTTCATCTTCCTCCCACAACACATCCTGGCGTTCGGAGTTCGTTCGACCGTGTCCGACGAACTCATCACCGCGCTCAACCATGCGCTTGGCAATCGAGGGATAAACATCCAGCGCCATCGAGTTGACGTTGTGTGATGCTGGCAGCTCGTACTCATCCAGCATGTCGAAGTAGTACCAGATACCGGCTCTGTTGCCGTAGTCGCGCCAGGCCCAGCTGCGTTGTGTCTGCTGCGCCGGAGCAGGGACGGCCGAGTCTGCACCGAGGCCTTGGCGGTAAGCAAAATGTTCGATGTTGTTATAGAGCGAGAATGCCAGCCGTGTACCATTTGGCCACTCGTAAGTTTTGCGGTCAGGTAATGGAACGGGATCGTAACGATGATGATGAGATAGTTTCATTTGCCGGCCCCTGTAACTGACGATGGACGAATTCGAGATCGTGTCAGCGCTATCTTCCGTCGCCAAGCTGGCGGCGTCAATCATTCAAGACCATGTTGACGGCAGGTCTTACGGCCCGGTCTGACACCATGTCCGCTCAATAGCGTGATGGCGGCAGATGCATGATTGGCATTGGCGATTTTCAACGACCACGCTTGCTATCTTGCACGGCCTGCTCCAGCACCTGCAAAAACTTTGACCGGTCCTGTTTCGAAAAAGCTGCATTGTAGCCTTTGACGTCGCCGCTATCTCGCAGGTCCGACATCAGATCCCGCATCGCCAATGCCATGC
>JBCDBQ010000843.1:0-2832 GCA_039183375.1 Pseudomonadota bacterium
ATGCGTGAGATTCTCGATAGCTCGGCGGCGCGCCTTGCAGCCCAGCACGCAACCGAAACAGAGATCGCAACAATGGAAGCCCAGATCGCGCGCGATAAGAAGATGATGGATGATCCGCTCAAACTTGCAGCATCCAACCGGGCATTTCACATCGCAATCTATCGCGCGGCCCATAACCGCTTCCTGGTCAAGGCATCGGATACACTAACTGAAGCGCTAGCCCTGCTTGGCCCGACCACACTGTCAGCCAAAGGCCGCGGCAGCCAGTCGATCACAGAACATGAGGCAATCGTCGCCGCTATCAAGCAGCGAGACGGCGATGCAGCCAGCTCAGCGGCCCGCGACCATATTCGCGCAGCTTTCCAGGTCCGCCTTTTACAGCTGGATCAGACGATTATCGACACTGACCCCGTTGGTAATGCCCTCGACAACACGGATTGAGCCCACTTCGCCACGCCACTCAAGCGGCGCTCACGATATCTCTATCGGCGCGATACTCAAAATCCGCCTAGACTACGCCTGCTGAACCGCGTGGCAGGGCAGAGCCAATCCGGCTCTTGCCAATGCAGAAACGACACCTGGAGAACCGTTCAAATGTCGATGGCGAACTCTGAATTGAGGCACATGCTGCTCGCGCTGCTGCTTGTGCTGTTTGCCCTGGTGCCGTCAACGCCATCCGAGGCTACCGACCCGCGGACCATTTGTTTTGCCGGCTCCGGCAAGCCAAAAATCGATATTGTCATGTGCACGCGGGCCTTGATGCCGGCCAAGGCGCTCACCCGGGCCACACTCTTGATGCGACGCGCACGCGCCCGCATCCAACTCGAAGATGACGCACGCGCATTGGATGATCTCACGGAAGCCCTCGCTATCAACCCACTGTCTTCGGAGGCCTTGACCGAGAAAGCGCGGGCCTTACGATTCCTGGATCGCCCTGAAGAGGCACGCGAAGCGCTCAATGAAGCGCTGCGAATTTCACCCAATAACACCGTCGCACGCACAACACGGGGCGTTCTTGCGCTAACACTCGGAGATCATGCAGGCGCTATCTCAGATCTCTCTGCGGTCATTGCCAGCAAGCCCGGTTCCGGAGAAAGCTACGCGCTCCGAGGTATTGCTCATTACTTCCTGGACAATCCGGATCAGTCCTTAAAGGACTTCAACGAGGCATCTGCCCGCGACTTCGGCTACGCATACCTACCGTTGTGGATTGCTCTCACGCGCGAGCGAGTTGGAAAAAGCGGTAAGGAAATCTTGCAGCGCGCACGCGCAACGTTGCTTGATAATCAAGACTGGCCCGCACCAGTAATTGCGATGTACCAGGCACCGGATCCTGCATCCCTGGCTTCCGCGCTGGATGTGGCAAGCCGTGGATCTCTGCAGTTGCGCAAGGCACGGGCAGGCCAAATCCACTTCATGTTCGGAGAGCTCCTCCGACTAGGCGACGCCACAAAAGCTAAACGAGCCTTTGAGGCAGCCATCCGCAACGGCGATCCACGCACAGTCGAATATGCTCTCGCTCAGCAGCGCCTCCGGGCTGGCAAACTCAGCAACACGAGCCAGAACAACTGAATGGCCTACATCGGCCATAGTGCGGTTTTCGGATGGAATTGCGACCAGGCAAACCAAAACGCTTGATGACTGCCAAGATCTGCACCCTTGGCATCGACGGCTTTAATGCCGCCCGCATCGAGCACCAGCCGCACATCTTCAAACGCGATTGCGTCGCCCCTCTTCAGGGCAACAAATGCCTTACTCCGCTGGAAGGCCACAGGCTTGCCTGACGCCGTGACGACACCGATGATGTCTTCATGGACCGGTAAGCGCGGATCAACATCACCAACAGGAAAGATCGGGCCTTTGGCATCGCGTCCGTTGCGGAAATCAAAGTCACGACCAAGTGCCAGCTCTTCAACCAGCACCGTTGTCTCGGGATGTGCCTTCTTCCATGTCGCCCAATCCGTGGTCACAACACTCGCCTGCTTGAGTTGTACCTTCTTCTTGGCCAAAGGCCCCGTCACCGCCTTGCCCAGAAACGTGTCAAACACAGAGTGAGAATTGACGTCGTACATCACCTTGTTGGAGCGGATAAGCAGACCTGATGTTCGCAGAACAGGTCGCTCAATGCCGTCGGGCAACCGGTCAGTAAAGTACGCCTGGGCCGCAGCACACAAAGTGCAATAGGGAATACCGAGATGTCGACCGCCCAATGTGTCATTGACCATCTCGCGCACTTCCATGATGCGTCGCGGATAAGCCCTGGACTCACCGTTGACGGTAATACCGAAGACGATGTCATCGTCTTTCAGCCAGGTCGCGTCCTTCGCGTTGCTGACCTTGGGATTGTCGGCTGCTGGAATGCAGTTGCACGACGTATCAGTTTTGTCGTAAGCGCGGTCATCAATCAGCACACCACCCCATGAGACATGCCGCCAATCGACGTCTCCTTCGACGAAGATTTTCTCCCATCCGGGCACAAAGCCGGTAAAAATCGCACGCTTCGCCTGGAGGTAGTCAGGCGGTGCCGGAATGTCCCAAGCGATGAGATGATTAGTAATAATACCCCAATGATTGTTTGTTGGCGCCACAATACCCAATAACTGGGCGCCGTAGTAAGCCAGCGTCGAATTCAGCTCACCGCCCGGAACGAAGCGCAGCAGATCCGCAATCAGCCAGACGATGCGCGGATCTTTGGACTTCGCGATCTTTCCAATCGCCGCCTCTTGCTCTTTCCCCCAGGCCGACTGAGAGGAACTATCGATGAAGGCAACCTTCACTGCAGCCTGCAGTTCCTTATTAAGTGGACCTGTCGGGATACTTGGCGGGGAACCG
>JBCDBQ010000844.1:0-2816 GCA_039183375.1 Pseudomonadota bacterium
CCGATAAGGCGTTTGCATCGGCTGCCCATGTTGTGAGCGCCAGCTTCCACATTGACCGCGTTACCGGCGTCCCGCTGGAGCCGCGCGCAGCGCTTGGCTACTTTGACGCTGAACGGCATCGCTACTCACTATTCGCAGGCAGCGGTGGCGCCGTGCGGCAAAAAGCAGAGCTTGCCGAAGTACTTGGTATTCAACCAAATCAGCTACGTGTCGTCTCCCGGGACGTCGGCGGAAACTTCGGCACGCGCAATCGGGTCTATCCCGAGTTCGCCCTGGTACTTTGGGCGTCTCGCAAAATTGGACGACCTGTCAAATTCACAGCCACACGGCTCGAGGCCTTCCTATCTGACTATCAAGGCCGAGACCTCCACACAGACGTCGAACTCGCACTCGATCGCGATGGTCGGTTTCTTGCGATGCGGGCAACCAACACAAGTAACGTGGGTTCGCATTGCGTCTCGCTTTCTCCCTTAGGAAAAGGATCCGGTTTGATTACCGGGTCATACGATATTCCGGTCGCGCATCTGCGCTCCCGCGCCGTGTTCACGAACACCGTCCCGACGCAAGCCTATCGCAGTTCTGGCCGACCGGAAGTGACGTTCGCGATTGAACGCCTCGTCGAAAAGGCAGCGCGCGAGCTGGATATCGACTCGATTAATTTGCGCCGTCGTAACTTGGTCCGGGATAACCAGATGCCATACTCCAACGCTGTTGGCATGCGCTACGACAGCGGCACGTATGAGACAAATCTAGATGCAGCTCTACGCCTGATCGACTGGGACGGTTATAACGCCCGCGCGGAAGACGCCCAACAGCAAGGGCTCCTGCTTGGTCGCGGCCTCGGTCACTATGTCGAGTCGTCAATTGGCTCACCAAGAGAACGAGCTGAGTTTACCGTGCACGCAGGTCACCGGGTCAGGTTTGTCATTGGCACGCAACCCAGCGGACAAGGCCACGAGACCAGCTTTGCGCAGGTCGCAGCCGACCTTCTCGGCGTACCGTTTGACATGATTGAGACGATCATCGGTGATACCGACCAGGTCTCAGTCGGTGGCGGTTCCCACTCCGGTCGCTCCATGCGTCATGCCGCAACGGTTATGGCCAAGGCAGCCGCTACGCTCATTGATAGAGCTAAGTCGGCTGCCGCCGAGCTCTGGAATGTCGCGGAAGACCAGGTTTACTTCGACGGCGAGCGGTTTTCCGCCCACGACACAAACTATACTGCCAACATGCTGGAGCTTGCTGAAGCGCTGTCAGCCGCAGGGCGCGATCCATCGACAGAGCTTCATGTCGCTACCGACAACGAGATGCACGAGCCCGTTTTCCCGAACGGCTGCGCTGCATGTGAAGTCACAGTCGATCCTGACACCGGAGAGGTCGAGATCACGCGCTATGTCGCCATCGACGATGTCGGGCGTTGCATCAACCCGATGATCGTGCATGGCCAAACTCATGGCGGGATTGCACAGGGCGTGGGACAGGCACTACTCGAACTGTGTCCCATCGATCCGGACTCCGGTCAGCCCTTGGCCGGTTCGTTCATGGATTATGGAATGCCGCGCGCCGATACGTTCCCATTCTTCAAGAGCGAGATCGTCGAAGTGCTTTCACCAACCAACCCGCTCGGCATTAAGGCCGGCGGCGAGGGCGGAACCACACCGGCCCTAGCGGTCATTGTCAATGCTGTCTGTCACGCCCTGCGCGACTACCATGTCCATGACATCAAGATGCCGCTAACCTCCTACCGCGTGTGGCAGGCCATCCAAGACGCCAAAGCCGGAAAGAACTGAAGCAATGATACCCGTCAAACTCATCGCCTTTCCCGGCGCGCCCAACCTGCCAATCTTTGCCGCCCAGGAAAACAATTACTTCGCCGAGACGGGCATCGAGCTCCACATGGAGACAACACCGAATTCCGCTTACCAGATCCAACATCTGGTGAGCGGTGATTTCGACATCGCGGGGACTGCCTTTGACAATGTGGTGGCCTATCAGGAAGGACAAGGCGTTGCAGAACTGGATCGTGAGCCCGACCTCTTCGCCTTTATGGGCGCCACACAGATCGAGCTAGCCTTCGTCGTTGCGCCTAAAATTAATTCCTTCGATGACCTCAAGGGCAAGACCATCGCACTCGATGCGCTCACCACCGGATTCGCGTTCGTCCTCTACGAAATGCTGGAACAAGCAGGCCTTACTGGCGATGACTACACCATGGTTCCTGTTGGAGCGACACCGCAACGCTGGGAGTCTGTGAAAGCGGGCGAGCATGCCGGCACGATAACAATCGAGCCGTTTACGAGCATCGCCAAGGCAAATGGGTTCAAAGTTCTGCAAACGAGCTCCGACATTCTCGACGCTTACCAAGGCGGATCATTCGCGGCCAGCCGCGCATGGGCTGCGGCCAATCCTGATGCAGTCAAAGGCTTCATCAAGGCCTATCTGAAAGGTCTTAATTGGACGCTCGATCCGAACAATCGCGAAGCCGGTGCTGCGCTCTTGCAAGCCCGTATGCCACAGATCCAACCACGAGCGATTGATCCCGTCATGACGAGCCTACTGTCAGCCAAATCCGGCCTGACACCCGGCGCAAAGATAATCGATGGCGGCGTGATGACGGTGCTGCGATTACGTTCGAAGTTTGGTTCGGGCTCAGACAACCTGACGGAGCCTGGTCGCTATATCGATTTGCAGTACCTGCAGGATGCGAAGGCCTAACGTCGTTCGAACTGGCGAATGAGGTCTTGCTCACGTTGTTCAGAGCTGTTGCGCAAGTAACAGACAAGAACACCGCAAAGCATCACAACGCTCTCAATAAA
>JBCDBQ010000845.1:0-2806 GCA_039183375.1 Pseudomonadota bacterium
CGCATACGTATCATTCGTTGTACTCAATCAGCCGGTCCCAGTCTTGCAGCGGCACCAAAGTTGCTAAGGAATTGGACGCGCCTTTTCCCATTTCGGTCTCGAAAAATCACCCAGTCCATGATTTGGCCGACCTCGCAATTCGTCAAGGGTACGTCGCCTAAGCGCTTGAGAGCAGCCCTCGAGATCGGTTCATGCGTAGGCTGGCCGCGCGAGCATTTCGAATTGGCATATGAGTCACCGATCAGGATGGGTTTGAGGTGCCTATGGATTGATGGTGCGTGTATAGGCTGCTGAAGTATCATGAGTTGGTTGTCTTGGCATGGGCGCGGTTTCGGGCGGCCGGCAGCGTTCAATCGTCCGCTCCAGCAATCCCGTGGCTAGGCTGGAATGCGGCGTCACTGAGGCCTGCCGTCGGATCCGATTACAAACGCATAGGATCGCGATGATTGCCGCTACACACTGCTCGATACCCCAATTCATCGTCAATTCTCGTTGGAAATGATCATCTTGCAGGCTTTTGATACAATCCAACGAATTACCATCACGGCGTTTCTAAATTTCTCGCCCATACGTGTAGCAATTGCGCAGGTGGATAAGTCGGAGGCAGGTCCTGTCCGTTTGGCAGTGTTAATCGGCGTTTTAACAGCGGATGGATGTGCGATTAGGCCATGGACGCGCACGACGCGGTTGGAAGGCCAGATTTCTGGGGTGAAACTCGGGACACCTGCGTCGATATGGGGTATACGTGACGTCTTATGATCTCAACCGACCGACGGAAGTTGGCAGAACTAACGAGCACTTTGTGAAAGGTCGGTTCGGTCACTGGAGCTTTCGCTACCTCGTTGACAGAACAGCTCTTTTCTTCGATCAGCGGCTCAATCCAGACGATCCTTGGATTTCCAGGAGAGCGATAGACATGCTTTCGTCCGCACTCCGTGAAACGGACGTGGCCCTTGAAGTCGGTGCTGGCCGGTCGACGCGTTGGTTCGCAGAGCGAGTTCACCATCTGACGTCCATTGAGTCCGACCCCGAGTGGTACAGCAAGGTTGCCCGCGACATAGACAGTCTGGGAAATGTGAACCTGAGGCTTTTCGAAAATCCAAGGGACTACGTACAAGCACTTGTCGAACAAGAGGACTGCCACTTCGATTTTATTCTCATCGACGGCATTTCGCGTGGTGAATGCGCCCTGGCCGCGTTGCCAAAACTAAAGCCGGGTGGTCTTATCGCAATTGATAACATCGAGCGTTATCTTCCCAGCTCGTCCTACAGTCCTCAAGCACGTCAACAAGGCGACGGTCCTGCTTCTGAAATGTGGGAAGAGTTTGCGGATAGAACATCAAACTGGCGCCGCTTCTGGTCATCAAACGGTGTATTCGATACCTGTATTTGGGTTGCTTCAGGTTAGGACCCTTCTCCAGACGATACGAGGAAGCCATCGTGATGCTGATGTCCCCGGCATCGGATTGGTTCGCTTTGCGGTACGAAGTGGTAGCATACGACTGATCAAGACGGAGCCGTGAACAAACAGAGCCGTGGACTGTACAACGGCTCTGTTCTCGGCAAAGTTTTACGAGCCAGTGTAAGAGCGTGTGTTTCCAAGGGGAATAGACCCCAATGCTAATAGCAACAAGGCACGACAGACTTAGGGATGCGCGAACCGTACTTCCGGTTTCCGTTGCAATTCCCGTCAAGAATGAAGCAGCCAATCTTGAACACTGTTTGGCACGCCTTGGTAGATTTGCCGAAGTCGTGGTCATCGATAGCTCATCGACGGACCGCACTAAGGAGATCGCGCGCGCGTTCGGAGCGCGCATCGTCAACTTCGAATGGAACGGAAAAGCGCCGAAGAAGCGGAACTGGTTTCTGCTCAATGCTCCACCCACTCAGCCTTGGGTTCTATTCTTGGACGCTGACGAACTTATCAACGAAGACTTCTGCAATGCCGTGGAAGATGCTGTGCTCGATGATCGCTTCAACGGTTATTGGCTCAACTACCGCAACTATTTTCTAGGTAGAGCGCTTCGATACGGAGTGGCGCAAAGAAAGCTCGCCCTGTTCCGAGTTGGATCCGGCCTTTACGAGAGAATTGACGAGGATCGTTGGAGCGGCTTTGACATGGAGATCCATGAGCATCCAATCATCGATGGTCTGGTTGGCGAGATAGATGTCCAAATCGACCATGAAGATCGGCGCGGGCTTGCGAATTGGATTGCAAAGCATCAAGAGTATGCGCTTTGGGAGGCTCGGCGCTATCGGGAGTTCACAAGGGACCGGTCGGCATACGAGAACTTCACCAAACGGCAACGCTTTAAGTATCGGAACATGGTCAAGTGGTGGTACCCATGGGTATACTTCCTCTTTACATATGTTGCCAAGCTAGGTTTCATCGATGGCCGAGCGGGACTAAATTACGCCTTCTACAAAGCTTCATACTTTCAAACGATCCGATTGCTTGTACAGGAGAAGTAGGCATATCTAGGTTCTTGTCTTCGCCAAGCTACGCCGATCATGTTCATATCTCTGGTGCAACGGTTAGCTGTCCAACGTTTAGGTCGGCAACTGCAGAGTAGGCATAGATTGAATATTCCTAGTATAGCTACGGTCTCAGATTCCCACTATTTTAAGAGGATTGATCGCCGTTCCGCTGGCGCGTCTATTAGGTCCAATAAGGACCTGACTGCAGAATAGTCGTCGTTTAAGAATCGGTGAAGGTTCTGTTCTGACCGCTCAGTGAGTATCATTTTGTCATGGGGTGTCGAGTTCTTGTTTGATCTTTCCTTGTGAACTTTGTGCACATCGAGAG
>JBCDBQ010000846.1:0-2766 GCA_039183375.1 Pseudomonadota bacterium
CTTGGCGCTCTATCTGCCTGAGAAATTGCGCGCTCACTTGGAGCCCTATCTTTCGCAACTCGGTGAACTTTGTGCCGGCCGGCTTGACCAAGCCGCTCATCTCGCCGACCGCCATCCCCCGGTTCTGCATCATCGTGATCGGTTCGGCAACGATGAGCAGTGGATTGAATATCATCCGGCATACCGCGAGTTAGAGCAGGCGGCGTTTGGCGATTTTGGAATCCATGCGCTCAGTCATCGCGGTGATGTTGTTGGTTGGCCGGACCCTCTACCCGTAGTGGCCAAGCACGCCTTTACATATCTGTTCAATCAAACGGAGTTTGGTCTCGGCTGTCCGATTAACGTGACCGACTCTGGTGCGCATTGTGTTCGCCTGTTTGGTGACGCGGCGCTCAAGGAACGCTTCCTCGATAAAATGCTCAGTCAGGACCTCGGTGAGCTTTGGCAGGCCGCACAATTCATGACTGAGAAGGAAGGTGGTTCCGACGTTGGCAGCGCAACAACGCGGGCTGAATTTGACGGTGAGAACTGGCGCGTCTACGGCGACAAATGGTTCTGCTCCAATGCCGATGGCAAAGCTGTCTTGCTGTTGGCGCGGCCGGAGGGGGCACCGGGCGGCACGCGCGGGCTCGGTATGTTTGTTATGCCACGCCTACTGGATGATGGTTCGCCGAACCACTATAGGATCATCCGTCTGAAAGATAAGCTTGGTACACGTTCCATGGCCTCCGGTGAGGTCAAGCTCGAAGGTGCTGTCGCCTATCCGCTGGGCGAGCTTGAGAACGGCATGAAGCAAATGCTGGAGATGGTGAACTGGTCGCGCCTCTCTAATGGTGTGAAGTCTTCAGCCTTGATGCGGCGCGCTGTGCACGATGCTGTGGCGGCGACGCGCGGGCGCAAGGTGTTTGGCTCAGCGCTATCGGAAAAACCTCTGGCCAAGCGGCAGATGTTGAAGATCGCACTTCCCGCGGAGCAGTCGCTGTCGCTCTGGTTCTACACCGCTGATGCGCTCGATCAGTCCGAAGGATATGGCGATCAGGCACCCAGCCAAACGGCGAAAGCGATCCTGCGTCTGACCACGCCGGTACTGAAGTTCCGAGCGACACGCGATGGCCGGAAAGTAACCGGCGATGCGCTCGAAATGCGGGGTGGCATTGGTTATGTCGAGGAGTGGGTCAACCCGCGACTGCTGCGTGATGCGCACCTGGGGTCGATCTGGGAGGGGGCCTCGAACGTGGTGGCGATTGACATCGTCGCTCGTGCGGTTGGCAAACATGCCTGCCAGGAACCACTCGTCGCGGATCTCGATACCAAGCTTGCCGAGGCATCCGCCTTGCCGGATGACTATCGCAGCCAGTTACGCAACCTGCTTCAGCGGGCGGCGGAAAACCTCGTCGCGGTTGCTAGAGATGCCTCAAGCGAAGTCGCGATGCGGCAGGTTTCGACAACTTTCTATCATGCAGTGACGGCCGCTTTGCTGGCCAGGGAAGGCGCCATGATCCATGAGGCGCGTGGCGATGCGCGACGTGTTCTGTGGTCGAAGCTGGTTGTTGATCATCATCTGAGCCCCCAAGACCCCTTCGCCGTCGGCGATGGTGACCGCGACGGCGACATTGCTGACCTGCTGTTGGGCGATGAGGCCCTGTCCATGGAGCGGATTTCGGCCTTCCTCTAGTTTGACCGTCGCTCGGTTTAATCCATATCTCGGGAGCAGCATCGCATATGACGGTTTCAGAGTATGAGCCAATTCCGCTGCCGGATTATGAGGAGTTGCCGGTTGATGAAATGCGTCGGCAGTCGGTTAGTTTTTTGGAGCTTGTCCAACGTCGGCATACGGTTCGTGATTTTTCGTCTCGCGCCGTCCCGCGTGAGATCATTGAAACATGTTTGAAGGCGGCGGCAACGGCTCCCAACGGTGCGAA
Organism: Pseudomonadota bacterium; assembly: GCA_039183375.1. Lineage (GTDB taxonomy): Bacteria > Pseudomonadota > Alphaproteobacteria > Rhizobiales > Hyphomicrobiaceae > Tectiglobus. The sequence goes on from JBCDBQ010000846.1 coordinate 1,923, forward strand.
CCATCAACCCTGGCATTTCGCAGTTGTTAGCGATGCGGACGTCAAGCACCGCATTCGTCTCGGGGCCGAGGAAGAGGAACGGGCCTTCTATGCGGGTCGCGCCGGCGAAGAATGGCTGGGCGCGTTACGTCCACTTGGCACGAGCCCGGAGAAGCCGTTTCTCGATATTGCGCCATGGCTGATCGTTGTGTTTGGTGAACGCAGGAGCCGCAGTGCCGATGGCGTGATCCGCAAGAACTATTATGTGCCCGAGTCAGTATCGATAGCTGTTGGCTTTTTATTGCTTGGCCTGCATAGCGCCGGTTTGGCCACGCTGACCCATACGCCAAGTCCGATGGGGTTTCTGAATGAAATATGCGGGCGACCGATATCGGACAAACCCTATTTCCTGATTGCGACCGGCTATCCCGCTGAGGATGCAACAATTCCTCGGCACGCCACCGAAAAACGTCCAATGAATGAGATCGTGTCGTGGATTTGAGCCGCCACCTTGCTCGATATCGAGGCTCGGAAGGTAACGATGCCTAGTTCGATTTCCACCGTTTCATGCAATCACGCACACTGGTAACTCTCAATCTTCGGTAGATATTTCGATCCCAGAACAGTGCGATCTGCGGCGGGCATCTTTGAGCTTTGGCTCAGCCACTTGGAAGTTCTCTCACGATCGACGGCCTAAATATGGTGCAAATGCAACATATTAACGTCTGTGACGGGCTTATCCAGAGTTCGACTCCCGGTCTCCCTATTGCTGCCTTGGAATGGTCTTGCGACTCGCCTATCTACAACCTATGCGTGAGTTGTTTGGTCGTAGAGTTGTCAAAGCTTTCGGGAGCTGTGCGCTGGC
>JBCDBQ010000847.1:0-2762 GCA_039183375.1 Pseudomonadota bacterium
GTTTTGGGCGTTTGCCTGGGCTGGGGGACAAGCTCTCGCGCGCTACATATTGGATCACTCGGCGCTTGCTGACGGCAAGCGGGTTGTGGATCTTGGGGCAGGTTCCGGATTGTGTGCCATAGCTGCGCGCCTTGCCGGCGCCGTTGACGTACTGGCGGCCGATGTCGATCCTTTCTCACCGTTCGCCATTGCGATGAACAGTGAGATCAATAATACGTTGATCAGGGCGACGACGGAGAATCTTCTCGTTCAACCGCCGCCGCTTATTGATCTGTTGCTTGTTGGTGATCTCTTCTACGAGAAGGAACTGTCATGCTCCGTTATGAGTTGGTGTCAAAACGCAGCCAGCAATGGGGCGCTCGTACTGATCGGTGATCCAAAGCGCAGTTTCTTTCCAGTAGACAACTTCGAGCCTGTGGCGGAATACTCTGTGCCGGTAACGCGGGCCCTTGAGGACTCGGAGATAAAGCGAACGTCGGTCTGGCAAATGAAAGCAAATTAACGGTCCAGCTGTGAGCGCAGAACCTACCTGGGAGGAAACAAATGGAATTCGCAGGTATGAACTACTACGCCATTCCTTTGGCAGCATTAGCGAGCTTCATGTTTGGTGCCGTTTGGTACGGCGTGCTCTCGAAACCCTGGCTTGAGGCCGTGGGCAAAACAGAGGCTGACATCAAGGCTGCAAGTGAAGGCTACCCAATCCCACCAGCGTTTGTTATTGCAATCGTTAGTCAGCTGATCATGGCCTGGGTGCTCGCTGGACTTATCGGACATCTTGGTCAGAACCAGGTCACAGTATCCAATGGTCTGATCTCGGCAGCCTTTGTTTGGGTCGGCTTCGTGGTGACGACACAGGCGACGAACTATGGCTTTCAAGGCCAAAAATTCAAACTGACAATCATCGACAGTGGACACTGGCTCGGGGTGCTCTTGATCCAGGGCCTTATCATCGGATCGTTCGGCATTTAGAAGCCGCCGTTCAGGGCGCCAGCATAAGACGAACGAGGCAATTGCGTCTTCGCCTCGCATCGTCATAATGCGGGCCAACAACACAATATCAAATCAATCGCGAGGAAACCGAAGATGTCCGAGACCATCTATCCTGTCGCAGCCGAGTGGGCCGCCCGTGCCTGGGTCGACGATGCGAAGTATCAGGAAATGTACAAGAGATCGGTTGAGGATCCTGACGCATTCTGGGGTGAGATGGGCAAGCGGATCGACTGGATCAAGCCCTACACCAAAGTCAAGAATACGTCCTACGCTCCGGATAACGTGTCGATTAAGTGGTATGAAGACGGAACACTCAACGTCTGCGCCAACTGCGTTGACCGTCACGTTGCGACACGTGGTGACCAGGTTGCTATTATCTGGGAGGGCGATGATCCGACTGATGACGAGAAGATCACCTTCAACCAGCTTCTTGAGCGAGTCTCCAAGTTCGCCAATGTGATGCTGGCCAACGGCGTCAAAAAGGGCGACCGGGTTACCATCTACATGCCGATGATCCCTGAGGCCGCCTACGCGATGCTGGCTTGCGCCCGCATAGGGGCGGTACATTCGATTGTCTTTGGTGGCTTTTCGCCAGACAGCCTGGCCGACCGTATCGTCGATGCCGATTCAAACTTTATTGTAACCTCAGACGAAGGTATCCGCGGCGGGCGTAGCATTCCGCTCAAGGCGAACACCGATGCCGCCATCGCAAAATCTGGTCGAACCGACGTCAAAGTTTTGGTCGTCCGCCGAACTGGTAACGAGGTCGCCTGGAACCCAGCGCAGGATCTCTGGCTTCACGACGAGCTGGTCAAAGTGACGGCCGACTGCCCACCCGCTGAAATGAACGCGGAGGACCCGCTTTTCATTCTCTATACCTCCGGATCCACCGGCAAGCCGAAGGGCGTGCTCCACACCACCGGAGGATACATCACCTGGGCATCGATGACGCACCAGTACGTGTTCGATTACCAGGATGGCGATATCTATTGGTGTACGGCCGATGTTGGCTGGGTAACCGGTCACAGCTACATCGTTTATGGCCCCCTCGCGAATGGTGCCACGACATTGATGTTCGAAGGTGTCCCGAACTACCCGACAGCCTCGCGCTTCTGGCACGTCGTCGACAAGTGGAGCGTGAATACGTTCTACACGGCCCCGACCGCCATTCGCGCATTGATGGGAGCTGGTGAGGACTTCGTGAAACGAACAGATCGTTCGTCCTTGCGCTTGCTTGGTTCCGTTGGTGAGCCAATCAATCCGGAAGCTTGGGAATGGTATTACAAAGTGGTTGGTGAAAACCGTTGCCCGATCGTCGACACGTGGTGGCAGACCGAGACGGGTGGCATTATGATCACGCCATTGCCTGGCGCGACCAAGCTCAAGCCCGGCTCGGCCACGAAGCCATTCTTTGGTATCCAGCCCGCGCTGGTTGACGACCAGGGCACAGAACTGGAGGGAGCGACGCAGGGCAACTTGATTATTAAGGACAGTTGGCCGGGCCAGATGCGAACCGTCTACGGCGATCATGAGCGATTCGTGCAGACCTACTTCTCGACTTATCCCGGGACGTACTTCACCGGCGATGGCTGCCGCCGCGATGAAGATGGTTACTACTGGATCACTGGTCGTGTCGACGACGTCATCAACGTTTCAGGACACCGGATGGGTACAGCTGAAGTCGAATCAGCTCTTGTCGCGCACCCAAAAGTATCGGAAGCGGCAGTGGTTGGCTATCCGCACGATATCAAGGGTCAGGGTATCTATTGCTA
>JBCDBQ010000848.1:0-2748 GCA_039183375.1 Pseudomonadota bacterium
GTGCCGCGCAACTACTACTTTGAGTCGCTCGACCCTGATGTCGCCAGTGCCGTCGAAGCAGCCATTCGAAAATTTGAGGAGCTGGGCGCAACGATTAGCGAAGTGACGGTCGATGGTGTAGAGGGCGCCTTAGAGAACCTCGTCACATTAATCTACGCGGATGCCTGCGTGGTTCACGAAGAACGCCTCCATGGCCATGATGAGAAGTGGGCAGCACAAACGATAGAGCGAATGCGCATGGCGTTGTCACAAACGAGCCGTGACTATGCCCGTGCACTGCGTTTCAAGGAAACCTGGCAACGAACACTTAAGCGTCTGTTTGCCGACCATGACGTTCTCCTTACGCCAACCCTGCCGCATCTGCCGCCGCCGATTGAAGACAACCAATCGCTGTCTGAAGCAACGACCCGTGTCGCGGCCAATACTTATGTTGGTGCGCTGGGCGCCTTGCCTGGTTTATCAATTCCCTGCGGCGTCAGCCGTAGTGGAATGCCGATTGGTCTGCAGCTGGAGGGAGCATGGTGGCAGGAACCCCAGTTGCTTCGGGCTGGTCACGCCTATCAACAGGCAACCGATTGGCACACGCGCAGGCCGACATTACCAGCGCAAGCTTGATAGCGATTACTCGCCTGGCACGACTGTCTTGTCGCGCGGTTTATCGCCGAAATCGATGTGGCTTTTCATTGTACGTCGGAACAGCCGATAGAGCAGCGGTGCAAGCGGGATGACGATGAAGATCCGAACCAGGTGATAGGCTGTGACCAGAGCAACGCCCTGACCGAGCAACTTGGCCGTCAGTGCCATCTCTGTAACACTGCCGGGTGCCGTCGCCAGGAAGTAGCCACCGAATGGCTTATCGGTAACCAGCCACAGGCCAAGCGCGACACTTGCTGTCAGAAGCAGCAAGGCCAGCGTGGTGACCGTCGCTGCCCAGGCAAAGCGGACATCGCGACGGATCTGCGCGCGCGAGAACTGTGCACCTAATGATACTCCGAGCAGAACCTGACCGGCCGCGAGCAGTGGCCTTGGCACATCTGAGAAATGGAACCCAAGCGCAGATATTGCAGCGCCAATGGCCAGCGGTCCCAGGAAGTTGCAGTTCGGCACGCCGACCTTGCGAAAGACAAACGTTCCAGCGGCAGCCAGCCCGTACAAGGCTGCAAGGCCCGCCGGATCAATATCCTGGGCAGGGCGCACCAACGGGATTGAGTAGCCACCAGCCATCATCAGCAGCGGTGGAATGAAGAGAACAATGAACACAATCCGGAGTGTTTGTGAGAACACGACAGGTGCCGGATCAGCTCCCCATTTTTCCGCAAGCACGCTCATTTCTGCCGGGCCGCCCGGCATCGCAGCAAAAAACGCGACGGTTCCATCACATTGCGCCAACTTGCGCAGCATGATCGCTGTCACGATCCCAGCCGCGATGGTGAGCACGGCCGCACCAATCATGAACCACGCATTGTTGATGGTCTCTGTCAGTGCTTGCGGTGTGAAGTAGAGTCCCACGGCCGTCGCAACAATCAGCTGGCCCACGGGTCTGTAGTGGCGGTGGCGCGGCACCTGGACTTCGCCGACACCCATCAATACAGCGAGAAGCAGCGGTCCGATCATCCAGGGCAAGGGCATTCCAATGAGTGTTGCCAGATAGCCTGCTGCCGTTGCGGCTGCGAGCATGGCGATGCGCTTGGCCCAGATGTCCAATCTTTGTCTCCGCTGCTGCTGATAACGTTATCATCCTACGGATCGGGTTGGTGAGTGACAAGTCGAGGGCTCTTACGGCATGTCATAGCGAGGTTGACCAAAGTGCATGGCTCAATGCCAGTGGTGCCCGTTTGCGGGGTAAAAAGCCATTACATTTGAGGGGCTAAGCGCAACAGGCGATATGACTGATATGGAAATCAAACCACTTCATCCCCTTTTTGCCGCAGAAGTGATTGGCCTTAGTCTCGTATCCGGCCCCGATGCTGAGACGTTCTCTGAGATCCATGATGCATTCGAAAAATATGCGGTCCTGGTCTTCCGCGATCAGCGGATCACCGACGATCAGCAAATTGCATTCAGTGAACGCTTTGGTGAGCTAGAGACAACCAAGGTTGGCACGCCGGGCGCCGGTAGCAAACTGATCACGTTGACAAATGTCGGACCAGATGGCGCGATTGTTCCTCCGACCGACAAGCAACTTTTGAGCGGAAAGGCCAACCGGGAATGGCATGCTGATAGCTCGTTCAAGGAAGTTGCAGCCTATGCCTCGATGTTGTCGGCCCGTGAAATTCCATCAGGTGGCGGCAACACGGAGTATCTGTCTATGCGTGCTGTCTACGCAGACCTGCCGGCTGACCTGAAACGACAAGCTGACAGCGCCATCGCGATCCACGATTTTTCCTATGGGCGAAGCAAAATTGATCCTGCGCTGGTGACCGACGAAGAACGCGCGGCTGTGCCGCCGGTTCGCCAGGCCATGGTTATAGATCACGGTGGTCACGGCCGCTCGCTCTATCTTGGCGCGCACGCTGCAAGCGTCGAAGGATACAGCGAGCAAGCCGGGCGCGATCTGATTGACGCGCTCATGCAGTTCGCCACTCAGCCGCAATACGTCTACAGTCATACATGGCAGCCGCACGACCTTATTCTGTGGCACAACAGGGCGGTTCTTCATCGCGCAACGCCATTCGACAGTGCCAATCAGCGCCGCTATATGGTGCGCACCACAATTGCCGGCAAGGCGCCAACAATGGTGCGCGGCAC
>JBCDBQ010000849.1:0-2721 GCA_039183375.1 Pseudomonadota bacterium
ATGTAGAGTTTGCCTTCTTCGGTCCAAACCTCGGCGATATCGATGTGAAAGTATCCAATCGGATATGCTTTGAACGGCTTCTTCGGTTTGGATCCCTCGACGTCTGACATCCGACTGATACCATGACGCTGAAACAGACGGTGCAATGACGAACGTGTCAAATGGGGTATCGTCGCCTGCAGCGCATAGAGGCAGTCATCAAGTGGCAGAAGCGTGTACCTGCGAAAGGCTACTGCCAAGGCCTCCTCTTCCTGGCTGAGAACGGTAGAGCGGCACTCTTTCGGCCCCATTGCAGGATCGTGGACAACGTCTCGCTTGCGCCACTTCGCGACAGCCTTCGGATTCAAACCATAGGTTCGGCTCAATTCCGCGGTCGAAGCCGTCGATCGCTGTATTGCAGCTCGGATAGCGTGCGTGCCCTCTCGGCAGATTTGCCATGCAAATCACCTGCCGGGTAACAGTACGTGGCGCTACCGTTAAGCACCTGTCCCATAATCTCTCCCGTGGGTGATGACACATCAATGAACCATCACACTCCGGGACTGAACATCTAGCCTCCAAAGTTTGCGACACATCCGATCAGCCCGCTGCTGGAGCGCAAAGTTGGTCGACAAGGTGACTTGCAATCGGAAACGCAGATGTCGCCGCCGGAGAAGGCGCGTTGCAGACATGCAGCGTGCGCCGCGTGCGTTTGATCAAAAAGTCATGCTGCAATCTGCCGTCGCGCATGACCGCCTGCGCGCGAATTCCGGCGGGGTACGGTATCAAATCATCCAGTTCCAGTGAAGGCGCATACCGGCGGCACATCTCAAGGTATCGCTTCTTACTCAGTGAATTGCGCATCTCGGTAATGCCCGATGCCATGTTGTCGTGCATCACCCGCCAGAAGCCAGAGAACCGGGCCATTTCATACATGTCCTGAAAGCTGACCGCGCCCTTGTTGTAGCCTTCGCGTGCGAAGCCCAGTACGGCATTGGGGCCGACGGTCACATACCCGCCGATCATGCGGGTCAGGTGGACGCCGAGAAAGGGCAGATCAGGGTCCGGAATCGGATAGACCAGATGTTCTACAATCGCGTCGTGTTTTGGGGCCAAACGGTAGTATTCACCCCGGAACGGCACGATAGTGAAATCCACGTCCATCCCGGACATTTTGGCCAGACGATCGGCCTGCAAACCACCGCAGACAACAAGTTGGCGCGCCGTCAGAACCTGACGGTCCGTTTCCACAGCCACCTGATCACTGCTTTCGGAAATCGCACGTACCGCTTCGCCAAGAAACAGCTCTCCGTCCGCCGCCGTCACTTCGCGCGCCAGCGCCTTTGTTATCTCGACGTAATTGACGATGCCAGTGGTCCTGACGAACAAGGCGCCCAGCCCAGCGATGTTGGGCTCGCGCTCGGTCAGTTCCTGCGCGTTCAGCCGAACGACCGGAAGGTCGTTTTGGCGGCAGCGCTGTTCCAGCGCGCCCATACGCTCCACTTCGATGTCCGAGGTTGCAACCAATAGCTTGCCGCATTGCTCTGCTGGCACGTTGTGACGTTTGGCAAAGTCCAGTGTCGCCTGAACGCCTGTGCGGCAGAACTGCGCCTTAAGACTGCCAGGCGCATAATAAACACCCGCATGAATGACACCGCTATTATGCCCCGTCTGATGCTGCGCGACGGCGGTTTCCTTCTCGACGACCGCAATACGAGCGCCGGGTTGGCGCTTTAAAAGCTCGTTCGCCGCCGCAAGGCCGACGATGCCCGCGCCTATTACGATGAACTCATACATCTAAATTGATACGCCTCAGCTGCGACCCGCGGTGGGCGGCTTCCCAGTCGGCCCTGCGGTCATGTTCGTTGGTGTTGTGCAGAGACTGCACTCGATGCGGACGCCCGACAATACGGTCATGGGTCGAGATCGACATCATTCAGCGGCGCGTGACCGCTTCTGCATACAGTTCATCGAATTCGTCCTTCAATTCCTGCTCAAACTCCATGGTTGAGAAATTGTAACCCTCAAACTGAATGATGTCATTGGGATCTGTTGCAAAGTTTTGGGCAATGCGTTCGAGCGTTTAGAGCGGCTTGCGTTTGATTGGATTCGGGGTTCCCACTTGGCGTGATCCGTGATTGCTTGTTTGGAAACAAACAAGGGCGCTGGCTATGGGCAAACCTCATCCTCTGGTGCTTCGACAGCGCATTTGCTATCGTGCTGGCCGCGCCACCTGACGGCTTCAGTTCGGGATAATTTGAAACTCCCCAAAGAGCGCGTCCCACGCAGGGTCATATGCTGTGGTCACGCTGGTCATACCTTAGTCTTCGCCAGGGGACACACGTGACGCGCGCTGTTTCGCAGCTAGCCGTTCAATCTCCAGGGCACGGGTAAAAGACCGCTCATGGGCAGCATCTGAATAGTCTTCGATCAGACGGCGCAATTCCCGAACCTCGTCCTTCATCGCGGCCAACTGATCTTCGGTGTGCTTGTTGAGGCGAAACTTCCCGGCATTTGCAGCACGGGTCATCTGGTTAAGATTGTTCGCCATGCCGACCAGCTGCGCCAGGTGCTCTTTGAATTGCTGTGTTCGGAACTCTTCTTTCGACGGAATACCAAAGGCTATGCGGATACAGACACGCACCAGTCCGGTCACACTGCGCAGCTGCATGGCCTTGCTGCGTTGTTTGAGGAACGCCAATTCGTCCTCATCAAAGCGCATGGTTGCGTGACTGATTTGGG
>JBCDBQ010000850.1:0-2713 GCA_039183375.1 Pseudomonadota bacterium
GTTGACCAGAGGCGCATCATGCGTTTCGCCCTGCCGATTGCAGTAGCGCGGCGGGCAAAGTCTGAGCCGTTTCCGTCCAACCCCAGTCGAACCAGAATGCGCTGCAGGCTGCGCCTGTGCAGGCCCAGTATCCTTGCCGTGGTGGCAACGCGCCGATCATTCCTTTCGAAGAATTCGACAATGTGAGCTTCTTTGGCATCTTCCGGTGACGATAGGACATCCGGCAGCGGCGTTCTTGGATTGGCGCACCGCTTCAGGGCGTGGTCGAGCTCATCCGCGTCGGCGGGCTTGGTGACATAATCCGATGCACCGTGGCGGGCCGCCCAGGCAGCCGATTGGACAGTGCCGTAAGATGTCAGGACAACAATCTTGCAACTCTCAGCCATTGACCTGATCTGCGGGATCAGCGAGACGCCGTTTTCGCCATTCAGGTTAAGGTCGAGTAGGACAAAGTCTGGGCTGAAACTGGCTATCGTTTCAACGGTTTCATTGATTGTATGTGAAACCTCGACCTCGTAGCCACGCGCCGCCATTGCTCGCTCGAGTACACGGGCGAATGTGACATCATCGTCGACGATCAGCAGTCTTGGCATCGTCATGTCTCCTCCATCAATTCCAACGTGGAAGGGTGTGATGTAGATCTTTGACCGAACGTCGCAGTCCGTCAGAACACGAGCCTGGGAACGCTACAGGTGTCTGATGCCTCTCTCAGATGTTGGGATCCGAGTGTTGCAAGACAAGCGCTAAGCGTGATTTGCTGAGGGCGGAAACGCGATCGGAGGAGAGTATGGACAAGATTATTATTGAAGCGCGTGTGAATGAGTTGGCGCCGCGCGACGAAAATCCTAACGTGCCATTCACTCCAGACGAGATTATTGCTGACGCCAAGGCCTGCTATGAAGCGGGTGCTTCCATTCTCCATTTTCATGGCCGCACAGCCGATGGTGCGCCAGAGCATGATGCGGAGTTTTATCTGCAAACCAATGCCGGCATCCGCGAGCAATGTCCGATCCTGATCCATCCGACGCTCGGTTATGTCGCAAACGATGCGGATGCCATGGGCCGCTTTGCTGCTGTTGAGGCAACGATGAAGGATGCCAAGACGGCGCCCGATTTCGCGCCGATGGATGTTGGTAGTGTCAATGTCGATTGGTGGAACCCGGCAGAAAATAGATTCGATACGACTGATTTGATTTACAAAAACTCTACCGAAACACTGACGCACTTCGCCAAGCGCATTTCACACTACAATCTGAAGCACTACCTGGTGTCGTGGAACGTCAGTTTTACGCGTCAGATCGAAGCCTTTCTGAAGATGGGACTTATCCCGGAGCCGGCGCATATTCTGATTGTCCTGACTGATGGCATCATGCTTGCTGGTCATCCCGGCACGCCCGAAGGTCTCGATGCGCAAACGGCGTTCATGCCGAAGGGCTTCAGGACCACATGGACCGTGTCCAACTACAAGGGTGATCTGCTTTTGCTTACCGAGAAGATCATCAAGGACGGTGGCCACATCTCTATCGGCCTCGGCGATTATCCTTATGCCGAGTACGCGGCGAATGGCCGGGCGCCGACAAATGCCGACATCATCGCCAAGGTGGTTGAGCAGGCGCGTGCGCATGGCCGCGAGCCAGCGAGCGTTGAGGAGACCCGTCAAATGTTGGAGATCGGTGAGCCACGCATTGCCCAATAGGTGGTGTTTGTGGTGCGCTCGATGCGCGGATGATTGAAGGGTAAAGGGTCGAAGGGCGATGGCATCAACGGATATTCTCAAGACCGTCGAACGCATACCAATCTCGAACAATCTGACGCCGGACCTTGCGCGGCACATGCTGCGGACCATGGTTCGTATCCGCACATTCGAGACACGCACGATCGAGTTGTTTCTCGATGGTCAAATCCGGGGCACGGCGCATTCATCGGTTGGTCAGGAGGCGATTGCTGCTGGTGCCTGTCAGGCGTTGCAAGCCGATGATTTTGTCCTGACCCACCATCGCGGACATGGCCATACCATCGCGAAGGGGGCCGATGTCCGGCGGATGATGGCCGAGTTAATGGGCAAGGCCGAAGGCTATTGTTATGGCCTTGGTGGTTCGATGCATATCGCCGACTTCGAGCGCCAGATTTTGGGGGCGAACGGCATTGTCGGCGCAGGTATGGGGCTCGGAACAGGTGCGGCTTTGGCTGAGAAACTGAAAGGCACAGGTAATATTGGCATTGCATTCTTTGGTGATGGCGCAGCCAGCGAAGGTATCTTTCACGAAGCCATGAACCTAGCTGCTATCTGGCAGCTGCCGCTCATCTTCTTGTGCGAGAACAACCAATACGGACTGACCACGGCGACACGAGATGTGATAGCGGGCGGCGGTATCGCGCGCCGTGCGGAAGCCTATGACGTACCGGGCCAGCGCATCGATGGGAACGACGCGATTGCCGTGTTCGAAACGGTGCGGCGTGCGGCCCTGCGCGCGCGCAGTGGCGAAGGGCCAACGCTGATCGAGGCCATCACGTATCGTTGGGGTGACCACTCGATGCGTGCGAACCTGCCTTCTTATCGGACCGGGCAGGAGGAGGAAGATTGGCGCGGACAGGATCCAATCGTTCGTTTGCGCGATGTCGTCTTGGAGCAGGGTGAGCTCAACGAAGAGGACTTTGTCAGCCTTCAGGACGCGGCGACCAATGAGATCGAGAGCGCCATTGCGTGGGCGCA
>JBCDBQ010000851.1:0-2704 GCA_039183375.1 Pseudomonadota bacterium
ACGGCGGTTGCGCAACTCGCCCATCGGCTGTATGCCCGCCGGCGACATCACCGGAGCTGATTTCGGCGGAATAGCGCCTGTGATATGTTCAGCGTTGGTCTGCATTCTGATCCAACTTGCCTCTTAAGTGTGCCCGAGACGTTAAATGATGGTCGAGCAACAGAATTCCAAAGGTCGGTCCCGCGGCCAAAAGCACATAGCGAAAGCGCTTTGGCACATGGCACCAGGGACTATTCACACGCAAATCGATACTTTGTTACCGGTTCGCGAGGGTGAAGTTCGCGTCCAAACGCATTACTCCGCTATCAGTCGTGGCACCGAACGTCTGGTGTCGCTGGGCGCCGTTCCAGAGTCTGAATGGCAAACGATGCGTGCGCCGTTCCAATCTGGTGAGTTCCCGTTCCCAGTTAAATACGGCTATTCGACGGCGGGTCATGTCGAAGAAGGACCCGAAGGGCTTATAGGCAAATCCGTGTTTTGTCTGTTTCCGCACCAGGACCATTTTATTGTTCCGGTAGAAGCTGTTGTGCCCATTCCTGAGCATATCCCGCTGCGTCGCGCGACCATGGCGGGGAATATGGAAACCGCTCTCAATGCGGTTTGGGACTCTGGTTTGAGTGCCGGAGATCGCGTTGCTGTTATCGGCGCCGGTATTGTCGGATTGCTGACCGGATTTCTGTGCGCGCAAATGCCCGGGGCTGAGGTATCGATTGTCGACGTTAACCCTGACCGTGTCGCGCTGGGCGGCGAGATGGGATTGAACATCGGCCTGCCTGATGCCGCGCCGGACAACTGCGATGTCGTCTTTCACACCAGTGTCAGCGAAGCCGGCCTTGCGACAGCGATTAGCTGTGCAGGTGTCGAAGCAACAATTGTCGAAATGAGCTGGTATGGAGATAAGTCCGTCAATGTCGGACTTGGCGGGGCGGTGCACAGTAGGAGACTCCGATTCATTTCGTCGCAAGTCGGTATGGTCTCTACGCAGCACCGGGCGAGATGGACCTATCGCAGACGGCTGCAAAAAGCCATCAGTCTGCTCAATAATGAGGCTTTGGACTTACTGGTTCGTAAAGATGTGAACTTTGATGATGCGCCAGGTCTGCTTCCTGCCATTCTTGACGCGTCCAATACCGATCTGCCGCCGTTGATCAAGTATCCCGCCGCAACTACTTAATGCAGCAGACAGCCTGGACGAGGACCTGAACATGTTCGCAGTTGAAGTTCGCGAAGCCATCATGATTGCGCACAGTCTGCCTGATCCGTTCTTTGGACCGGCGCAGAACAAGCATGGAGCGACTTTCGTTGTGGACGTGACGTTCTTCCGTAAGGAGCTAAGCGAACACAATGTCGTGGTCGATATCGGCCGCGCCGGAACGGCGCTCAAAAAGGTATTGGCACCGCTGAATTACAGCGACCTTGATACCGTTCCGCAGTTCGAAGGAACGCTGACCACAACTGAGTTTCTATGCAAACATATCTTTGACGAGATGAAGGCTTGCATTGCCAGTGGAGAGCTAGGTCCTGGTTCCGAAGACCTGGCGAAGATGCGGGTGACCCTTGGTGAGACGCATCTGGCACGTGCCTGGTACGAAGGGGATCTGGGTGACTGATCTCGCCTTTGCTGTGCCGGGTGACCTGCAAAAGATCACCGGCGGCTATGCCTACGCCCGCAAACTGTTTAAATACCTTCCGCAGTTCGGCGTCACGCCTCATCATCTGCAGTTGCCGGGCTCGTTTCCCTTTCCAAGCACAGAAGATCTGCAAGCATCGGCGCAAATCTTCGCGCAAATTCATCCGACCACGACTCTGATGGTCGATGGGCTGGCGTACGGAGCCCTCTCAGAGGCTGTGGCAGATGATATTGAACAGCGCATCATTGCATTGGTTCATCATCCTCTGGCTATGGAGAGTGGGTTGAACGAAGAGCAACGGCAGACTTTACGCGCGAGTGAAGTTTACGCGCTGGCCAAAGCAGATCATGTGATTACGACAAGTGCGGCGACTGCTAAATTGCTGCAGGAAAGTTATGAGGTCCCGACCAAGCGCACGACAGTTTCTGAGCCTGGGACAAAGGGAGCGAGCCGGGCTGTTGGTGGTGAAGGCACGATCAAGCTATTGGCTGTCGGGGCCGTCATTCCTCGCAAAGACTACGTCGGGCTGATCGAAGCGTTGGGGCAGCTGGAACATTCAGATTGGCAGCTCACAATCGTTGGCGCGACAGATCATGATGGAGGCTATGCTCAGCAGGTTCGTGAGGCGATTATGGGCTCCGGCCTGCGCCGGCAGATTGAGCTGGCTGGCGAAGTCTCCGCTGACGATCTCGATCGTCACTACTCAGGCACTGATGTTTTCGTAATGCCGTCGCGGTACGAAGGTTACGGCATGGTGCTGACTGAAGCTCTGGCGCATGGCCTTCCGATTGTGTGCACCAACGCCGGTGCGATGGCGGAGACTGTCAGCGACATGGCTGCATTGAAAGTGCCGCCTGGCGATCCGTCAGCCTTCGCGCAAGCACTGGATCAGCTACTGTGTGATCCTATGGAGCGCAGCAAACGAGCCGATGCTGCCTGGGCGGCGGGACAGGCCCTGCCGACCTGGGAAGGTTGCGCGGGAATAGTTGCTGACGTGGTGAAATCACTGGGCGGTGCGAAATGAGCGGGTTTTCTGCGGACTGGCTGACATTGCGCGAGCCAATGGATCACGC
>JBCDBQ010000852.1:0-2697 GCA_039183375.1 Pseudomonadota bacterium
CGCCGGTATGCGCCGATCGCGCCCGCCCAGGACATCGTGGCAGTGGCTCCAAGCCACGCGGGATTGGCCTTGCGGATTGCTCTGAAACGGCCCTCAATTCTGTCGATTACCTGATCTGCTTTTCGCGTGTGACCGGTGGCGGCGCCGAGACGCCTTAGCATTTCCATCCACGATGTTCCGTAGTCGCCGGCACCTTTCGCCGGCCCAAGTGTTGGTGCGATCTGGGACAGAAGATGATACTCCCGTGCTGTCATTCCTGACCATTGCGCCTCGATTAAATCGGGCCTCAATAATGCAACGCGCTCGATGTCGATCTCGCCCTGCATAACGGCTGGCTTGGCATCTCCCAGTTGATCCTGAGCCCACGGCCAAACACCGAAAGGATGGGAACCGTACCATCGCCGCAATCCAACTGGCTTCACATCAAGCGCCAATAGAAAGTCATGACCAATCAAGCTGATCGACACAACGCGTTTAGGCTGTTTTGTAATTCTGGCAACGCCAAACCTATGCTCAATTTCAGCAGGAAACGCCTTGGCAACGGTTTGCTCCACGCAGCAGGCGACCACTGCGAGGAGCATCATTCCGAATTGCCGCAGCGCTGACAGTCGCACAGATGGCGGAAGACCATCGTTGATCATATCATTCCTGTTGGCACGATAAAATTAGAACTCCACCTTGTACCGCAGCGACATCGAACGGCCGGGTGCCCGGGAGTAGCCGAGGCTTGCCGCATTTGCCACACCAACCGGGGATGTATCAAAGGCCTGGTTGAGGACTGGCGTATAGTCCTTGTTGAAGAGGTTCTTGATACCAACTTCCAGATTGCCTGGACCTATCTTAAACGAAGAGTAGGCATCAACAACGACATAGCTTTCGACGCTCTCTGTCCCTCCAAAGGCCGTGCTGTCTGGGTCGCGATTTCCTGAATACAAAGCCTGAAGACGTGCACTCCACCAGGTGGTCGGACTGAACTCCACGTACGCCGTTAGTTTGGTTGGCGGGATGCGTGTCGTTGGCAGGTCCTCATTGAAGTCACCGTCCTCATTGGTGTCGACAACGCCATTGATGAAGGCTGCTGTGCCACCGATGCGGGTGGTTGGGCTTAGTCGAACATTCGCGCTAACCTCAACCCCTCGAATTCGCTCTGGTTGCTTCTGAATTTGGAGCGTAGGACTAAATGAGATTCCGTTGTCTGATCTGCTCTCGTAACCGACAATAGTGGCATCCCAGCTAGTGCCGGACATGCGCAAACCAACTTCGTAATTGTCGGCACGTTCGGCTTCCGCAAGAGCATCATCAACGCTGCCAAGTGTCGTGACTGAGCGCCCAATCTCATTCAATGTGAAGCTTTGCGAGAAACCGCCATAGACCTCAAATCCTTTGACGACCTCGTATGAGCCAGTGATATTGTAGAGGGTTTCGTTGAAATCCAAGGTCCCGCCGCTGACGTTGTTGGGCGCGAACGTAAAGGGATTGATGAACACGAAGTCACTAACATCGACGCTGATTGTTTCGCGACGTACGCCGCCCGACAACTTGAATTTGTCTGTAACGGGAACCTCTAATTGAGCGAACCATGCCCAAGCCATTTGCTCCAATTTGGGGTCCGGCTGTCGACCGTCGAGAAAGTCCACAATGTTCGGAACAAAGAAGGGATTGGGGCCGGGTAGTGATGTTTCTATGTCTGCCGCTGTCTGAGCAGTTTTGTCCTGAAGCACATCTAAGCCCCATGTCACGTTCGTACCTGGCTTGATCGCATCAATTGGCGTGTTGATTGTTACGCGGCCACCTAACTTTTCACTTTGCACTTGTGTCTGCGGAAAAGTGAAAGGCAACAGAGGATTGATAAGTATCGGAGATTTGCCGAACTGGATCTCAAGATCGGTGTAGTAAAACTGAGCTTTGAGACTTGATCCAAAAACGTCTTTGTTCGTGTATTCTGCTGTTAGGTTCAGGTTCTTTGTGCCTGGATTGACAACATTCACTGTCCCACGTAGCGCCGTAGTTGGGATGTTCTGGTCGGGTATACCTGCACTGGCTAGACCAAATTCAGGATCTTGCTCAAAGTTGTAGTAAGCGACGCCGAATTGGAGGCGCTGCTTGTCATTGTCAAAGTTCAAGCCGACCTTGCCGAGCAAGCTCACGGTGTCACTTTCGGCGAGACCACCCTGAACTCCGCCTGTTGGGTCAGATGGGATACGATCTCCGTCGGCATCAAAGAATGATCCGCGATTGGAATAGGCTGCGTCAAATACAAAGTCGATTGCGCCCTGGCGACCGCTTGCTCCGGTCTGCGCTTTGTATTGTAGTGAATCACTGTCTGAAGTGGTTAGAGAGAAACCAACGCCGGCTGCTCCATAATAGCGAATTTTCCCGTCTTCTGCCCGCTTGGTGATGATGTTGATGGTGCCACCCGTGGCCCCAAAGCCGTAGGCTGCCGTGCCGCCTCGAACGACCTCAATTCGTTCGATCGTGGATGGATCGATTGAGTTTAGTGAGCGTTGGGCGTCGCGCAGAGGCGTTGACTGCGGGACACCATCGATCAACGTGAGGAACTTGCGACCGCGTAGTGTTTGACCGAAGTCAGTGTTGGCCTCGGTGCTGGGACTAAATCCGGGGACAGTATTAGCGATAATGTCGGCAACCGACGTCGTCGTGGACGTCTGTTTCTCGATCTGCTCTCTGGTCACCACG
>JBCDBQ010000853.1:0-2683 GCA_039183375.1 Pseudomonadota bacterium
GCCATGGGCTTTTCACAGAACACATGCTTGCCGGCCCGTGCTGCAGCGATGGCCTGATCGGCATGTAGTTTGTCAGGCGTTGCAATCAGCACTGCATCAAGTTCTGGATCGGCCAGTAGCGAATCCAGGTTGTCGTGGGCCGCATTGGAAGACTTGGCACCAAATTGACTTGCCACTTCGGACGCCCGAGCTTTGTCACGGCTCATGACACTCCAGAACTCCGCGCCATCGGCTGCATTCAGCGCCGGCAGAAGTTTTGTTTCGGCAATCCGTCCCGTACCAATCATCGCCATTTTCAGTGACATAGATTTCCCCATTCGACCGTTTCGCGCTGTGCGCTTTCAGGTTCATTTCAAAAGACTAGGATCCCGCATCAGCGGCACAGCTGCAATGCATCACAACCGCCCACCAGGAGTTTGGCGCCCACTAGTTCTGCTTTGGCGGCGCAAAGTTCATACGCACATAATCCTCGCGAAATCCGCAACGCAGAATGTTCGAATAGGAGTGCTGAGGATCTCCGGGGATGTCTTCGCCAGTGCAGGTGAAGACCTGCTTGCAACCGTGATCCAGGGCGAACGCAACGCGATGCTGCAGCAGTGCGCGCTGACTGCCGCGTTTGCGGAAACTAGGCGCCGTTGCGCCAAAATCCGTCCAAGCCGTGTCGCCATCAATGAACAAGGCACCCGACCCCGCAGGTTCGTCGCCATCGAACGTCATGAAAACGTGCCAACGGCCGGAGCCCGGAAGAAGCTGCAACCAGGGCACCGCTTCGTCGCCGAGATCGAAGGCATCACAGACGATCCTGGCCGATGCTGCCCCATCTTCCGCACCAATCTCGCGGACAGTCAGGTCCGTTGTGGGCGCGTCGATCGCCTCGCGTCCGCGAGAGAATTTCTGCCAACCACGTGCTTGTTCCAAGCCTTTACCAGCGAGAGCCTCAGCAATGTTTCCTGGTTGTGCGTCAGGATGCACTTGAACGAAATACCGCGCGATACCGGCTTCAGCAAAGCCATCGACCATGGCCGTCAGTGTTTCGTGCGTCTCGGGTGTGTCCAAGCCTACGCCGATGGCACGATTGATAACGATCGCCGAGGCCGGAAGGGCCTTGGCCCGCGAAACGAAGGCTGCCCCGACAACGTCACTCTCGATGCCAACCTGTGCAATCAGTTCTGGCGTCGCTAGAGCGTGCATCTCTTCCAAGGCGCGCCGCTCGATTTCCTCGGCCGGGTGAGACATCTGAAACGAACTCCTAGTTGGCGTTGCGGTGCCAGCCGGGTCGCAATCAGATGATCCCGGCGTCGCGCATTTCTGACACCTCAGTATCGGAGTAACCCGCCTCCAGCAAGACTTCGGCCGAATGCTCACCCAACGTGGCCGGCGCCCGGTCCACCTCGCCACCGCCATGCGCCAGCTTAAAGCCTGAGCCAATCAGGGTCATCGGGCCGTAGTGG
The DNA here is from genome assembly GCA_039183375.1 of Pseudomonadota bacterium. GTDB lineage: Bacteria > Pseudomonadota > Alphaproteobacteria > Rhizobiales > Hyphomicrobiaceae > Tectiglobus. Next base: position 1,452 of record JBCDBQ010000853.1, read on the forward strand.
CCATCGACCTTTTGGATGACATCGCGGTGTTCCAGCTGCGGATGGCTAACGGCGTCGGACAAGGAGTTAATCCGAGATGCGGGCGCGCCGGCTTCGGCGAGACGTTGCTCCCAGGTCTCAGCATCCGCCTCGGCAAAAGCTGTTTCGATGACATCCCGAAGAGCCTGTTCATTCTCAATGCGTGTGGGCCAGTCAACGAAGCGGGGATCTTCGAGAATGTCCTCACGGTCGATGCACTTGAGCAGGTTGAGAAACTGGCCTTCATTGTTGACGGCTAGCAGGATATGTCCGTCCTTGACCTTGAACAGGTTCGCGGTTGGGATGCGGCTGACGGCCTGATTGCCGAAACGTCCCTGCTTGAGGCCTGCAATCGTGTACTCACATACGGTCGGAGACAGAAATGTCAGGGTCGCGTCCAGCATCGCCACATCGACGAGTTGTCCCTTGCCAGTGAGATGGCGCTGTTGCAGGGCCGCAGCCATCGCGAAGGCCGACGTCATGCCACTCAATGCATCGCACACGGCGAAGCCAGCACGGGTCGGTACGCTATCTTCATGGCCGGTGATTGACATGATGCCGGACGTTGCCTGGATACGGCCATCATAGGACGGTGTGTTCTTCCATGGACCATCCTGGCCGAAGCCCGACACGGCACAATAAATCAGTTTTGGATTGATCTCCGACAGCGCTTCATAGCCGATGCCAAGGCGATCCATCACGCCAGGGCGAAAGTTCTCGGCGACGATGTCAGCCTTCTTCGCCAGACGCTTGACGATCTCAATCGCCTTTGGGTCCTTGAGATCCAACTCGATGTTGCGCTTGTTAGCATTGACCGCGCACCAGGTCGGCGCCATGGCACGATCGGCCCATTCCTTGGAGCCGGGCGAGAAGCGCATGTTCTCGCCGCCTTTGCGCTCGACCTTGATGACATCAGCACCAAGCAGGGCGAGCTGATAGGTGCCGAACGGACCTGCAAAGACCTGCGTAAAATCAAGAACACGAATGCCTTCGAATGGCTTTGTCATTCGGCCGCCTCGACCTTTTCATTGTCCTGGGCAAGCTTGGCTTTGGCGATTTCCTTCTGGCGATTGAACTCCTGTCGCCGGCGCTCCAGCTCATCGGCCGGGATCTGCTCGACGTTGGAGTAATCCAGCTTCCAGTCTGGGTTGTCGCTCCAGCGCACAGGTGACTGCCGGGTCGTGCGTGGGCCCGTTGCCGACTCGAGGACTTCA
>JBCDBQ010000854.1:0-2679 GCA_039183375.1 Pseudomonadota bacterium
AGCCGCTCCGCTGCATGCGGAGATGCTTGATGTCGAAAAGGATGAGCTGACATTTGGGTTCATCAAGCTGACGGATATGGCGCCGCTCGCGATCGCGTATGAGCTTGGATACTTCGAAGACGAGGGCCTCTACGTCACGCTGGAGCCGCAGGCGAACTGGAAAGTGCTGCTCGACCGGGTGATCGATGGACAGTTGGACGGCGCGCATATGCTGGCCGGACAGCCGCTTGGGGCCACCATCGGTTTTGGAACGCAGGCAGACATCATCACCGCCTTCTCGATGGACCTCAATGGCAACGGGATCACCGTGTCGAACGAGGTATGGGAGGCGATGCAGGAGCATGTCCCGGCCCTCGATGGCAAACCGGAACATCCGATCAAGGCTGACTATCTCAAGCCTGTTGTCGATGACTATATTGAGCGCGGTGAGCAGTTCAAAATGGGGATGGTTTTTCCTGTCTCCACCCACAATTACGAGCTCCGCTATTGGCTGGCGGCTGGCGGGATCCATCCTGGCTATTATGGGACGGAGGACACAAGCGGCCAGTTCCAGGCAGATGCCTTTCTATCTGTAACGCCGCCACCGCAAATGCCAGCGACGCTCGAGGCTGGCACGATCTTCGGATACTGCGTCGGCGAGCCTTGGAACCAGCAAGCGGTCTTCCGCGGTATCGGTGTTCCGGTGATTACAGATTTTGAGATCTGGAAGAACAATCCCGAAAAAGTCTTCGGCGTCTCCAACGCCTGGGCTGAAGACAATCCGAACACGCATTTGGCTGTGGTCAAGGCGCTCATCCGGGCCGCTATTTGGCTTGATGAGAACGACAACGCTAACCGTGAAGAGGCCGTCGAGATCTTGGCGCGCTCAGAATATGTGGGGGCGGACGCTGAGGTGATCGCCAACTCGATGACCGGAACATTCGAGTATGAAAAGGGCGATGTGCGTGAAGTACCGGACTTCAATGTCTTCTTCCGCTATAACGCAACGTACCCGTTCTACTCTGACGCAATCTGGTACCTGACACAGATGCGCCGCTGGGGTCAGATCCCCGATTCGATGCCTGATGATTGGTATATTGAGACAGCCAAGCGGGTTTATCGGCCCGATATCTACCTTGCCGCTGCGCGTATGTTGGTCGATGAGGGAAAAGCCAACGAAAGCGATTTTCCTTGGGAAGCCGATGGTTTCAAACCGCCGCAGACAGAATTTATCGATGGCGTGACCTTTGATGGTCGGACGCCAAACGCCTACCTGTCGCAGTTCCCCATCGGCCTCAAAGAGGGTGAAGTGGTCACCATCGCTGGCGATGTCGAGAAGTCGTAGCCCGCGATCCAGCAAGGAGACATCAGCATGTCGAGCCAAGCTTTAGCCCTAGCGCCAACCCTCGATGAGGAGATCGACGAGGCCACGCCAACCGAACATCCGAAGACAGACGTTCTAGCTTCCCAAAGCGGTTTTACACTCTCCGCGCAGAAGGTGATGAATCTCCTTGGCGTTGTAGGTCTCGGTTTCATCAACCCCATGATCCGTATCGGGATGGGCGAAGCACTCGGACCTAACCTCAAGGAGCTCTGGCAGCAGCTTGGTGTCCCTATCCTAGCAGTCTTGCTCTTTCTCGGCACATGGTCATGGGGTGCGGGTAAGATCGACACGAGTCTCGGTAAGATCCCGGGACCTGTTGCCGTCTACGAACAATTTGGAGCTCTGGTTGATGACCACAACGCTGTGCGCGCCAAGGAGGCGGCGTTCTATGAGCGCCAGGCCGAACGCAACGCCCAGTTGATCGCCGATGGCCGCGCCGACCGGGTTCGTGAGCGAGCGTTCACGGGCAAGCCGAGTTACTTCGACCAGATCTGGACCTCGCTGAAGACCGTGTTCTTCGGCTTTGTGATCGCAACACTGATTGCTGTACCCGTCGGCATCTTCTGCGGCTTGAGTCCCATGGTGAACGCAGCGATCAATCCGCTCATCCAAGTGTTCAAACCGGTCTCGCCTCTGGCGTGGCTACCGATCGTGACAATCGTCGTCTCGGCTGTCTATGTCACGCCGAGCGACGCGATGCCCAAGGCGTTTCTCATTTCTGCCATCACCGTGACGTTGTGTTCGTTGTGGCCGACACTGATCAACACAGCGCTCGGTGTGTCATCGATCGACAAAGATCTCCTAAACGTTAGTCAGGTCCTCCGGCTCAAGCCCTATGAGAAAATCACCAAGCTGGTGATCCCGTCTTCGCTGCCTCTCATTTTCACCGGGCTACGTCTCTCACTTGGTGTTGGTTGGATGGTGCTGATTGCTGCTGAGATGCTCGCTCAGAATCCAGGGCTTGGAAAGTTCGTGTGGGATGAATTTCAGAACGGTTCGTCGAACTCCCTCGCGCGCATTATGGTCGCTGTCCTGACCATCGGGATCATTGGCTTCCTGCTCGACCGCGTGATGTACACGCTACAAGCAATGTTCACCTTCTCGGGCCAACGGTAGGAGCCGACCGGTGAGCTATCTTTCCCTCCAACATGTTAGCAAGAGCTTCGGTGAAGGTGCTGAGGCGCAGACAATCCTGAAAGACATCAGCCTCAATGTCGACGAGGGAGAGATTGTCGCCATCCTCGGTTTCTCGGGATCGGGAAAAACGACGTTGATCTCGATGATCGCTGGGCTGACCAAGCCAAGTGCAGGGACGG
>JBCDBQ010000855.1:0-2658 GCA_039183375.1 Pseudomonadota bacterium
CAAATACTGGTCCTATCCGTTACCTGACCTCGTTCAGGACCTTCGGACAGCGTTGTATGCCCCACTTGCCAGCGTCGCCAATGAGTGGCGAGATGCTCTCGGTTACACGGATCCGTTTCCCGATTCGCTCGACCAATACCTGAAACGCTGCCATGCGGCCGGCCAAACCAGACCAACGCCACTTTTGCTCAAGTATGGCGATGGAGATTACAACTGCCTGCACCAGGATCTTTACGGCGAGAACGTTTTCCCGTTGCAGGTCGCCATTCTTCTGTCGGAACCAAACCGAGACTTCACAGGCGGTGAATTCGTCCTCACAGAACAACGCCCCCGCATGCAATCTCGCGCTGAAGTCATACCACTCGGACAGGGTGATGCCGTCATCTTTGCTGTCAATGCTCGTCCGGTCCAAGGCACCAAGGGCACCTATCGCGTGAAAATGCGCCATGGCGTCAGCCGCCTGCGTAGTGGAACGCGCTACACCATGGGCATCATCTTTCATGATGCGACCTAACGATGCCAACTGTCTTTCAAATGACTACCCGGCGGGTGTCCTCACCAGCAATGGCCAAGGGCTCGCTTCGGCGTCAGGCGCGATAGTAACCTCGATCAAGGCAGGCACATCCTCCGCGATTGCTTGCTTGAGTGCGGGACGAAGTTCTTCCGGGCTACCTACTCGATACCCCTTCGCACCAAAACTCTTGGCGAGCATCATAAAGTCGGGGTTCTGCAGCTCAACGGCATTGGTGCGATCATTGAACAAATTCTTTTGGTCCCGCCGCACATTACCGTAGGCCGAGTTGTTGAACACCAGGGCCACAACACCGATCTTTTCCTGCACAGCAGTTGCCAACTCCTGAACAGCAAACATAAACCCGCCGTCACCCAGAACGGACACAACGGCCTTATCCGGATTGGCAATCTTCACACCCAGCGCCGTTGGATAGCCATATCCCAGCGTTCCTTGATAGCCGCACGTTACATAAGTTCGCGGTTCATAGGCCCGCCAGCCGAAGTAGCTGGTGTAGACGACCTGGCACAAATCATCGACGAAGAACCCATCGCGGGGCAACGCCTCCCGAATGACATTGAGGTAGCTCATCTGCGGTTGGATCGCATTGACAGCCTCGCGCGTTTCCTCGCAAGCAGCCTTGATCCGCTTCTTCGCACCTGTCTTTGGTTTACTATCACCTAGCGCATCAATCAGTGCCTGCGTCCCATCAACAGCGTCTGCAACAATCGGCACGTGTGGCTTGAGCCGGCGCATTTCTGCGCCATCAATATCAATTCGTATAACATGCGGCGGTGCAGCCGGTTGTTGTATCATGGTCCGCATACCGGTCCATCGCATGTACTGCAGCTCAAGACGGCTACCGATCCCAATCAGAACATCGATCTCCGACCAAAGCTCGTAAGCAGCCACCATATCAACGAACAACGGGTGATCGCCCGGAATAACACCCTTACCGCTGCGATGTGTCGTAACCGGTGCACCGAGCTTTTCCGCAAGTTCGACAACCTGCGTGGCAGCATGTTGCGCCCCGCCACCGACCATGATCAGCGGCCTCTTCGCACGCTTGATGAAGCGAGCAGCCGCTTCGATCATCGCGTCATCAACTGTTGGATTGGGATCTGCAGTGACAGCGTTCGGCGCCGCGGCGCTGCCCGTCATCGCCATGGTATCCCAACCCATTTCCACCGATACCGGCCCTTGTCGGCCGGAGACCATGGATCGCCAGGCATCGGCCATGACATTGTTGACTTCTTGCGGATGCTCGATGCGATAGGCAGCTTTTATGAAGGACGCCAACGTTGCGCGCTGATCCGGCAGCTCGTGCAAATGCCCGCGAAGTTGACCCATGAAGACTGACGGCGATTGCCCCGTGACACATAGGATCGGCGCATTCACACCAAACGCCGTACATAACGCCGCGCCCGTGTTCAGCACGCCCGGCCCAGGCACGACCGAGAACACTGACGGTCGCCCCGTCGACTTGGCATATCCAAGCGCCATGTAGGCGGTAGCCTGCTCATGACGGGCAGAGACAGTGCGAACCTGATCAGCATTGCGCGCAAGAGCATCAAAGACCGGGTATGTCTGCGCACCCGGTAGCCCAAACACTGTGTCGACACCATTGGCGAGAAGATTAGCGACAATCATGTCACCCGCGGTCTGCTGATTGCTCTTTGTCATCGATCCCCACTGTTTTTGAGCGCCGCAACGTTGCGGCCACTATGACTGCTGACCAACATGTCCGCCAGTGCCTCTTGCTGACAGTTCATATCATTGACGTGCTTGGCCAAAGCAAAGTCCTTGTTGAAATCGCAGATTGACCGGTCAAAGCTAACGGCAAAGCATGTCAGCCATCTTATTCCAACAACGAGAATAAAGAGGATACCGCCATGAACGATGCAGCGGCTCACGTTGAAGCAAATCAGGTCATCACGCTCGATGTTAAAGATGGCATTGCCACAATGACCATGGCTCGGCCGAAGCAACGCAACCCGTTCACGCCAGAATTCAAGGAGCGCATCGCAGCTCTGATGCTCGAAATCCAGTCGCGTAATGATATCGACGTGCTTATACTCACCGGCAGCGGCGGGGTGTTCAGTGCTGGTGGCGACATCAAGAGTATGGTCGCGCGAGCCCAGGGCGAC
>JBCDBQ010000856.1:0-2650 GCA_039183375.1 Pseudomonadota bacterium
CCGACAATTCCTAGTCTCGAAAAGCTGGTTTTTTTGCTGGATTAGGCCTGGTTATGCGCCGGGGCCGCACGATCTGGGCGATATGCAACTCGTGAGTTTCGCCTAACCTTGCGCGCGAGCTGCCAGGACGCGCGCCTGAAACAATCCAGCTTCAATGTCGACGATGCGGGCGGTTACAATGTCGTCGTTCTTGTCATAGGACCCGAGGCGGGTTGTCAGGTTCTTGGCCGTGGCCCCAAAGGCTTCAACGTCGCGCAACCATTCACGCCAATCTTCGGGAGAACCTTGCTTGGGCGGCTGATCGACATGGGCTGCGAACAGATCAAGTGCTTCGTTGGTTCGGATATTCAGATTGCAGTGTTCGGCGGCGATCTCGGCAGCCCGACTGGGTGCTCTGACGCTCGCTACGGTGCCGGACTGTCTGCCAACAACGCTCGAAAACAGCTGTTTGAATGCCATACGCTGCCCCGCTTGCAACTCACTAACGCTCAACGACACGATCGACCTATACAACGAGACAGACATAGTATCGTCAATTGCACTGCTAGTCGATCAGTGACGCCCTTGGTTCGTTACCGTGTTAACTGAAATTGCTTACCCAGACGTTTAGCTTTGTCTGACTATGGGCATTGCGCAGGGTTCTCTGATGTCGGTTTACAGGTGGTGGCACCTAGTGCCAGTTAAAGAAGCTCGGTCCTGCGGCAGCCAATAACTCTTTGGCTAGTTGGCGACCCATTTCCGATGCATCGTCAACATGTGAACTCGCCTCTGCGTTGAGGGCCTCGGAGCCGTCAACTCGCAGGATTTCTCCCCGTAGTTGAACTTCTGTGCCTGTCAGGATTGCAAGGCCGGCTATCGGGGTTTCACAGGAGCCGTCAAGCGCTGCCAGGAAGGCGCGCTCTGCCTGTAACTGTTGGCCCGTCGGCCCGTCGTGGATCGCCTCCAACATTCCCGCGGCACGGGTATCGTCCTGACGCCTCTCAATGCCAATGGCGCCTTGTGCAATGGCTGGAAGCATCTGTTCCGGCGCGATGGGCGTTGCAGGAACTTCTTCCATTTTAAGGCGATTGAGGCCTGCCATTGCCAGAAACGTGCAGGCGGCAACTCCCTCTGATAGTTTTCGCATTCGGGTCTGAACGTTGCCGCGGAACTCGACAACCTTGAGATCGGACCGTTGATTGAGCAGCTGCGCTTTGCGGCGCAGGCTTGATGTACCAACCGTTGTCTCGGGCGGTAGGTCCGCGATGGTTTTTGCTGTTGGAGAGATCAGGGCATCGCGCACATCCTCTCGCGGCAGGTACGTATCGAGCACTAAACCGGCTGGCTGCTCAACCGGCATATCTTTCATTGAGTGGACCGCGATATCCAACTGACCGGCAAGCAGATCCTCTTCGATCTCGCGCGTGAAGAGACCCTTGCCACCGATCTCTTTCAAAGGACGGTCTTGAACCCGGTCGCCGGTCGTCTTGATCACGATGATCTCGAACGCATCTTCCGAGAGGCCATGAGCCACCGCGAGCCGGTCTCGCGCTTCATAGGCCTGTGCCAGCGCGAGGGGTGAACCGCGCGTACCGATGCGGAACGGTTTGGAGGGATTTGGGAGATCGAGAGCCATATTCAACCTATCAGGTCCTACCTATAGCGATACCGCTTCGCTATGACTAATTGTGATGCAATGATATTTTGATACTTCGCTCATTCCAACCGAGGCTTGGAGACACATCTTTGACGATGAAGAAGATCATGCGCGCGCTTGCCGGTGAGGCGCTTGCTACGCCGCCTATCTGGATGATGCGACAGGCCGGGCGTTACTTGCCGGAGTATCGTGCAACCCGTGAGAAGGCGGGAGGCTTTCTGACGCTGTGCTACACGCCCGAGCTCGCGGCCGAGGTCACCCTCCAGCCGATACGTCGGTATGGTTTTGATGCGGCGATCCTGTTTGCCGACATTCTGCTTATCCCGGATGCGCTTGGGGCCGATTTATGGTTCGTGACAGGTGAAGGGCCGCGGCTATCGACCATTACGCAAGCGGCGGACTTTCAAGCGTTGAATCCGGCGGAAGAGATCCATGACCACCTGGCGCCGGTCTATCAGACAATCCGGATTCTGAGACAAGAATTGCCGTCTGAAACGACCTTGATTGGGTTTGCTGGCGCACCGTGGACTGTTGCGACCTATATGATTGCCGGTCGTGGCACACCGGATCAGGGGCCGGCGCATGCCCTCAAGGCTGAAAACCGGGAGTTGTTTGATCAACTCATGGCGCGGATCACGGCTGCAACGATCGAATACCTGTCACAACAAATCGAAGCCGGGGCTGAGGTTGTTAAACTGTTCGACAGCTGGGCAGGTTCGCTGAAAGGCGATGATTTCGATCGATACGCGCTGCATCCGACCAAGGAGATTATTGCGGCGCTCAAGGCACGGCACCCACCAACGCCTGTGATTGCGTTTCCGCGTGAAGCGGGCGAGGCCTACATCGGCTTTGCATCTGCTACGGGTGCGGATTGTGTGGCTCTGGATAATTCTGTCTCGCCGGAGTGGGCTGCTGAACACGTACAAAAGGCTGGTTGCGTTCAGGGCAATCTGGCTTCGCGCCACATGGTGACCGGAGGTGATGAGCTTGTCAGAGAGGCGCAGCGCATTGTCG
>JBCDBQ010000857.1:0-2644 GCA_039183375.1 Pseudomonadota bacterium
AATCACTGCTCCCTTACTGATTTCGCATTTGTGCCAGGCTGCAGATAGTCGCCTTCTCGGTTCCTCTTGGAAGGCGGATCAGTGAAAACCTTTCTCGCACCAGTGCGCTTAAATTCTGCCATAGACAATTTAGGCTGAGACCCAAAAACCAATATTCCTAATGCGAGGAGCCGTGCCGTCGATGACAATGTCATGCGGGTCCGACGATGATAAGCCGCTTTGACGCCAATATTGTAACCTCGGCTTACAAATTGAGGTGCCGAGGATCATAGGTCCATAAAGCACGACATTGCCGTTCGCGTATTGATCGGTAGATGCTTTATCGCTGAGGAACTCCTCAATGTCCTAGCATGATAATTTTGACAAGCACTCTGATGGTGCGGATCTAGAAGACAATCACAAATGGACGGATCGACTTGCAGCAAATCGTCAGCGGGGGCTGGAGAAGGTGGGATTAATTGTAGTTGGAGTAATAGTTGTCAAAGTAATCCTGCTTATCTAGTAGTGATACCGGCACACGATCGGCGCTTTGAATTCAGCCGCAAGCTGGCTGCCTGGAAGACACAACCAAACCATTCGACGAGGCTTGAGAGCGCGTTCCATGCTTGGATATACTTCGATGCGGGCGCCAATACGAAGAGCGGTTTAACGACAGCGCAAGTGCAGCATGCTTACAGCCAACACCAGCTGTCCAACCTTGACGGCATCGCTCTTCTAGTGCCGCTATCTCTGCAGGGCTTCCCAGCTACCTTGCTGAAGAATAGGAAGTAGTTCCTTGATAGTTAGGCGCATTGCTGGCGCCAAGCGTGCTTCGCAAATTCAGGTGCCTGTTTCGGACTTGCGTGCTACGGAGGCAATGCGCTCATTCAGAGTATTGCTCTGTTGAATGAGTTCTGGAGCAAAGTCAGGAGAGGAGCGCATATCACTCAAAGTTTGAAAGCGCTCCACCATGTGACGACGACGCCTCATCAGCTCGTCAAGTTGATCATCAATATCTTTCATTTAAAGCGACTGATGCTTGCGATAGGGAGCTGAACTTACGGAAAGCATGAAGGCCATCAGTGTTCGGACCGAGCAAACAGGATGCCGTCCACACATGGGATAATTCAACGAGTGTGAATCGCATCAAGGAAGATCGATTTGATGGCGGTGAAGATTAACAGGTCGACTAGGCTCATCGGCTTGGCAACTAACCCCTCTATCAGCTCGCACCTGTTCAAACTCATTCCTCATGTGCCGCTGGAGACAGCCGCGCACGCGAAATTCCGCTAGATCACGCGCCGCTCATTGTTGAGTGATCATGAAAAGGAAAGAAAAATGACAACGAAACAAAGAATAAGAAAGAATACCTACCAACGTTGTCGATCCATTGCGATTGGAACTGCTGTTGCGATGCCTCTCTGCATTGCAACGACCGGAACCGTGACGATGGCGACAGTCTCGTTGACTGCCTTACCTGCGCATGCCCTTGGATGGAGTGACATTACAGGTTCTGCAAAGAAGCCCACCACAATAACCAGCCGCAACCAAAAGTCTGGCACAGGGCGCTCGGCCGATCGCCGTAAGCACTCACGTCTGGCTCGTTCATCCGCGAAGCGTAAGACTTACAAGCCCGGCGAATGGGGTGGCAATCAGCAAACATCGGCCAAACTACCTCCCGCCCGGCGTCCGGCTCGCAAGTTGCCACCACCGCGCAACCAGCGTCCTCGCCCAATTACTGAGAACGATGTAAAGCCGCCCTTCTGTAACTCGAAATTCGAGAATTGCAGCAAGCCTAAACCGTCCCGTCCGTTCTGCAATTCGAAGTTTGAGAACTGCAGTAAACCGCCCCGCCTGACGTGCAATTCCAAGTTTGAGAATTGTAGCGGGAAGCACAAACGAAAGGGCAAAAAGTACAATGGCCGTGACCGATCTGTTTGGGGACGGCCTGTCGGCGATCCGCGGAAAGGGTCAAAGGGCAAAACTGCTCGCGACAAGTCGGTTTGGGGTCGTCCGCTCAAACTGAAAAAGTCATCTGCGAACAAGCGTCGCCTGACCCGTGATCTGCCGATCAATCGAAAGAGTACCGGCAAGGTTGGACGAAGGTCTGCAACCAAGAAGGGCTCATTCAACCAACGGAACCTGCGCAAAAACGTGCGTGCTAACAAGACGGTTGTACGCGGTGACTTCAAGCGCAAGATCAAGCGGCCTGCTTCCATACGTGTGAAGCCGAGATCCGTCAGACGCAATGCGAAGCGCATCCAGCTCAAGAGAAGCCAGAGGCGCATTGACCGCGGCTTCAAGACGAAGCGCTTTAAGCGAAACGATCGACGGAAGTCCAGCCGCCGATCAAATAAGCGAAGAGGTTAAACTTTAGAGCCATGGAGGCGTCCCGGTCCAGGCCGGGGCGCCAACCAAGAGGAAATCTCGTGACGACACCACAATCGATACTCTTTGTTGAAGCAATACTGGCTGTTCCGCTACTCATCTTGGGGATCAGTCATATCTGCCAGAGACAGATGTGGATTGAGTTCTTCGAGGAACTGGCAGCGAAAGGCGAAGCCGGTGTTATCTGGCGCACGTTCTTATTTGAGATTTGGCCAGCGATTATCATCGTTGTCGCTCATCAAGACTGGCAGTGGCCAGGCTTGGCCATAACAGTCTA
>JBCDBQ010000858.1:0-2631 GCA_039183375.1 Pseudomonadota bacterium
ATCAGCCTCCGCCTGCCTTTGTCCGCAACTGTCCATGTTAACTCATTCGCTGAAGATGGAATTCGCGAACAAGTCGATGGATATGATGCCCGCCGACACGAAGCGCAGCCAATGGTTGCGCAACGCTCGCCTGAGGAGTTTGGCGAAGCCGATCCCTACACCTGGTCAGAAGACAAGGCCCGCCAGTACGCCAAACCCGAGCGCGAAACATTTGGCGCGTTTGTCAAAGGTAAGGGTTTCCGTCTGGAGTAGGCTCCGGAACGAGTGGGCATCTTTTTGCTGTGACCTGGACTCTCATAGTGAGCGATTGGGTCGCCTCACAATCAAGCAAACAAAGCTGATGCGTGGAGAATTCCAATGTCTAAGATTGACGAGTCGCAGCCGTTTCTGCCCGTCAGGATTGCGGTCCTGACCGTTTCCGATACCCGAACGGTCGACGACGACAAGTCGGGCTCAACACTTGTCAATCTGTTGCAGGAAGCCGGTCACGAGCTGGCAGATCGCGCCATTGTTCCCGATGACATCGCCAAACTCCGGGCGACAGTATCTGCCTGGATTGCCGATCCTCAAATTGATGTTGTGATCACAACGGGCGGGACTGGATTTACTGGCCGTGACGTGACACCGGAAGCCCTGCAGCCGCTCTTTGAGAAACACAATGATGGCTTTTCAATCGTGTTTCACATGATCTCGTATCAGAAGATCAAGACGTCGACCGTGCAGTCACGCGCCTGTGCTGGTTCGGCGAACGGTACTTACATCTTCTGTGTTCCAGGCTCTCCCGGCGCGTGTAAGGACGCATGGAACGAGATTCTGAAGTGGCAGCTCGATGTCCGCCATAGACCGTGCAACTTCGTTGAGATCATGCCGCGCATGATGGAGCAGTAATCCGAAACCAGGATTGCTTTGCAATTTTGGCATCCGAATTGCGAAATGCATTGGCGTTTTGCGCAAAAGGCTCGAGTTCATCATCTCGCTTTTCAAGCGTGTTGTCGGAAAATTGGTACTGCAACTTTCACGTGATGTTAGGAACTCTTAACTAAGCTCGGAGTGTTCTAGTTGCAGGAGTTGTGTTGTGCTTCGTTCCGCATTTGAGACCGCTCGCTCTGGGTTGGCAGTTGAGGCGCTGCGTTTTGAGGTGGCGGCCAGAAACATTGCAAACGCGTCGACCGATGGGTATGTCCCGCAGCGCGTTGAGCAATCAACTGTCGGGTCAGGCGGCGCAGTTCGTGCAGACGTACGGCCAGTTGCCAACTCTATTTCCGGTTCTCCGCCAAGAGTGGATCTGGTGCGTGAAGCCACGACACTGATGCAGGCCAAAGCCGCATATGAGGCAAATCTTGCTGTGATTTCGGCGGTTGACGAGATGACCGAGAGTTTGTTGGACGCGATCGATCCGGATCATCGCGACGAGGATGACCGTCGTCGCTAACCTTTGATTTCTCGGTCATCGGTGCTGATTAGAGGGCGCTTGTTAGAGATAGAGCGCGAGTGGGAGAGCCAGCAGCACTGTCAAAGCGCCTGCCACGTATGAAATTAGGACAGTTGCAAAGAAGTCGTTAGAAGACGTCGCGTTACGGGCAAAGTGGATTTCACTGATTGCGTTCTGCAGAGCCTCGCGCAGTTCTGCTGGCGATAGGTTGCCGATAGAACGGTCTTTCCATTTTACTGTTACCATAGCACACTCAATCTTAGCCGCGTTCAAACTCCTCAAGATGAACACTGCACGCAGCATGCCAATCGCGACTGCACAGGTTGTGGCAGCCATTTCCACTCATTGTCGATTGGTTTGATTTCCGAAAATTCGGATCAGATCAGGCGTCGCGGCGCCTGAGGCGAGCGTGCTCTGCGATGGTGTACGTGGTGAGATTGCGCGCCGTGTGGAACACTGCGTGGGCAATCAGACCAACGAGGCACAGGATGAGGCCCGAACCAAAAATGCTCAGACTATAAAGAATGTTCGGAATCAATAGTCGGGTCCCGGTCAGAACCTGTGCCGTAGCAGGGATGGCTACAGATGTGGCACCGACGACAACTGAAACGAGCAAAGTCAGCAAGCCAAGAATGATCATTATGGTCGCCAGAAACCGACCTAGCGGATAATTGCGGTGATGCGGAGGGGCAAAGCCGGCCCCGCGGCCGGTTGTTTCCGAACCTGCAACTGGTTCAAGCTGCAGGTTATTGCCGGCTCGCTGGGCTCCTGCCTGATTGCTGATCTGATGATTGGCCAGGCCATTTGTGGGTGGCTGTCCCGTATGTGGCAGTGGTGAGGGTTGGCTTGTCACCGTCGCCTGCGGTGGAATTCGTGATTGCTGCCGCGACCCATCGTTTGCGCTGAGTGCACGATCTTGGAGACGTTCTCCTGCCGTGTTCTGAAACTGCTGCCTGCTCGCAATGGCGTCACGTGCCAGGCTTGCTTCCGGGCTTGATGGAAAAAATTCGATGATATGACGAAAGGCCTGATCGGCGTAGTCGATCTGGCCATTGGCCTCGGCACGGCGTGCCGTTTCGAGCACCTGTGCCGGCGTATACTGAGGCTGTGCCATGACCACTTCGCTTCGTCTGTCAGATCCGCTGATCAGTCTACCAATAACATATTCTCTGCAAGAGCTTATAGCAAATGCTGGTTTA
>JBCDBQ010000859.1:0-2626 GCA_039183375.1 Pseudomonadota bacterium
CAAGGTTTCGATCTCGATATCGCGCACCGGCTCTACAAAACTGTGTTTGGTCCGATTGAGCGTCACATCGCTGGTAAAAAGCATTTGATCCTGGTGCCCAATGGTCCGCTGACAAGCCTCCCACTGCAGGTCTTGATCACACGCAAACCCCAGCCGCAAGCCACTCCCGAAGATACCGTGCGCAATGCGGACTGGCTCATTCGCAACTATGCGCTGTCAGTTCTGCCGTCCGTTCAGAGCCTTGCTTCGCTGCGGCGCCTCCAGCGGGTGGCGCAATCACGCAAACCGTTCATTGGTATCGGCGACCCGATCCTGAAGGGCGGTCAGCAGGGGACTTCGCGAGGTGCGAAGAGAGCCAACCTGACGGCTGCGAAGTACTATACCCGTGGACTGGCTGACGTCCGGGCCGTTAGCGCTATGACTCCGCTGCCTGACACCGCTGACGAACTCCGCGCCATCGGCCGCGTGCTTGGCGCCCAACAGGATGACATTTTGCTACAGAACGTGGCGAGTGAGACTTCTGTGAAGTCGCGCAAGCTGGATGACTATCGGATCGTACACTTTGCAACTCACGGTCTTGTGGCAGGTGATCTCACCGGCCTCAATGAACCGGCATTGGTTCTCACACCACCACAGCAGGCGACCAAGAAAGATGACGGCTTGCTCACCGCTTCAGAGATTGCAACGCTGTCCCTGGATGCCGACTGGGTCGTGCTTTCGGCATGTAACACGGCGTCGGGTAGCACTGTCGGTGCGGAAGCGTTGTCAGGGCTGGCACGTGCCTTCTTCTTCTCCGGTGCACGCGCTCTTCTGGTATCACACTGGGCGGTCTATTCGGATGCGGCCGTCAAGCTGACCACCAGGACATTTGCCGCGATGAAGCGCAACCCTGATCTCGGACGAGCCGAGGCCTTTCGCCAATCCATGTTGACGCTCATCAAGGAAGGCCGTCCGCCGGCCTACTGGGCGCCGTTCGTCATTGTTGGTGAAGGCGGCCGCGCCGGCTAGCCGGATAGAGGATCCGTTGATGGCACCTGCTGATACAGTCAGGGGTAATTCGACCTGGGGTGATTTTGTCTGGTGCGATCTCTCAAGCCGGCGGCTTGATATCGCGTGCCAGTTTTACGCCCAGCTGTTTGGCTGGCAGTACGAGACGCTGCAGGCCGCTGATGGTTCTGACTATATCGTTGGCGCCAATGCCGCTGAGCCGGTTGCCGGTCTCTACACCATGCCAGAGAAGTTCCAGAACATGGGTATGCCCTGTTTTTGGATGTCATACATCGCAGTGCAATCGATTGACCAAGCCGTCGCTAACGGAGCTGAGCACGGCGGCAAGGTTGAGCTTGGTCCCCTCGACTGGGGCGACGGCAGTCGAGTTGCGCTCATCCGCGACCCTCTTGGTGCCGGCTTCACAGTTGTCGAAGGAGGCGCCTTCTCCGCTCGCAATGATCAGCCGCAACATGGCGGCATGGCATGGAACGGGCTCTACGTGTCTGATGCTGAAGTCGTTATTCCGTTCTATCGGCGTCTCTTTAACTGGCAGATCTCGCCCCACAAAACTCACGCAGCGCACTATGATATTGCCAACTCTGAAGGCAAACGTATCTCAAGCATTCACGAGTTACCGGAAGCATTGCGGGGCAAGGAGCAGTACTGGGCCATTCAGTTTACCGTCGACGATATGGCCAACGCCCGCGAGACAGTGATCGGCGCGGGCGGCGACTATCAAAACATGGGCGATGGTTCAGCCATTGTACGCGATCCCGACAATGCTTCCTTCTTTCTGACCGCCAAAGTGTGAAAGAACGCCCGGCTTAGCGCAAATCCCTACTCAACGGCCTGGCACAGGATCGCAACATTGCGCGCACCCATTTCACCATCGACTTCCGGTGCGCGGTTATCACGAACCGCTGCAGCGAAGTCTTCGATCTCGGCCTTATAGCAGTCGACGAACTGATAGCTGACCGGACCATCCTGATTGACCATGGTGCCTTCGCCGGTGGTAGCAACAGTGCCTTCACTTACCGCGTAGCCCTTTGTGCCATAGAGTTCGAAGCGGGTCGGCCCAGGAAACACCACAGATGAGCAGAGATCGGCGGTGGCACCGTTCTCGAAGCGCATCGCAATGAGTGCAGTCTCATCGTTGGGTCCGCCATAAACGGACCGCGAGATCACGCTTTTCGCATCAACGACATCACCACAGTTCGGCGTCATGTACCAAAGGATCTGATCCAGGCAGTGCGTGCCGACACCAGCCAGGCTCCACCATTTGCCAACGTCTGTCTGCGCCCGCCAATTGGTATCATCCGGCGCCATTGCGCTCCACTGCACGCGGATGTGGCGCAGGTCGCCGAGCTTGCCCTTGCTTGCTGCTTCGAAGAGTGGACGATGTGCACCGTGCCAGCGCAAATGATAGGCAACACCGAGCTTGACGCCTGCTTCCTTGCAGGCCGCGACCATGGCATTTGCTTCGTCATTTGATGTCGCCATGGGCTTTTCACAGAACACATGCTTGCCGGCCCGTGCTGCAGCGATGGCCTGATCGGCATGTAGTTTGTCAGGCGTTGCAATCAGCACTGCATCAAGTTCTGGATCGGCCAGTAGCGAATCCAGGTTGTCGTGGGCC
>JBCDBQ010000860.1:0-2614 GCA_039183375.1 Pseudomonadota bacterium
ATTGGGCAACCGGAGGAGATTGCACAGGCGGTCATCCTCGCCATGACCAATCATTACCTGACAGGTACGGTGCTCGACATCGATGGCGGTCATTTGGTGCGCGCTTGATCCAAGAGCGAGCTGCCGATCATCTGCCCAGCCTCATGGGGGATAATCACCAGATCACCTTACGCCAACATCAGGGTCTCGTCTGTGGCGGTGATGCGCACCATGCAGTCACCGCGATGGGCGAAATGAAGTCGGGCGACGTTCTGATGGGCGGGTACCTCTACATCCCAAGGCGCCGTGAAGGACGTCCGAAAGTACAGTGTGCCCTCGACCGAGAGCCGCGTGAGAGTATCGCTGAGCAGATCCAATATGGTCTTCTTGTCTCAGAGAAATCCGCAATCGTCCATGGATCTGTACGATCTGAGTGTTTTTATGAACTATCTGCCATTCACAGTTCGACGCAATGAGGTTCTTTTTGGATCCGTCTAGTACAAAACGGAGACTGAAAGAGATGAACAAAGTTGCACTTGCCCTCTTGGCGGCCGGCCTTGCCTTCACTAGCCCGGCGTCCGCCGATGACCCAGCAGAACTGAATGATCTTCAGATCGCGCATGTCGCCTATACCGCGGACAATATCGATATCGCTTATGCGAAACTGGCGCTCGAGAAGTCCAGCAATGAAGAAGTTCGCAAATTCGCCGAAACCATGATTCGTGATCATGAGGCGGTAAATGAGGCTGCTCTCGGCTTGCTCGATAAGCTTGGCGTTCAGGCGGAGGACAATTTCCTCAGCCAGACGCTCAATGAGAATGCTGAGAAAATCACTGCGGAGCTTTCCGCTCTGGATGGTGCTCAGTTTGACAAGGCTTATGCGGAGAACGAACTGGCCTACCACAAGGCGGTCAACGAGCTCGTCGAAAATACCTTCATTCCGAACATAGAAAACGAAGAGGTCAAAGCCTTGTTCGAAGAAGGGTTGAGGATTTTCAAAACGCACGAAGGCCACGCCGAGATGATGGTCAAAGCCCTGCAATGATCAACAGGGTCATGAGACGGCACTTGCTCGTCGGTGCCCTTGGTCTCCCTGTCGCACTGACGGGGAGACCAAGGATCATTTTCGCCGGATCTCAGACGTTGCACGACATCGAGATCAAACGGTTCGAGTTCAACCCTACGATCCTGGAGGTTCGCCCAGGTGATCAAATCCGCTGGACGAACTGGGACATCAGCCCTCATACCGCGACGGCTGAAGATGGCAGTTGGGATACTGGTGAACTGCAAAAGGGACAAAGCGCAACGGTGATGGTCTCTGAGGACCTATCCACCGCTTACCTCTGCGCTTTTCATCCAAACATGCGAGCACAGCTCGTTGTTCTATAAAAGGTCGACCAGCGTTGCTTCGGCAGGAGTGGCGCTAGTCGGCATTCCAGCTGAAATGAACGAAAATATGCTGCTCCCGAATGCCACAAGATCTGACCACATCGCAACGTGAATGGCCGGTCCTGGCACTTCCCGGAAGCCAGCCTAGCGTCAGAAACGCGCGCTAAAGCCGCCATTCCGTGAGATTTTCTGGTGGAGCGGCTGTTTGGCGGACCATAGCGGACGGTAAGCCAGGAGCTCTCGCGTCGCAAGTTGACCCACTCCGGTCTTAAGGAGCAATCGCCATTCCGGCAGGAGTGAGCCCATACCTCCCAAATGCTGCGCTTCGTCAAAAAGACTGCGAAGCGCCAAAAGCCGACGTCAGTCCCCGAGTGGACGGCCCCTAAGTATGTACCGGCTGCTGTTCGCAATCCCTTTTTGGCATGTTCTCTGAGAGAACAGCACGGCGCGCTTCCGGGCCATTGCCGACACACTGTAGCGACGTAGCAATTTATCCCGCAGACATTTTAACCGTTCGCTTTAACGTGTCCAAAAATGCTTGGATCTTTTGAGAGCGATGCAGATCGACATGCGTGACCAGCCATAGCGGCATTTGCCAGTCTGCAGGGCTTGGAAAGACAGATTGTAACCCATATCGCGCAGACGATGGCACTTCGGCGACAAGCCCAATACCTATGGCGTTGGACACCGCTTTTTCCACAACGCTGAGGTCTCTCGACGAAAAAACAACGTGACTTTCAGGTACATGTTCATCAAACCAGACCGAAAATGGCATGCTCCTGCTGGGCGTATCCCAACGAACAAATCTGTGCGTGCTGAGGTCCTGTGGAATGGTTGGTTGACCATGCAGCTCAAGGTACTTTGGATCTGCATAAAGTCCGAAACTGATGTCTGTAAACGGCAGCACGACATTGTCCGGTTCTATCGGTTTCGGTCCGCTTCTCAACGCGATATGCGCCGCGCCATATTCGAGTTTTAACAGCTCAGCACTTGCAAGGTACTGGACATGAAGGTTTGGGTTTTGAGACCCAAATCGAGCCAGCGCGGGCATCAAAAGTTCGGCCACATGTTCATGCGATGTCACGATAAAGTCGCCGGTTAGATCACCGGATGTGTTGCGCGTCCGGGCGGCCAATTGGTTGAATTGATCCTGCGTCGCCCGCGCGACATTCAGCAAATCCTGACCGGCCTCTGTCGGTTCACACCCTCGGCTGTGACGGTGGAAAATCTTGGTGCCAAGTTCTTG
>JBCDBQ010000861.1:0-2588 GCA_039183375.1 Pseudomonadota bacterium
AATGGCTATACAATTGTAGCCAAACCCGTGAGGTCCGTCGTCAATCAAGACGACCAGCGGCGTGAATACAGCCGCATGCATGTCGAGTTTACCATCGACGCATTGAAGTTGGCGCCAAGCCTCGACCACATCGTCATTTTCTCTGGCGACCGAGAGTACACCGCACTCGTTAATGAGCTTCGGCAAATGGGAAGGCGTGTGAGCGTCGTCTCAACATTGGAGACACAACCGTCAATGGTTGCAGATGACCTACGCCGGGCGGCCGATCAGTTCATTGACCTTGCAGACCTGGAGCCGATGATTGCGCGCGAGATGGTTGAAGCAAAGGTTACCACATAGCCAATGTCGCCCGGCTTCCACGCTGTCAAAGAACCGTCGTTCTTTGGAGATTCACGGACCTTGTACACACAGGTTTGTGAAATGATCGTGATCGCTTGCTCGCGTACCCTGCTAACTGGCTTTTAGCGTGGGATTCTTGAGCGAGCAGCCGTGCTTTTCCGATACACCATATTGCTCCAGGGCCTTGTCGCCCTTCTGCTTCTGGTTACTGCAACAACGGCAGGTAACCCAGTCGCGGATGGTCTGATCCACCAAGCGATCAGCCAGGCAGAAGGTGCGACTAAGGCTTCCAGTTGTATCAAGCTTAAAACGCCTGAGCGTCATAAGAAGAAGTGCAACGGTTCTACGGCTGCAGCTCCGACCTCAAGTAGACCACGGTCATCGGCTGAGCCTGAGTTTGCAGAAGTCGCTGCCGCCGCTTCTGTTTCTCACCCGGAAATCACCGATCCATTTGTCGGCACTATAAGGCCGCCTCCCAAGAGGTGGCATGCTTCAAGGCGAGCCGCGTTCTGGCAGGTCTTTGCCTATTCTGGCCGCCTGCGCGGATAGCTCCGCTCCAGCACGCGCTCACAACCTGCTTTGCTCGGCATCAACAATGGCTGCAGGCTTGTGAACTCGTAGATTTTCTCACCTTCGCACTGCCAGACACAACTACTGGCAATGATTTGAGATCTTGCGGATTCCAGCGCTCGTCGGCGCGGGTCCTGCGAATGGAGTTTATCATGAAACGCAAGAGCAAGAAGCAACGTCATCAGGACAAGCGAACCAAGCGATCAGGAAACGAAGCCGTCACGACTAACACGAACGCATCGGCAGGATTGGATCGACGCAGCTTCCTTGGACGTTTTCGCAACTGGGCAATTGTTGGTGCCCTAAGTGTCGGCGCCGGTTGGTATCTGGTCAGCGAAACCACTGCAATGATCGCCGAACACGATCTGACGCGCGTCGGAAATGGCAAACCGGCAGTGGTGCAAATTCACGACCCGCAATGCCCGCGTTGCCGCGCGCTCCAGAAGGAGGCCCGGAGCGCGTTGAGCGATCTTGATGATCCGAACGTTCAATACCTGGTTGCCAACATCAAGTCATCCAGCGGGCAAGCCTTTGCTTCCAAGCACCAGGTCGCCCACATCACGCTTGTCCTATTTGATGGCCAAGGGCGGCGCATGGCTGTTCTGAGAGGCAATCGCAGCAGCAACGAGCTGTTGAACAGCTTCCGCGTCCACCTTGGCAGCAAGAAGTGACGGCGCTCGTCGCGGCACCCGGTTTGCAGCGTACCAGCTGGATCGGTCGGCAGAAAGGCGCAAAGAGCCGGTTATCTCTTGATGGGCTCTGATTGCCATAACCGACCCATCCTGGCGTAGCGATAGGCACGACGGAAAATGTCCTGCATAAAGGCCTGGTCGAACTCGGTTGCAGGGTAGAACCACCGCCGAGGTTGGATCACGGCGATGCGGAACTTTGCGCCTGTCCGTCTGACATGATCTGCGACATCGAAGACGGGTCGCAAGAAGATGTTCTTAGATGTGAAGCTCTTGATTGCGCCTGATCGTCGTTTGCCAGCATAGCCAGCGACTTCGTCATCAAACAGAACTGAATTATGCACCACGTACCAGTTGGAGATTCGGCCCGCGAGATCAGGCTTAAATAGAAGAGGCAGGCCCGCACCCACCACTCTGAATGTATGATTTCTTTGGCTGAACTGGCCCGCTTTGACAGGTATGCCAGGGACCGATACGCGCGTTGTCAGATCAACAGATGCTGTGATGATGCTGCGTACCTGTCGCAATGCTCCGGGATGGCGGCTGGCTGCAATTTTGCCGATATCCCAGACAGTTTGTGGACGGGCAGCCGAGCCCTTCAGTGCGATCATCAAGCGCCGCCCATTGCGGTGAGCTTGGCCAATGCGCTCCAGCATCCACTCGTCCAGATGCTGTAACGCAATGCGCACATAATCGTTCCAATTGCGAGCCTTGCAGTTGTACATGTCCGCGATTGCCTGATCACCGACCCCGCCGACAAATGCAAAGGGTGCCAGGACGGCACTGGGCCCGACGGCCGTTACAAGATCGAACAGCGGCCGGTAACCGGTCTCACCCCAACCGACCACAAGACCAGCTGAGAATGCTGTCCGCTGGCTGCCGTAGGACAGCAGGAGTGCCGCCGGTCTCCCCGTGGTGTTGATGGCTTTTTGTCGGCGTGCAAACTGCTCGGCATTGCGCTGAACGTGCCCGACTTCAACGAACGTCTGC
>JBCDBQ010000862.1:0-2586 GCA_039183375.1 Pseudomonadota bacterium
CGCTGATGCACCAGACCATCATGGATCACGGCATAAATCACACCGTAGAGATTTACCCCAAGTGCCGCCCACCATAACGGATCCCAGTAAAGCGCACCGACTATGTACATCCCTGCATTGATAGTACCGAACACCACGGCGAAAAGGTCATTCTTTTCCAGTGCATTATCGTGCGGCTCGTGGTGGTCGCGGTGCCATGCCCAACCCCAACCATGCATAATGTATTTGTGCGCATACCACGCGAAGAACTCCATAAAGATCAGCGCGCCTAGCGTTACACCTATGCATTCGAGCCAGCTCATAGAGCACTTTCCGCTTCCTTCACGGCCTGCCCGACACCAGCCTTATGGGCTTTTGGAAGCGCCCACCACGGCACGTCGGGCCTGCGATGATGCTCCAGATGATAGCCGAAATGAAAGCAGGTGGCGAGACTTGTCAGTGTTCCATAATTATCCGTCCGAGCGTTGTGATCATCCGCGAATGGTAGATCCGATGAATGATGGTGCGGTCGAAACGTCCCAAAATAGAAGAGTTGCAGCGACGACATCAAAGCTGGCGCGCCATAGAGCAACACAATCTGGACCATCGGAATGCCGATGACGAGCCAGTAAACACCCACAACCAAGTGCACAAAAATGAGCGAATGCCAGCCAAAATAACGTTTGAAGAACGTCCAATACCATTTGAAGAACTGGTCAGGATGCTCCTCGTCAAAATCGGGATCGCCTGAATGTCCTGCAAGCGCGTGATGTGTGTGGTGCGCATCCCGCAAGGCCTTCCATTGAAATCCAGCGTACAAGAACAGCAGGAGAGTCGCGATGGCCGAACCAAGCTGCGGGCGTGAGGGAACCAATGTCCCGTGCATCGCGTCATGGCACACAATGAAAACGCCGACCGACAACCAGCATTGCAAAACCGCCATGACGATGGCGACTGGCAAGCTCTGCCAGGTGAGTTCAAAAACAAACATCGAATAGGCATGAATGCCAAGCCAACTTCCAGAGATCGCAGCAGCGAGGCTGAGCCCAATGATCCCCTGAGTGGTAGCATCGGGAAGATCAAAGCGAGCGGGGATCATGCGGTTATATACGCTCGAAGACGGCATTCGGGTGCGTATACGGAGCCAACCCGCAAACGCAAAGCCCTGCCATCAGTCGATTTCGGGAAAGAAAAACTCTCGCAGATGGTCACCAATCCGTGCAGGCCGAAGCGTCTCGGCATCGATGCAACACCAACTTGATTTCACTTCGGCAAGCACGTCGTCCTTGCGCCGAATAACGGTGTGATAAAAAGCCCGAGCACCATTGTAGCTCTCAAGAACCGTTTGGGCGATCACGTCGTCTTCCAGAAACGCGGGCTTGCGATAGGTGATTTCATGCTTGAGCGCGACCCAGGCCTTCGCCGCAACATCCTCTGCAGGGGCGACCTTGTTCCAGTGAGCCAAAACCGCATCTTGGACCCAGTTCAGATATCTTGCGTTGTTTACATGCCCCATGAAGTCAATGTCTTCGGGAACTACTGTGATAGGAAAACTGAAAGGTCTTGCTGACATGAATGTAAGTTAGCCTCAAATCCCTTTCCATTCTATGACAAAATGCGTCTTTTTCGTACATAATGTTGCCAGTCCGGCACCAACGCCGTTAATCTTACCGCCCAACCACTCACGAATTTGAAATGCCAAGCTCTCCCCGCACACTCTACGAAAAGATCTGGGACGATCACGTTGTCGAAACCCGTGATGACGGGACGGCGATCATTTATATTGATCGACACCTGGTTCATGAGGTCACGAGCCCGCAGGCATTTGAGGCACTTCGGCTGGCTGGAAGGAAAGTGCGCAGGCCAGAACTCACACTTGCGGTGCCGGATCATAACTTGCCTACGACCTCGCGGCTGGATCGCAACGGTAAGCCTCTCCCCATCGCAGATCCGCAAAGCGCTGCTCAGCTTGAGGCTCTGGCACGCAATGCGCCAGCCTTTGGCATTCGCTACATTGATGCAGTAGCTGCTGAACAGGGGATTGTTCACGTTGTGGGGCCTGAACAAGGATTTTCACTTCCCGGAACGACAATCGTTTGTGGGGACTCGCATACCGCATGTCACGGTGGTCTCGGTGCGCTTGCTTTTGGCATTGGCACAAGCGAGGTCGAACATGTTCTGGCCACTCAAACCTTGCTGCTCCAGCGCTCGAAATCGATGGAAATCAGGGTCGACGGATCGCTCGGCCCCGGGATCACTGCAAAAGATTTGATCCTGCACATCATTGGCGTGATTGGAGCTGCGGGTGGGACCGGATATGTAATCGAGTATCGAGGCGCCGTCTTCGAGAACATGTCAGTCGAAGAGCGTTTGACAGTCTGCAACATGAGTATCGAAGCCGGGGCTCGCGCGGGTTTGGTCGCGCCCGATGAGACTACCTTCCAATATCTCAAAGGACGGCCAATGGCTCCAAAAGGTGAGGCATGGGATCAGGCAGTCGCTTATTGGAAGACGCTGCGAAGCGATGAAGGCGCCAAATTTGAAAAGTCGGTCGTGATCGAAGCCTCGGATATTGCACCTACTGTGACATGGGGCACGAGTCCGGAG
>JBCDBQ010000863.1:0-2577 GCA_039183375.1 Pseudomonadota bacterium
CCGCGAAGCTCATTGTATCCGGAATAGAGCCGGCTGGTCCTAGTTACCTGATGAGGTAGCGTTAGAGACAGCGGCCTTTTTCTTTTGCACTGTCTTTTTGGGTCTTTTCTTGGGCTTTTTGCGGCGCACCCGTCTGCGCCGACCACACACCTTCCGGCGCAAACTTGTGGTTGTCGCTTCCTCGGTCGATAACGGCACGGCATCAATCCCACTGGATTGGAAGTACAATTTCCAATCATAGGTGTTGAAGCCATGCTCCAGTAGACTGGCGGCCCGGATGCCGCGCGAGCTGCCGTTTCTCTCTCCCAGAACCACAGCAACGAGTTGTCGGCCATTGCGCGTCGCGGTCGCAACGATGTTGTATCCGGAATCGCAGATGAATCCGGTCTTCATACCATCTGCGCCCTCGAACTTGCGCAGAAGCGAGTTATGCGAGCGTAACCGGCGCTTTCCCACTCGCATCGATGACAGCGTCCAGTAGTTCGCATACTCGGGAAAATCACGAATGATGGCACGCGCCAGCCTTGCCAGATCACGCGCCGTCGTAACCTGCTCGGGCGAAGGCAGTCCGTTTGGGTTAGTGAACTTAGTTCTCGTCATACCCAGGCGCTTCGCTGTTGCGTTCATTTGTGCAACGAAGCGATCATGTGAGCCGCCAACTGCCTCGGCAACTGCCACGGAAATATCATTGGCCGATTTGATAATTACGGCCCGAAGCGCGAAGTCCAATGAGACCTCAGAGCCAATTGCCATACCGATTTTGCTGGCCGGCATCTTGTGGGCAAGCTTGGAGTAGGGGATCTTCGATTGCAGCGTGAAGCGACCTGCTTTGATTGCCTCAAAAGCCAGATAAGCCGTCATAATCTTCGTGACGGACGCTGGATGCCAAAGACGATCTATCTCTTCGGCATAGAGAACCTTGTCATTCGCCGGGTCGTAGAGCAGCGTCGGGTTGGCCAGCGCGCGATGCGGCAGCAGCAGAACTAGGGCCCACAGGGCAGTAGTAATCCAACGAAGGAGCATGTTGTCCGCATTCGTCTAAACCAAGACTGATCACGGACTAACATGGCGCTGCCTTCGCCATCAATGCATTGTGTGCTGTAACAGTGGCACCGGTGTTCTTATGCAACGCGTTGCCGCGCTCCAGCCAAGGTCAACGGATCACAAGCACCACAAACGCCGGTGCCGGAAATCACTCCGCCGCGTGCGCGTGCGGCTCTTTCGGTAATTCTGCCAACTCGATCACGAGATTGCCCGTGCAGCTCGGTTCAAGGAAGGCAATGCGGCAATTGCCATGCCCGATCAGCGGCTCATCCTGCTGGAACGTCATGCCTTTGGCACGCAACTCGTTCATCGAGGCGTCAATGTCCTCGACTTCGAGACAGATATGAAAAAGCCCCTCGCCGTGTTCGGCGATCCATTGGCTGGTTCCAGTGTCGGGTTTATCGGACTCGAGCAACTCGATGTAGGTCTCGCCGACCGGGAACATCGCCAGCCGCGTGCTGTGCTGCGGCAGATATTCCTCGTACTCCATCTCAATTCCCAGCTTGTCTTCCAGGACTTCGCGCATCGACTGCAGGTTCTTTACAGCAACAGCGATGTGCTCAATTCGCTTAATCTTCATGGGATGCTCCTTGTCGTCCAATATGGAACTCCGGGTCCGGCTGGCGCGGCCGGATCTCACCAGTGCTTACCGGTCATCAGAGCGCGGGGCGATGGATGCAGGCAAGAGCCACACGCGCAAAAAGTCGATCGAACAAGCAAAATAAGCAGGTGAGGGATCAAACTCCCGGAACAGTAGAACTTTTGCCCGATGGCAGTACCGTATGAGCGAGCTTGAGACTGTTTGAGCCCCACCGGCAACGCTGACTGAGTTTGTCCTGAAACCATGCAGATTATCGACGCACAGATCCACGTCTGGGGAAGCGGCCTGCCCTCGAACCCCTCGCACTGGCAGGTCACCTCATTCACCACCGAACTGGCTGTAAAGTTGATGGATGAAGCTGGTGTCCATGGCGCTGTAATCCATCCACCGAGCTGGGATCCTGGTGCAGAAGAGATGGCATTTGCCGCCGTCAAAACTTATCCCGGACGGTTTGCCATCATGGGGGCGCTGCCATTGTATGCCCCAGATACGACAGACAGGATCAAGACCTGGAGGCAACAGCCAGGCATGCTCGGGCTGCGTTATGTCTTCCTCCATGACCCCGAACGGCAACGGCTTGTCGATGGGAACTTGGATTGGCTCTGGCAGGCCTGCGAACTGGCATCCGTTCCCATCTCGGTTCTCGCCAACGACACCCTTGATCATTTTGCGACCATCGCAGAGCGCCATCCTGATCTGCGCATAACGATCGATCATCTTGGTGGCCGCGGCGGACTGACGACGCTAAAGGATCATGAAGCGATGCAACACATGCCGCAGCTCCTTCAGCTTGCTCGTTTGCCGAACGTCGCAGTTAAGGCAACAGGTGCGCCCGGATACTCAAATGAAGACTATCC
Source organism: Pseudomonadota bacterium (assembly GCA_039183375.1). GTDB lineage: Bacteria > Pseudomonadota > Alphaproteobacteria > Rhizobiales > Hyphomicrobiaceae > Tectiglobus. Next base: position 2,503 of record JBCDBQ010000863.1, read on the forward strand.
GTTCCCCATCATGCAGACTTATCTCAGGCAGATCTTCGATGCATTCGGTCCGGAGCGCATGTTCTGGGGGACGGA
>JBCDBQ010000864.1:0-2563 GCA_039183375.1 Pseudomonadota bacterium
CTAGCGCCAGGACGAAGTCGCGGAAGAACGGTCTTAGTCGATGTAGTCGGGTTCCTGGCGGTCAAGGATCCGCTTCAAGGCTTCAAAGTGGTAGTCGCACGGTTTCTTCTCGCCCCAGGTGTTGCCACCAAAATTCTTCTTTGTCCGCTCGACAATGTCGGGGTCCATTTCTTTCAGCGGCTGGCCCGTCCACATGGCGAAGAGCTGAACCTGGGCGGCGCGTTCGATGTAATAGAGCCGGTCATAGGCTTGAGCTACCGTCTGTCCAATCGTGGCAATGCCGTGGTTCGCCATGAAGAGGATCGTCTTGTCACCAAACAGCCCGGCCAAGCGCTCACCTTCGGTCGCTTCGGAGGCGGGGCCGGTATAGTCGGTATCGTAGGCGCATTGGCGCATCATGCCGACCTCAGTCTGGCCGATTGGTTTGATTTTCGGGTCCTCCAGGCGCGTGAGGGCGCTGGCGTACGGCATATGTGTGTGCATGACGCAGGCCGCATGCGGGAGGTTCTTGTGGATCGGTGCATGAATGGCGTAGCACGAGCGCTCAACGTAGCCGCTGCCACGCTGTACTTCGCCGTTGTAATCCACTTCCATGAAGGAACTTGCGGTTACCTCGGACCAGTGCAGGCCAAATGGAATCTGATAGTAGCGGTCCGTCGTGCCGGGAACGGTCAACGTCAGGTGATTGAATACACCTTCGTGGAAATCGTGCATGACGGCCAGCCGATGCGCGGCTGCCAGGTCGACGCGGGCCTGCCACTGCTCGTCGCTGACGCCTAACTTGTTCGCCGTATCAACTTTCTGCTGCATGGCATCCTCCAGGAACGTGTTAGTGGGTATTCGACCGCTGAATTGGCGGTGACGGTTCATGATCGATGAATCTAGGTACTTTGCGCTGAAAGTAACGGGTGGGCAAGTATGGCCGTCCATTCATCAGATACGGACGAAAATCATCGTTCGTCAGTATTTCAGCGGGGGATTGCGGTTTGCGCCGTCATTCTTGATGCGGGTTTTAGTCGAAGGTGGCCAAACTACACCTTAACGATGGTCGGTGTTCGGAGTGATGCAACGTGAGCGATGAGCAGACTATTGCTGCCTACAACCGCCAGTCGGCTGAATACGCTGAACTGGCGAAAACCGATCAGGCACAAAAAGGGCTTGATGACTTTCTCAGGCACGTGCCCACCGGTGGTCTGGTTTTGGATCTTGGATGCGGTCCTGGTCATTCTGCTGCCGAAATGCTGCGACGGGGCTATCGTGTCGAGGCGGTCGATGCATCACCCGAAATGGCACGTCTTGCGAAAGAGTATCACGGCTTGGATGTTCGGATCTGTGACTTCGCTTCTCTTGATGCTGTGGGTCACTTCGATGGTGTCTGGGCGAGCTTCAGCCTCCTGCATGCGCCACGAGAACAATTCCCGTTACTGCTGGCGCGTGTGGCGCGGGCGCTCAATTCTAGTGGGGCTCTATTTCTCGGCATGAAGATTGGTTGTGGCGCAGAACGCGATGCGCTCGGGCGGCACTATACGTACTATTCGAGAGACGAACTCGTGGAATTCTTAGAGGCTGCGGGTTTTGGTGTTCGGATAGAGACACCGGGTGAAGGGGTCGGTCTTGCCGGTCACATCGAGCCGTGGATCACGCTCATTGCCGTGCGTACGACCTGAGCCGCTTGTTGGTTCGAAGTGCATGCCTATATGAGATCTACAACGCCTGAAAGGTCGTCGAGGATAATCTCCGGCGCATACGCTGGATCAAGCAGCAGGTCACTATGTCGGTTTGACCAGATACATCGCATTCCTGCTGCAATCGTGCCGAGCACATCGTTGGCGCTGCCTGCAACGTGCAACACATCCGCTTTGGCTATACTGAGGACAGTGGTCGGCAAATCATAGACGGATGGATGGGGTTTATATTTGCCGGCTGTCTCAGATGACAGGATATGGTTGAATCCTGCTGGAAAAAGCCGCGCCACAGCCTCCAGCATATCCTGGTCGCCATTGGATAAAATGGCCGTCTCGATGCCCTTCGACTTGATTGCAGCGATAACATCATTGGCTTCCGGCCACGGGCGCATAGTGTCCCATGCCATAACCAAGCGCCGGTGTTTTTCAGCGTCTATGGCGATGCCCTGGCGTCCGGCCACGTAGTCCAACGCCATCTCTGTCGCTGCCCGAAACGATGTCCGCTCCTTTTCGAGCGAATTGCTGATGGCGGCGCGTTCCATTTGTTTGGCTCGCCAGAGTTGCACGAAGGGTCGTGCGCGATCAGTCTCCAGGCCAAGTTCTTCAGAGACAACCGACACCAGGCTGCCCTCGATATCGAGCAAGGCCATGTAGACGTCAAACGTCACGAGCTTCGGTCTGGTCATTCGGATTGTCCCCCGCCAATTATCACGGATGAGGCATGCACCAACTCCGCGCGCGTTTATACTCGACAGCAACGTAACATCGTCGGCAGTGGCGTTGCCAGAGTGTTTGGGCCGCGTGTTTTGATCGTCTGGGGTTCTATGGGTACGCAGCAGTTTGATGAGACAACCGATGTTATTGTCGTCGGCTATGGA
>JBCDBQ010000865.1:0-2563 GCA_039183375.1 Pseudomonadota bacterium
GATCGACGAACTGGTTCGTAAAGGCCAGGACCAACTCCGCGTGCTGATGGGTGGCCGCGGCGGTCGTGGCGGTGCAAATGGCTCAGGCGGCGGCGACGGCGGGCCCGCTTTTGGACGCGGCACGATTCTTCTCGGTCTCGGAGCCGTATTCGCCATGTGGTGCTACATGAGTTTCTACACAGTCAAGCCGGAAGAAAACTCTGTGGAACTCTTCCTGGGTGAATTCTCCTCAATTGGAACACAGGGTCTTAACTTTGCCCCATGGCCGCTTGTGACCTACGAAAAGCTGGCTGTTACAACAGAACAAAATGAAGATATCGGTGTCGGAGGTAGCGGATCTGACGCGGGTCTGATGCTCACCGGGGATGAAAACATTGTCGATATCGACTTCCAAGTCGTTTGGAATATCTCGGATCCAAAGAATTTCTTGTTTGAATTGCGCGACCCTCGCCAGACAATTCGGGCCGTGTCTGAATCAGCGATGCGCGAGATCATCGCGCAGTCACGACTGGCGCCGATCCTGAACCGGGATCGTGGCGCAATTGCCGGTCGTCTGGAAGATCTGATCCAGGAAACTCTGGATAGCTATTCAAGCGGCGTGAACATCATTCGTGTGAACTTTGACAAAGCCGACCCACCGCGCGAGGTTATTGACGCTTTCCGTGACGTCCAGGCAGCGGAACAAGAGCGTGACCGGTTGGAAAAAGAAGCCGACGCCTACGCGGCCCGTATTCTTGCGGAAGCCCGCGGTGAGGCCGCACAAACTCTGGAAGAGGCCGAAGGGTATCGCGCCCGGGTCGTGAATGAAGCCGAAGGTGAGGCCAGTCGCTTCTCCGCTGTTCTTGCAGAGTACAACAAAGCCCCGGAGGTGACCCGTAAAAGGCTCTATCTTGAGGCCATGGAAGACGTGCTCGGTGACATGGATTTGATCATTTTGGATGAGAACACCGGAGGCGGATCAGGCGTCGTTCCTTATTTGCCTTTAAACGAGCTGCGTCGCAGCGCGCAAGGAGGACAGTAATATGCGTAAATCAGGTTATTTAGTCCCGATCCTTGCAGTTCTGGTGATCGGTGCGCTGTCTTCGATCTTTATCGTTGATGAGCGCGAAAGGGCACTTGTCCTTCAATTTGGACGTGTCGTCAAAGTCCAAGAGGAACCAGGTCTTGGGTTTAAAATTCCACTGATCCAAGAAGTGGTCCGCTATGACGATCGTATATTGAGCCGTGATATCGACCCACTTGAGGTTACGCCATTGGATGATCGTCGTCTGGTTGTGGACGCGTTCGCGCGGTATCGCATTACCGATGTGGAACGTTTCCGCCAAGCGGTCGGTGGCGGCGGTATCGACTTTGCGGAAGATCGCCTCGACTCAATCCTGCGTTCGCAAACACGAGAGTTTCTGGGCTCCGTTTCTTCCAATGATATCCTGAGCTCTGATCGTGCAGCCCTCATGCTTCGCATTCGTAACGGTGCTGTTTCCCAGGCAGCTGCGTTGGGGATTGAGATCGTCGACGTGCGTCTCAAGCGCACAGACCTTCCAGCGCAAAACCTTGATGCAACGTTTGAGCGTATGCGTGCAGAACGCCAACGTGAGGCCGCTGATGAGCGTGCCCGCGGGAACGAGGCCGCGCAAAGAGTGCGGGCGCAGGCCGACAGAACGCAGGTTGAAATCGTATCTGAGGCACGCAAGGATGCAGAGATCACACGCGGTGAGGCGGACGCCCGACGCAACGCGATTTTCGCGCAGGCCTTTGGCGCTGACGAGGAGTTCTTCGAGTTTTACCGCTCGCTGAACGCATACCGCAAAGCACTGCGAGGTGATAACTCGTCTATGGTGCTCTCACCGGATAGCGAGTTCTTCAATTATCTGCGCTCTGATCAAGGCGTATTACCAGGACAATGATTGCAACACTCATCCTGGCCATAGGGCTGGTGCTGATTATCGAGGGGCTGGTCTATGCACTGGCCCCTTCGCTTATTGAGCAACTGCTTGCCGCGCTGCGCGAGATGCCAGAGGACCAACGCCGCATAATGGGCCTTGTCGCACTTGGAATTGGTGTTTTCTTTGTATGGATCGCTAAGTTACTCGGTGCATAAGCCGCTAAATTGAGCTATTTGTAACGTAGCTTTCAAATAGACGTGACAGTTTGTTTCGAAGTCGATTGCAGGTTTGGTGATCAAACGCGCTACACCTACATGACTAAGAGTGAAAAAATACGCGTGGCACTGAAGCCGCGCTGTCTCGACAGAAATCAGGAGTGTACCCTTGAGATCCAGAGCTCTATCCCGACATTCGGCGCAATTCGGCCCGATCCGCATATTCTGGCTTATGGCCATGGCTGTCGGCCTTCTAGTTGCACAGGCGATTACCGCTCTAGCACGCCCTGACAGCTTTGCAGAGCTGGCCGAACAAATCAGCCCATCTGTAGTGAATATTACAACGTCAACCGTCGTGGCGCAGGGCACCGGTCAGTCGCCTGTGGTCCCAGAGGGCAGCCCATTTGAAGAGTTCTTTCGTGAATTTCAGGAACGGAACAACAATGGAGACCGGCCTCGCCGCAC
>JBCDBQ010000866.1:0-2548 GCA_039183375.1 Pseudomonadota bacterium
AACTCGCGCATCGAGATGTCGGCGGCGCCATGAACCATCCAGCGCGCCAGCTCGCGTGTGAGGCCGGGGCCCCAGCCAATGGCAATCCGATGATTGGTCCGGCACCTGGCGCTCCGAACTATTGGTGCTGCTGTGGCACGCAGATTGGCATTGGCTGGGGCCCCGGCCTCACACGCGAGCTGGCGCGCTGGATGGTTCATGGCGCCGCCGACATCTCGATGCGCGAGTTCGATCCGCGCCGCTTCGGTGACTATGCCAAAAAAGACTGGCAGGTCGTCAAAGCCAAGGAAGACTACTGCCTACGTCACGAAATCCCGTTTCCCCACTTCAACCGGCTCGATGGCCGGCCAATCAAACCTAGTCCTCTCTACGAACGCCTGAAGGACAAGGGTGCGGTTTACGAAGAGGTCTACGGACACGAACGGCCTCGCTGGTTCGCACGCGACGGGGTTGCGCAGGAAGATCACTATTCGTTCCGACGCACTATCGTCCACGACATGGTCGCGGCCGAGGTCAAGGCCGTTCGGGACAACGTCGGCATCATGGATATCTCCGCCTTTTCCAAGATCGAGGTCGCAGGTGACGATGCGGAGGCGTTTCTCGATCGTTTGGTCGCCAATCGACTGCCCAAGAAGGTCGGTGGCATTGCATTGACGCACTTGCTCAATCGCCGTGGACGCATTGAGATTGAGCTGACTATCGTCCGAATTGCTGAAAATCGTTTCTACCTTGTGTGCGCAGCATTCTTCGAACAGCGTCTCATCGATCATCTGGAAGCACATCGTGGTGGTAAAACTGCCGAAGTGATCAACCGTTCAACGGGTTGGGCCGCAATCGCCCTGCAAGGCCCGAAATCACGCGAGGTCCTCGCAGCAAACACAGATGCGAAACTCGACAACGCCAGTTTCCGTTGGTTGTCGTCGCAATTAATCACTATCGCCGGACACGAGATGCTGGCCATGCGCATGTCCTATGCAGGCGAACTCGGTTGGGAGATCCACGGACCAAGCGAGCACATGCTGGCAGTTTATGATGCCCTTTGGTCAACGGGCGAGGCTCACGGCATTGCCGACTACGGTTCATTCGCCATGAACGGCATGCGCATGGAGAAAGCCTTCAAAGGTGCCGGGGAACTGACGAACGAAGTCACACTTCCGGAAGCCGATGTGATGCGCTTCGTCAAACTCGACAAGGGCGAGTTCCTCGGCAAGGCCGAAACGCAAACCAGCCTGGATGGTAAGCTGCCTTGGATCTGTGCCTACCTGTCCATCGATGCTGACGGCGATGTCGATGGGAACGGTTCCGAAGCCGTGCTCCTGAATGGCCAGTCTGTGGGCCTGACAAGTTCGGTTGCCTATGGCCATTCCGTCGGCAGCATTCTTGCGTTTGCCTACGTCAAGCCCGAGGTTGCCATTCCCGGCACGGAAGTCGAAGTCGTCCTCTTGGGCGAGCCCCGCAAAGCCCGCATTCTAGGCGAGGCGGCCTACGATCCGGAAAACATCAAGCCGCGGACAGATGCATAATGGTTGCAGCAACCGATGTTCCTGAAACAATGCGGGCGTTCGTTCTGACAGGACACGGCGACCTCGACAAACTCGTATTCCACGACAATTGGCCGACGCCAAAGCCGGGCCCGGGCGAGGTTCTGATCAATGTACATGCCTGCGGACTAAACAACACGGACGTCAACACGCGCACGGCCTGGTACTCAAAGGGCGTATCCGAGAACACCACTGGCGGCGCGTTCGACGATGCTGATGATGAAGACGCGACCTGGGGTGGCGCGGCGATCACCTTCCCGCGTATTCAGGGAGCGGATGCTGCCGGAACCGTTGTAGCGGTCGGCCCGGGTTCGGACGAAACACTTATTGGCAAGCGGGTCCTGGTCGATGTCTGGCTGCGCGATTGGGACGCCCCGCTCAATCTCGACAAGTGCGGCTACTTCGGCTCCGAGTGCGATGGTGGCTTTGCCGACTATGTCAAAATTAACCAGCGCCACGTCCATCCGATTGAAAGCTCATTGAGCCACGCTGAACTAGCGACGTTCGCAACGTCCTATGTCACAGCTGAAAATATGCTCAATCGCGCCGACGTCAGATCCGGTGACACCGTTCTGATACCGGGCGCATCGGGCGGCGTCGGTTCAGCGCTCATCCAACTTGCCAACCGTCGCGGCGCCAAGACGATCGCCATGGCGAGCGAAAGCAAGCACGACGAAGTTGCGAAGGCAGGTCCAACGGCCCTCCTGCCGCGCTCACCCACGAACCTGAAGAACGCACTGCGCAGTGCCATTGGACAGGACACCGTAACCGTGGTGGCAGACGTGGTCGGTGGTCCCGACTGGTCACGCTTCATTGACGCCCTTGCTAGGGGCGGCCGTTACACGTGTGCCGGTGCGATCGCAGGCCCGATGGTCGATTTCGATTTGCGGACATTCTATCTGCGCGACCTGACATTTACCGGTGCCACCATCGTACCCACTGGCGTGTTTGCCGACCTCGTCGGTTACATCGCGCGCGGCGAAGTCAATCCCATGTTGGCGGCCACC
>JBCDBQ010000867.1:0-2531 GCA_039183375.1 Pseudomonadota bacterium
AAGTGGGCCAGCGGCGTTATCGAGAATCTCGCTCGCCGCCCTCAAGGCAACGATCGTGCGCAGGTGAAAGCGATCTACGAGGGTGTGTGCGACCTCGCTATCATCAATAACTATTATTTCGGAAAGCTGAAGTACTCGGACAAGCCTGACCAGCGCAAATGGGCTGATGCTGTCAAATTGATATTTCCAAATCAGGACAGCCGCGGCACCCACGTCAATATTTCCGGTGGCGGCGTGGCGAAGTACTCCAAAAACAAGAAAGAAGCAGTCCGCTTCTTAGAGTTCCTGACTTCCAAAACTGCGCAAGATCTCTATGGACGCATCAATTTCGAGTATCCCGTCAACCCATCAACGCCTCTGTCGAAAGAACTTCAGTCCTGGGGGCGTTTCAAGGAAGACACGATGCCTATCGCCCGCATCGCAGAGCTCGCTCCTGAAGCACAAAAGGTTATTGATCGCGCGGGTTGGTAGCTGGCGTATTCGGTGAGGTAGTGGTTCGTCGTTTATGTTTCTTGACTTAGAAACTTGACTGCATACCCATCCATTCTCGTTTATGATTGCTCGATAGCAACCAGCGATAGACCTCGACGAGCCGTTGTCTAGCCCCTTACGTTTGGGCCAGTATCAGAAGTAAGACGGCCAGAGTCATTGATCCCAGCGATGTATGAGATCGCCCTGGCATTGCGTGCTTCCTGTAAACTCAAAGGGAAGAGTTAGCAGATATCTTGCTATAGGTTACTGCTTTGCTTCATGAAAACATTGCCATCCACGACAGAGTCTGGTCCAAAAGGCTGATGCTGTCTGTCGCATGAGCAAACCGGGAAATCTGCGGACGCGGCGAATTCAGAATTGTAAGGCTGAAGCCGTGCGCCGCGCCAATGACGAAACGGCACTACTATCCGTCGGCTGCTTTCAACAAGGCCTCAACTGTGTAAGTCTGCGCCTAGTACTTTGAGACCAATCAGGAGCAGCGGCAGTTCATGTACAGAGTAGGTGTCGACATTGGTGGCACATTCACAGACTTTGCACTGCACGATAGTGTTAATGACCGGCTTGCCATCCACAAGCAGCTAACGACGCCAGCGGACCCATCACAGGCTGTGATTGAAGGAGTCAGAACGTTAGTCGCCGACAATGCGATTATGGTTTCTGACATCAAGGAGATTGTCCACGGGACGACGCTCGTTACCAACGCCGTGATTGAACGCCATGGCGCCAAAACTGGCATGCTCGGTACAGCCGGTTTTACTGATATCATGGATACCGGACTGGAGCGGCGATACGATCTATTTGACCTTCGGGTCATGTATGCCCAGCCACTTGTACCGCGTCAGCTGCGCCTCGAGGTTCCGGAACGCGTGCGCTTCGATGGTTCAATTGATACGCCACTCGATACAGATGCCGTACGACAGGCCGCGCATCAGTTTGCCGAGCAGAACGTGGAGGCCATTGCTGTCTGCTTCCTGCATGCCTATGCAAACCCAACACACGAACTTGAAGCTGCCAAGGTTCTTCGAGAAGAACTGCCGAACATTTTTATCTCAGCATCAGCCGATGTCTCACCCAGCATGCGTGAGTTCGAGCGCTGGACCACGGTCAGTGTGAACGCTTTCACAGGGCCGATGTTTGATCGCTATCTGCATCGGCTTGAGACAGGACTGAACGACAGCGGATTTTCAGGCAAGCTCTACATTATGTCATCAAGTGGCGGCATGATGACAACAGCGACCGCTCGCCGGTTTCCTGTTCGTGCGCTCGAATCAGGACCGGCCGCAGGCGCCCTGATGAGCGCCAGTCATGGCCGCGCTCTCGAACTAGAAAACCTATTGTCATTCGATATGGGCGGCACCACCGCGAAGGGCGCTCTGGTCGTTGGCGGTGAACCGATCAAACACTATGACATGGAGGTTGCCCGCGGCTACCAGTTTCGCAAAGGCAGCGGATTAACTGTCCGTATTCCCGTTCTCGATATGATCGAAATCGGCGCTGGCGGCGGCAGTATCGCCGATGTTGACGAACGCGGCTTACTAAAGGTAGGTCCGCGCAGTGCAGGCGCAATGCCGGGGCCGGCCTGCTACAGCCAAGGCGGTGACCGACCGACTCTGACCGACGCCAACCTGTTCTTGGGCTATCTCGACGCCAAATTTTTTCTAGGCGGCACGATGGACCTAGACGTCAGTGCTGCCGAGGCCGCGATCGGCGATGGCGTTGCCCAGCAGCTCGGCGTCGACACAATGCGGGCGGCCTATGGCATCCATGATATTGTCAGTGAGGATATCGCGCGCGCTTTCCGAATTCACGCCAGCGAACGAGCCTTTGACTATCGCAGTGCTAGCATGGTCGCGTTTGGAGGTTCCGGACCGTTGCATGCCATGTCAGTTGCGCGCAAGCTCAAGATTCCAAAAGTCGTCTTCCCCGTTGCAGCTGGAGTGATGTCAGCGCTAGGCCTACTGGTTTCCCCACTTGCCTTCGAGGTCGCGCGTGCACGACGGGGCTATCTTTCAGACCTTGAGGAAGCTGATTTTGAATCA
>JBCDBQ010000868.1:0-2526 GCA_039183375.1 Pseudomonadota bacterium
CAAGACGACATTGCTGCGTCTCGCCAGCGGTATTGAAACGCCGAGTAATGGCCGTATCCAGCTCGATGGTTGCGGGGTAGCAGGGCCGGGCGCCTGCCAGCCTCCTGAAAAGCGCAATGTCGGTCTCATGTTCCAGGATTTTGCACTTTTCCACATCTCACAGTTTTGGAAAATGCTTCATTCGGATTGAACGCTGAGTCAAAGAGAATGGCAGCGCTTAAGGCGCAGGTCGCTCTTGAAAAGGTTGGCCTTCATGATCACGCCGATCGTTATCCTCACACTCTGTCAGGCGGCCAGCAACAACGCGTCGCGCTTGCGCGGGCCATTGCGCCTTAACCGCCGGTTATCCTCATGGACGAGCCGTTTTCGGGTCTGGATGTCGACTTGCGCGATACTCTTCGTGATGCACACGACGACCATTTTGCGGGACAATGGATCAACGCGTATTGTCGTGACTCATGAGTCGCAGGAAGCCATGCAGATGGCGGATCGTATTGCCGTGATGCGGGATGGCAATGTTGTCCAGTTTGCTTCACCCCAAGAAGTTTATCACGATCCTGTCGACCTCTTCACTGCCCGACTCTTTTCAATAATGACAGGGGTAGCAGGCAAAGCTCAGGACTCTTCCGTTGCGACACCACTCGGACGCTTCCCGGCTCGCGGACTTGACGACGGTGAAAGGGTTATCTTGGCTATATGACATCATTCCGTGGAATTGAGGCACGGCAACGGGGCCACGGTTGGAAACATTTTGGCAAGGCACTTCCAAGGTGATCTTGTCCAGCTAACTATTGCGATCCAGGGTTTGGAAACGCCTCTGATGAGTTTGGTTGACCCGGATGAGGCACCGGATGTCGGCGACGCAGTGGATGTGACTATTGAACCATCCGGTGTGATCGCGTTTCGAGCGTGAACGCTGTAGTATCGGGCACTGCTCGAGACAAATTCTCATCCGTCTGCCGTGGGAGAAAGTGCGGCATTGAACATTGAGCAAAAATTCGCCCACGTCTGTCTCGTCGAGATATGCAGCACCACCAAGGGATGTTGCTTCTCCTATGTCTTAAGGCGGCATGGTAATCATTTATGAGCAGACACCTCGCCCGATTCGCTTCCCTCTTAGTTGTTGTCATTTGCCTGGTGCCGCTCGTCGGAGTGATCTTGGCAGCAGCTTTCAGTTCGGGCGATACCTTGGCTCGGTTGGCTGAGACGGTCCTATGGCGTTATACGTGGACAACAGTTGTACTCGTCGCCATCGTCGCTGTTAGTAGTGTTGGAATTGGTGCAGTTACTGCCTGGTTGGTCGTCACAACCGAATTCCCCGGGCGCCGCCTGCTTGAAATCGCCCTCATCGTGCCGCTCGCCTTTCCGGCCTATGTTTTAGCCTATGCTTTCACGGACTTGCTTGATCACCCTGGTGTCGTGCAGTCCACACTACGTCAAGTAATGGGGTGGGGGCCGCGCGACTATTGGTTTCCGGAAATCCGATCGCTGGGTGGCGCAGCACTTATGCTTTCGCTCGTACTCTATCCCTACGTCTATCTGCTCGCGCGCGCATCCTTCATGAGACAGGCGGCACACCCTTACTATGTTGCACGGTCGCTGGGGTCGTCCTCTTTAGGGGCGTTTCTGCGGGTATCGTTGCCAATGGCCCGACCAGCCATTGCAGCCGGAGCGCTTCTTGTGATGATGGAGACTATTGCCGATTTCGGGACCGTTGCTCATTTTAGCGTACAGACATTCGCGACCGGGATCTACACCAGCTGGATTGGCTTAGGTGACCGTGGAGCTGCTGCGCAGTTAGCTCTCGGCCTTCTTTCATTCGCTCTGCTTGTTGCAGCACTAGAACACCTTAATCGAGGAGCGGCAACATTTGCCACAGGCACGCCGCAGGTGCCGTTCACTCGCGCCAAGTTAACGGGCTGGCGGGCATACTCCGCTGTATCTGCATGCGCATTACCAGTGATACTCGGGGCGGTACTGCCAGCCATCACATTGTTTGCGATGGCCAGGCAGTCAGAACAGGATTTGTTCAACCCTCGCTATCTGCTCTTCATTCAGAATTCGCTGCTTCTCGCAACACTAGCCGCTATTGTTACCGTGATCGCAGCCATCCTGCTTGTCACGTTCAATCGCTTCCAGCCTGGTAGGATTTCCCTAGCTTGCCTGTTTGTAGGGCGTCTCGGTTATGCTGTGCCGGGTGGTGTTATTGCCGTGGGATTACTCGTCCCGTTTGCTCAGCTCGACAACTGGATTGACGCGCGGATGGAGGCTTGGTTCGATACATCAACGGGGCTTCTCATTACGGGCTCGATTTGGTTGATGATTGCAGCATACATGATCCGTTTTCTTGCGGCAGCGATTGGCACATATGAGAGCGGCTTGGCAACGGTCACGCCCAATATGGACGCTGCATCGCGGGTCTTGGGGCGCACCGTCTGGGGAACCGTCCGTGATGTCCATCTCATCATGTTAAGGCCCAGTATATTCACGGCAATGCTCATTGTCTTCGTGGACACAATAAAGGAA
>JBCDBQ010000869.1:0-2525 GCA_039183375.1 Pseudomonadota bacterium
AGCACTATTTCACAGCGGCGTTGCCACCATCGGCATAGAGTGCCGAGCCGGTTACAAAACTTGCCATTGGACTGGCGAGGAAGAGTGCTGCATTCGCGATTTCATCTGGCTCCGCAATCCGCTTCATTGCATGGAGTCCTGCAGCCCAGTCTTTGGACTTCTCATCACCGGCCATGTCAGTGTCGACACCCCCTGGTAGAAGTGCATTGGCTCGAATTCCTTGGGCTGCATAGTCCGCTGTAATGCCTTTGACCAATCCCATGAGCGCGGCCTTTGACGCGCCGTACACACTCATTCCAGGGAGTCCAACGCTTGTGCCAACGAAGCTTGATGTGAACACGATTGAACCGCCGCCTCGACGTAGCATGGCTGGGATCTGGCTTCGCGCTCCGAGAAAGGCTGCGGTCAAGTTTGTTTCGAGTGTCTCTTGCCAATCCGACGGACAGACTTCTGCAAGTGGTTTCACCGGGCCAACGGTTCCAGCATTGTTGATGGACACATCAAGGCCCTTGAATTCCCGGATTGCAACCTGCACTAGCTCCTCATGAGTCTCCTGCAGGCCCGTGTCGCCAGCGACGATCGAGCATTGCCCACCAAGCGCTTGAATGGCTTTGCACACATCATCGAGTTTGGGTTTGTTGCGTGCATTGATGACTACTCTGGCACCTTCGGCGGCAAACCTAAGCGCTACAGCTCGTCCAATGCCCGATGATGCACCAGTGACGATAGCGACTTTATCGTTGAGTAATGGCAATTGGTGATCTCCTCGCCCATATTTTCCCAGAGGTCATATGAGAGCGTCGCAATCCAGGCGACCCGATTCTTGTCGCCGGAATTGCCGTGGCGGCGCATATCTATGAGGCGGGTCGGAGAGATGCGCAGCAAAGTCGGCCCGAGTGGCGGCGCTCGCGTCCCAGCCGTAAACTACGGGAACCAGATAAAAGGTCCAACGCTTCGAACCTGCGGTTCGGATTGTTCGAAAGCAATATCCCAGAAGCTGTCATCGTGAGCCATGACATTGACGAACCTCTGAACGGCGGTGGTCATGTCCGCAGTTGAAGGTCCTGCGATCGCAAATTTAGAACCTTCGAAGGCTCTTCATGACCTGTTTCGACCCAGGAAATATCTTCAGCGCTTGCAGATCGGACTAGTCTAAGGCATGTCGCGAAAGGGAAGTTCATCAGCAATCTTTCGACGTCTGCCGGATCGGCTCGACAGATATCGGCCGACCGCTCCTTCGAGTGAATCAAACACGCTGTCTTGAAGCCGAGCCAGACCTGCATCCAACTTTTCCCGCCAACTAGGACCTTCGTTCCATGCGGTGATGAAGGCATCGGCCAGTTCATGGGGACGCTGCTTGGTAAGGGCCTCAATTAGAATGGACGCCTGCATGAGATCCTTCGGGGCCTTGGCCTGTTGGTCATGTCTGCTCACAGCGACGATCAGTTTGTGAATGGCGAACTGTTCGGCACGTGGCACTGTTACCGGAATTCCGCCTCCGTGAAGCAGGACAGATCGTTCCGGCTGATAGATGCAGTAGTCCAGGTGACGCAGAGGCTGAGCCGGTGAATTCGACATAGCTTTCATACGCGCCAGTTTGCTTTGATGTTCGTCCGATCCACGGTTAGGCGTCAGCGTGTCGACGAAATACCCCTGATCATTGCGATAACGGGCCGACACGAATGGATCGTTGAGCGACGTCACCGCCTTGAAGTTCTCATCGACGCTGCGAATTACCTCGATGATCGGCGGCATGCTTTCGCCGATGTTCTCGGAGATGCCCCAGAACTGCGCGAAATCTGCATCCTGCGTCTGCATAGCTCGACCGCGAACATCGATGCCGATCAAGCCAGCGTAGGACTGGAAGGCCACGGTGCCGACCAGGACACCTCGCAACCGAAAAAAACCAGCTTGCCACATTGCCTCGACCAAGCGCCCCGTGAGGTTGTCAGGCGGCACAAGGCCGGCGGCAGTCAATGCACGGACCATGCGTTGCCGGTCGCGGTAATCGGATTTGATGTCATCGAAGCGTTTTACCCGATCGGTGATTGATTTGTCCGTGACGGGACCGACGTAGCGTTCCTTGGCGTTGCGACCGGGCGGTTTGTAGTACCAATAGAACTTCCCTCCGCGCTTGCGCCGTTTAAAGATGCCACTTGAATGGAATTCCTCATCGAACTCCGCATCCAGACAGCGCTGAAGCAGGTCCGCGAACATGGTTTGTGTTGATAGAGAGATTGGATTCATGGGCTTGCCCCAACATTTCGTTTGTTGGGGCAACAT
Source organism: Pseudomonadota bacterium (assembly GCA_039183375.1). Classification (GTDB taxonomy): domain Bacteria; phylum Pseudomonadota; class Alphaproteobacteria; order Rhizobiales; family Hyphomicrobiaceae; genus Tectiglobus. The sequence goes on from JBCDBQ010000869.1 coordinate 2,284, forward strand.
AGCCGACTTGCCCCAACATTTCAATTGTTGGGGCAGCGCTCAATGAGGAGCGCTAAATATCGACGAAACCATAGAGTTTGCCGCTACTGCTCAAGACCGCACTTGATGCTGTGGACGGCTCCTCCCGCCGGCATCTAGGTGCCAAGATGGTCGCTGTTGAAAGAACCATCGAAAGAGGAGCCGACCATGAAAGAGATTACCACGATTGGGCTTGATACTGCCAAGTCTGTTTTTCTAGTGCA
>JBCDBQ010000870.1:0-2518 GCA_039183375.1 Pseudomonadota bacterium
GGCGCGTTACAAGAAGATTGCAAAGTTTGTGCGCCTGTTCTTCGACAATATCGACGAATTCCGCCAACCACCGAGGCAGCCCAAATGGCGATCGTTGAACATTGCTGCGAAAGTGAAGGGCCTGAAGAGATTTCCGCCAGCGCAGAAATGGCTGGAACAACGGGCCACAGCAGCACGGTCAAGGCAAACTCTGACATCGGCTCGTCTACCACGGCGAGAAGCACCGTCTAATTCAGCTGAATCATTGAATACGAACGAACAAGAGCAGCTCTTTAAGCAATTCCTCAACTGGGTCCAACGCCAACCTAAGAATAACTAACCTCCATGTACTGGGGCGATGCATGATGCCCGAAATCGAGACCATTGAACCGCGCATGAACGACCGCATTCGAAACATCAGCCAAGCCGCCACGCTTGCTCCATCCGGCCCTGTGGCCTGGTGGTCAGCGTCGACCGTTTGGTCGTTCGTCATGATCGCGCTGGCTACAAGCCTTTTCCTGCACTTCCCAGCTCAAGCGCAGACCCAGAACATTGAGCTTATTTTAGCTGAGCGCTTATTGGTGCAACCCAACAAACAAACGCCGATAGCAATCCAAATTGAGCCCAGCGAACAATTGCCCAATGGTGCCTTCGTGCGTATGCGTGGCCTGCCATCCAATGCAACGCTCACTCAGGGATACCGAGTCAATAAATCGGGCACATGGGCCGTTCCCATTAAGAGCCTCACGAAGCTCAGGATCACGATCCCAAACCAAATCGAAGAACCGGTTCCAGTCAAAGTCCAGCTCACAACACTGTCGGGCAAGATCTACGCCGAGCGGCAAACGACCTTGATCATGGGGCCCAGTCCGTTGGCCCCGCCACAGCTCGCGTCGAAAAGACAGAAATCTGCCAGCGAAACGCGCCAACGCGCCGCCGATGTGATTGCCGCAACGTCCACGCTGGCCGTCGGTGAAAAGAAATCATCCGACTCTGACAGCTCGGGTTCAACGAGCCAGCCGACAGCGCCCGTGACCGCCAACCCAGCGGCCTCATCGCCCGCCCAGCGGCTGCTCCAGCGCGGCCATTCTTTTCTCTTGGATGGCAATATCAGCATCGCGCGACAGTTCTATCAACGCTCCGCGAAACTGGGTCTGGCAACGGCAGCCATCGCAATGGCGTCGACTTATGATCCGAATGAGCTCCCCAAACTTGGCCTCGTCGACCTACCCGGGAGCAAGGATGAGGCGCGTAAGTGGTATGAGAAAGCCAAGGGTATGGGCTCACCCGTAGCGGAAGACCGGTTGCAGCGGTTATCGGCGGAATAACGTCATTCTCGGAATCCAATCAGACACTGCGATATCCAACTGTCTTCAGCCGTCGTTGGATTTGTCTGCCGAGCCGCCATCGCCGGTCCAATTGACCTCGATATGCTTCCCATTCCAGCGTCCGTATTTCCACGGCTGCCAGAAGTAACGTTCCGCACGAATATCGGGCACCGGATCGAAGCCGGCTGTCCCCCAGGGATGGCAACGTAGCAATCGTGACACCGTCAGCCAGAAGCCGCGCGTGGCACCATTTTTGTCGATAGCTTCAAGGGCATATTCCGAGCACGTCGGCAAATGCCGACACGGCCAACCGAACCAAGCTTTGAGGGTATAGCGATATACATGGATGGGCGCTTTGAGCAACCAACGGGCCAGTCGTCTTAAACGCGCCGACACCATCTTTTCTGCTTACCTTAGTGACGCGGTCGAAAGCACTTTCGCGCCATCGTCGGACAAGCAGGCATCTTGCGAGCCGAGTCCATCAATCGCTCGCTCAATGGCATCAAAAACCAGAAGCGTGGAAGCATGACGCGCCTTGTAGTCCCGCACCGGCTCCAACAAGGCCAGATCGGCCCATCGTCCGGTTGGAGGTGCTCCATGCTCTTTCAGCATGGCACGCATTTGCGCCGTCACGTCCCGAAACTCGTCGAGCCGTGTCCCAATGATTTCGCGCCCCACGATAGCCGCCGAGGCCTGCCCTAACAGGCAAGCTTTAACTACCTGGCCAAACTCGGTGATTTCGTCGCCATCAACTTTGATCTCGACCCGCACAGTCGAGCCACAGAGCTTGGAATGAGCACTGGCAGAGGCATCTGCCTCCTCAAGCGGCGAAGATTGCGGGATGTCGGCAGCCAGATCCAATAGCCGCGCACTGTAGATATCGTTTAGATCTGCCATAAAAGCCTGTCCCACGTGGAGCAATTGACCAGGAACCCTCCCCAGAAGGCCATGGAAACCGCAGTTTGACTGCTCTATATAGTCCTTTTGGGGCTTGGTCCCAAATCTCAAACAAGACAAGTTGCGAGCGAACGCTCTAAATCCCTCACATATGTACCGGATCTATGTCCATCACAAACACAATACAAGATCTCCCCCAGTCTCCCCGCGCAGTCGCAACGCGGCCAAGCCGAGAAGAAGCTGAAGCCGCAGTTCGCACGCTTTTGGCCTGGGCAGGAGAAGATCCGCAACGTGATGGCCTACGACACACGCCC
>JBCDBQ010000871.1:0-2508 GCA_039183375.1 Pseudomonadota bacterium
AACAGCTCGATGCCACCGTCCCATTGGGCCGGATTGCCCAGCCGGACGATGTCGCTGATGTCGTAGCCTTCCTTGCCAGTGACGACGCGCGCTACATGTGCGGCGCTCTCCTCGAAGTCAACGGGGGCAAGCCCGTCGGATGAGCAGGTTTGAAGGCAAAGTTGTTCTCGTGACGGGCGGTAGTAGTGGGATCGGCGCGGCCATTGCCGAAAGGTTCCACAGCGAAGGTGCGCGCGTTTTCTCAGTGCAACGAACCATCGCCCAGTCGCCAGGATTAGAAAGTATCGAGGCCGATCTCAGCAGCCCAGACGCACCAGCCGATGTTATTGCCAAAGTCTCCGAGATGACCGGCCAACTGGATGTGCTGATTAACAACGCCGGTGTCATGCACGAGGGCACGGTCGAAGAGACGACGCTTGATGTCTGGCAGCAAACACTCTCAATCAATCTCACGGCGCCATTTCTATTCGCCAAGCATGCGCTGCCACTGCTGCGCAAGGCGCGCGGCGCAATTGTCAATATTGGCTCGATCGAGGGGCTCGGTTCCAACCCGCGTCACCCGGCCTACTGCGCATCCAAGGCCGGCCTCCATGGACTGACCCGCGCCATTGCCGTTGATCATGGTGCCGATGGCGTGCGGTGCAATGCAGTGGCGCCTGGCTGGATCGATACGCCACTCAACATAGACTTCATACAATCACTAGCCGAGCCGGAAGCATTTCGCGAGCGCATCAAAACCGTGCATCCAGTTGGCCGCACTGGCGCGCCTGACGAAGTCGCATCACTCGTTGCCTGGTTGGCCTCGGATGAGGCGGCATTTGTAACGGGACAAGTCTTCACTGTTGATGGCGGGCGGACCGCCAAGCTGAGTCTGCCATGAAAGTCACACACCTTCCCCGCGATCCCGGCCCGGCCGCCTGGAACGCTATTCTGCCGCCGGCCGAACCGTACGCCAGCTGCGAAGGCAACCAGACCGCAGACGTCGTGATCGTCGGCGGCGGCTTTGCTGGCTTGGCTGCGGCCCGCCGGCTGCAGCAGATTGCACCAGATCTAAGGATCATCGTTCTTGAGGCACGACGCATTGCTGAGGGCCCTTCCGGTCGCAACTCAGGCTTCATGATCGATCTGCCGCATCACTTATCATCCAATGATTATGCTGGTGCCCTTGAAGCAGACCGCCAACAGACAGAGGCCAACCGGCTCGCAATCCAGTTCGCTAGGAAGGCGGCGGAAGACTATGGGATGCCCGAGGAGGCCGTTCGCCCGGTCGGCAAGATCAATGCCGCCGCCACCGATAAGGGGCATCACCACAACAAGGACTACGCGAAGCATCTCGGTGAAATGGGCGAGCCCTTCGAACTCCTCGATGCCAAGGCCATGCGTGAGCTGTGTGGCTCTCAGTACTACCGTTCCGGCCTGTTTACACCGGGAACCGCGATGCTGCAGCCGGCGCTCTACAGCCGCTGCATGGCCGATGGCCTTCATCGAAGCGGCGTTACCATCTTTGAAGACAGCCCGGCCATCTGGTTCCAGCGTAAGGCCAGCGGTTGGGTCGTGGCGACACTGAATGGGCAGGTATCCACCGGCAAACTTCTCCTGACCGTCAACGGCCACATTGAGAGCTTCGGTTACTTCAAACGTCGCCTCATGCACATCTTCCTGTTTGCTTCGATGACGCGTGGGCTTTCCAGCGATGAGGTTGTGCAACTCGGCGGTGAACCTGATTGGGGCTTTACGCCGTCGGATCCACTGGGAACAACCGTTCGCCGTATCTCCGGAGCAGGTGGTGATCGGATCGTTGTGAGGAATGGCTTTTCCTGGTCGCCAAGCAGATCTGTCAGCGATAGCAAGCTTGACCGAGTTTGTGCGCGTCACGACCGTACGTTCATCCAACGCTTTCCAGAACTGGCAGGCATTGCCATGGAATACCGTTGGGGCGGCCTCCTATGTCTCAGCCGAAACGATGCGCCCGCCTTTGGTGAGATCGAACAAAACGTCTTTGCGGCCTGCTGCCAGAACGGATTAGGCACCGCACGCGGTACGCTCCACGGCATCTTGGCCGCCGAACAGTTAGTTGGTGAAACCTCTGAACTGCTTCAGCGCACGCTTGCCCAGCCCGAGCCTGCCAAGCTGCCGCCAGAACCGATTGCATCCATTGGAGCCAACTCGGTGATGCACTGGCAGGAGTTCCGAGCCGGAGCAGAACTCTGAGGATCGAGTTGTTGCTTGATGTTTGATTATGCACCGCTCTCGGGTTTCGTCGGCAGGCGTGCCTCAATGCCGGTCAGTTCTTCATACGCCTTGATGACAGCAGTGCAGCCTTCATCACCGTGGCCCTTGTTCGAGGCAAGCGCATACATTTGATGTACCGAGCCGGCGACAAATCCCGGCAGTCCGGCTTGCTCAAGCCAGCGCGCATAGTAACGAACGTCCTTCATCGCGTTGTCCAGCGACATGTGCGGAGCAAAGTCGCGATTGAGCGTCGCCTCACCGTAGAGATCCATCATT
>JBCDBQ010000872.1:0-2472 GCA_039183375.1 Pseudomonadota bacterium
AAGAGATTCTGGGCCAATGTCGTTGCATTGCCAACCTTCATCTTGCAAGCGCTGAGAAATGAGTTTTCGGATCTCAACTCCTGCGTGGTCGCTCGAAAGAACAACACGAAGGTTGTCGTTTCCTTCATTCGCAACGCTTGGGCGCGAACTTCTGACTGTACTCACGCTCCAACCCCGCTGATTGACTTAACATCTTGGAAACTGCGAATGCCCCAGATCCCGCTTTCCCGCCCGTAGCCAGAGGCTTTAACACCACCGAAAGGTGCACCTTCTGCGCGACTTGTACCGTTAATTTGGACCATTCCAGCATGCAGGCGGGAAGCTACTCGGTCGGCCCGCTCCATATCTCTGGTCTGGATGTATGCTGCTAATCCAAACTGCGTTGCATTCGCTAAATGGATGGCCTCGTCTTCAGTATCAAACGGCGTGATGGTCAACACAGGGCCAAAGATCTCTCCCTGAAACAGATCGTTGTTTGGTTCAACATCCGCAAATACAGTCGGCTGTACATAATAGCCACTCTGAAGGTGCGACGGTGGCGCCGATCCCCCGGCAAGCAGCCGTGCACCGCTGATTTTTCCGGCGTCAATGAAGCTGCGCACACGTGCATACTGTTTGGCGTTAACGAGGGGACCGATCTGGGTGCCCGGTTCGAACGGTTTTCCAACATTCATTGCGTTGGCCTCAGAGACTGCTAAATCTAAAACCCGATCGTAGATCTGCCGTTCAACAAGCATACGAGATGCCGCGTTACATGATTGCCCGGCGTTGCGAAAACAATGCGCTACACCCTGACGAACGGCTGTCTGCACGTCGCAATCGGCAAACAAGAGGTTTGCCGATTTTCCCCCCAATTCCATTGCTGATCTCGCAACTCGTAAGGCGGCGCGCTGCGCGATAAACCGGCCTGTTTCTGTCGAACCGGTGAACGAAATCATGCTGACATCCGGATGATCTACAAGAAGCTTACCAGTGGCCCCGTCGCCGATGACAAGGTTAAACACCCCCTTGGGCAGGTCCAATTGGGCCACCAATTCGGCGAAAGCTGTTGCCGTCGCAGTTGCGTATTCAGATGGCTTCAAAACCATCGGGCATCCTGCCGCCAAAGCCGCACCAACCTTCAAAATTACCTGGTTTAGTGGCCAATTCCACGGTGTGATCAGGGCTGCGACACCAACCGGCTCGTATTGGATACGTTGTTTTGGATCATTGTTTTGCTGTAACTGTTCTGGCACTCGACTAAGGGCGTCGCGGTAGCTGCGTAGATGCGCGATGCCAGCTTGAACCTGGCCGCTGCGCGCGAAGGTGATTGGCGCACCGATTTCAGAACTGATGACCTGGGCAAAACTTTCCGAATTTCGCAACAAAAGCTCAACTAAATGTTCCAACACAGATGACCTGTCTTCGGCAGAGTATGCGGCAAAGGGATCGCGCGCACACGTCGCCGCCTGAACTGCCTTGCCAACGAGATCAGTGTTCGCGCACATCAGCGTACCCCGAGGCCGCTCGGTATCTGGATCAATCAATTGAAGAGGCCGGTGTGAGAATTCGCGTTTCCACGCGCCATTCACATAGTTGGATCCAACTCTCGTATACTCAGTTTCGGTCTGGCAAACACGCTGTGGCATGGCCGTTCGTTTCCTGCGCTCACGCTCGATCAAGTCATCTGACTGAAGTTCACAATCCGGGGCGTAGGATGGATCGCAAGGTCCAGAAGAGGATCATTCTGACAGGCCACAGCGTCGCCCTTGAAAGGGGACGCGACAGGATGAGGTCTCTAAAGACTAGGGGCAAAATAGTACGACTCGCTCTTCTAGCCGTGTTCGTATGGGCATCGCCCGCCAAGACAGCAACAATATAGACATTGCTGTCACAATTTGCGGTCTATTTGGCGGGTACGATATCTTTCGCGGTGGAGGGACCATTATCGCTCACCTACCGTTTGCATCGACCGGCGTAAACTGACGACCTGCGGACAAAGGTCGGCGTCCAGATGCTGCACATTAATACGCCTTACTACGGCCTGCAACCTGATCCTAGGATCGCGCCCAAGGACTTGCTCGAGGGAGTATAGTAAGGGTCGGACATCCATAAGATTTTTGTTGTACCCATATGTGGTGCCGCCCGCTACTTTGCCAAGCGCAGCAGGACTGCACCGACAATTGCAACAAAAACTGAAAGAACCTTAGTAAGATCGACCCGCTCTTTGAGGACGTAAGCACCGATAAGCAGCGCGAAGATGATGGACGTTTCACGCAAAGCCATGACAAGTGCGATCGGGGCTTGAGTGAATGCCCAGATCACCAACCCGTATGCAACATATGATGCAGTTCCGCCCAATAGCCCTAGCCAAACAACTGCGCGATTTTCTGTTATAGCGGATACAGTATTTGGTGATTTCACAATCATCCAACCGAGCAAGGCGAGCGCATTGCCAACCGCGGACCAGCCCCAATATCCAAGTGCAGACCC
>JBCDBQ010000873.1:0-2454 GCA_039183375.1 Pseudomonadota bacterium
CAGCGTTTTGAGGTCTTTCGCTATATCTCCTCGCACGGTGTTCCACCGCCACGAGATACGGTTCTAAGGGTCACGCAGCACAAAAACTTTGAACTCGTTCTTGGTGCAGAGACGCTGGAAATCGAGCAAACCATAGATGGCCTGAACTTGCGGACCACGGCAGGGATGTTCCCCGCACAGGTCGTCGTCCTCGGAACCGGTTTCAAAATCGATGTCGCCGGCACTCCATTTCTCACATCAGTGAGCAATGAGATTGCAACTTGGAAAGATCATGTCACAGCAGACGGCCGGGCCACGGAGCTGCTCAACTTCCCTTACCTGGGTCCAGGCTTTGAGTTTTGCTCTAGTGGCGATGCAAATGCATCAACCATTCAGCACATCCATTGCTTCAACCACGCTGCTATGATGTCACTCGGAAACCTCGCCAACGATATTCCGGCCGTCAGCGAAGGTGCCGAACGCCTGGCCAACGCAATTGCAACCAGCTTCTTTGTCGAGGACAGCACAGGTCATCGTGCAGATCTTGAAGCATATTCCGATCCTGAACTGCTCGGCGATGAGATTCCGCAGCTGGAAGACTGGTAAGAACTATTGAGATGCCAGGGGGCGCATCCTGCCGCCCACTTGAACTTTTGCGCCAAGTGCCGATGATGTCAGCCGCAATTCCAGCTCAGGCGAACACTCTTATCAGGCGACCTGTGCACATTCCGAACAAGGAAACCCAATGCAAGACACCCCAGCCAAAGACCCCCGCACAATGCGCCTCCACACCGACGACAATATAATTGTTGCCGTCGACGGGCTGATGCCAGGTGCCTCGGCCTATGGCATCGAGGCCTCGACGCGCGTTCTCAAGGGGCACAAGATGGCTGTGACCAAGATCGAGAAGGATCAACCAATCTTGAAGTTCGGCCAAATTATCGGGTTCGCCAGCGAGGACATTGAGCCAGGACAGCACGTCCACACGCATAATTGCGCTTATGCCGAATTTGACCGAGATTATGCCTTCGCCGAGGGTGCCAAGGACGAAGTCATTCTGCCCGTTGAGCAGCGCGCGACCTTTCAAGGTTACAAGCGAGGCAACGGCAAAGTCGGAACCCGAAACTATATCGCCATCCTGACAAGTGTGAATTGCTCGGCCTCGGTCGCACGTTTCATGGCCGATGAGGTCAACCGTTCAGGCGCCCTTGATGAATATGAGAACGTTGACGGTGTTGTCGCCATGGTCCATGGCACCGGCTGTGGCATGGCGACGAACAGCGCTGGCTTTGAATTTCTCGAGCGCACGCAGTGGGGCATGGCAGGCCATCCCAATGTCGCCGCAGCCCTAATTGTCGGCCTCGGCTGTGAAGTTTTCCAGATTGCCCGAATGAAGGAAAAGTACGACCTCAAGGAAGGCGAGAATCTCTTCACCATGACGATCCAGGACACCGGCGGCACGCGCAAGACGATCCAGACCGGCGTAGATCGCATTAAGGAGATGCTTCCGCTCGCCAACAGGGCTCAGCGCGAAACAGTACCCGCATCCGAATTGATGCTCGCCCTCCAATGCGGCGGCTCCGATGGTTACTCGGGCATCACTGCCAACCCGGCCCTCGGGCTTGCAGCCGATCGACTGGTCCATCACGGTGGCACCGCCCTGCTCGGCGAAACCCCTGAAATTTACGGCGCAGAACACCTCTTGACGCGCCGCGCTGCAACCCCGGAGATCGGTCACAAGTTAGTCGAGATCATTGAATGGTGGCAGGACTACACCGCTAAGAACAATGGATCCATGGACAACAATCCATCTCCCGGCAACAAGGCAGGCGGTCTGACAACGATCCTGGAGAAATCACTCGGAGCCACAGCCAAAGGCGGATCAACAACGTTGCAAGGTGTTTATCGCTATGCCGAGCAGGTCGACGCCAAAGGCTTTTGCTTCATGGACACGCCAGGTTACGATCCCGTCTCAGTAACCGGACAGGTCGCCGGCGGCTGCAATGTCGTCACTTTCACCACCGGTCGTGGCTCCGCTTACGGCTGCAAACCTTCGCCGTCAATCAAGCTCGCGACCAATTCCGACATGTATCATCGCATGAGCGAGGATATGGATATCAACGCCGGAGATGTCCTCGACGGCGTATCACTGGACGACAAAGCAACGGAAATTTTCGAATACATTCTTGAGGTTGCGTCTGGCAAACCCAGTAAATCGGAAGCTCTGGGTTACGGCGACAACGAATTTGTCCCCTGGCAGGTCGGCGCCGTGATGTAACTTCGACTGTTAACAATCCCGTACAAATCAGCACTATGGCTCTGTCAATACCAGTGAAGCAAAACCCGGAGGATGAGCCATGGGTGCTTGGGGATTGAAAAGCTTCGACAATGACGACGCAATGGATTGGGTCGCCGAGTTTGAAGAGGCTGGTGCAGAAGCCATCAAAACAACACTCGATGCCGCACTCAACGACA
>JBCDBQ010000874.1:0-2441 GCA_039183375.1 Pseudomonadota bacterium
TCAATGGATTAGTGGCGGAGTTCCTGAGCCGTAGAGCATAAGTCTTTCCTTAGGCGCCGAACCTGCTTTGCCAAATCGCAAGGTGCTCATTCATGCCGTCTCCAGGGCCAGCCTGACACCTGAGTGAGCAGGATGCGACGGAAGTTACAAATGCAGACCGCAAGAGCTGCTTGTCTGAAGGCGGCTACTTCTCGCGGTTCGAACTTCAACCCAAGATCAAGCGTTGGGCAAGAAGGAGGCGACTGCAACGGTACCCGCACTCGCAGTTTCCCGCATTTACGCCAGCCGAAGCTTTGAACCCAACTTGCTCAGTTGTCTTCGTGCAGGCGGCGGCTGCATACCCGTTGAGTATCTGCAGTCTAGATGAGGGCTGAAGCACACGTGTTTCAATGAAAGCAGCCATTTGCGCAACCGCGGCGAATTGGTGCTTCGTCCGCAGACTGTGCGTCCTGCCATCGCTGAATTTTGCGCACGCAGCAAATGTCGGGTCTGACGGACCACACCGCAGCATCAGAGGTTACTGGCGAGTGTCCGCAATGGGCCGTTCTTGCTGTTCTATCAAGGTCGAATCGTGCTGATGCCGCGGTGCATCTGATGTCCGTTTGGAGCCCAAAGCGACGCAAGAGTTAGGCTGTGAATTGTTCCTCAATCGCACCGGCTGATCTTTCGCCAAAGGTGGGTAACGACAGTTTCGCTCAGTTGAACGCCATCAAGAAGTACCAGCGTGCGATCACCAACACGATGGGCAACTCCGAAACATTGGAGGAGATCGAAGCCAACCTCCGCGAGGAGATCGGGGACGTTCTCATTTGCCTCGACCGCGTGGCCGAGTGCTTTGGCGAAGACATCGAACCAGCCGCCCGTGAGAAGTTCAACAAGACCTCTCGCAAGGTCGGCCTACCGGTACTCATCCCAGAGGACTTGGTGTGATGGCGCACGTCTATGCTTTCACAGCGGGGTACTTCACCGGAGTGATTGTGTTGGGAGGCACCATCGCGCTGCTCCAGTGTGTGCGGTGCCGGAACACCCCATGAGCACCCAGTTCATCTGCAACACGTGTGGCAACGCTCTCTGGTGGGTCAATCCATCACGAGCGCCAAGAGAACGGCAAAATTCGCAATATCACTTGCTACACACGCGACGGGCACATCCTGACGGATTGCACTCTTCCGGTTTTCCTGCGGCTTAAGAAACGACGGTTTATCCGCTCTGAGAGTGGACGACCGTATCGGGCCTCAAAACTCGGGATAGAAGCCGTGCGGGCCCAGCTCAATCAAAGATAATCTAATCCATAGGAGTATACCGTGGAAATCACGACAGAATACACTGACAAGACCAATGCCATCACCGCCATGTTCTTGGACACCTTCACTGCATCGGAAGGGTCTGAGGCTGGCGAAATGATCAAAGCGTTAGTTGCTGACATGCTGTCTTCGCTTACACCAAGCGACATGCATCTGTTGTCTGCAGTCGAAAACGAGGAAGTCTTGGCCAGCATCATCTTAACGCGCATGGTGTATTTCGACGATGACAGGACGGTGTTCATTCTCGCGCCCGTCGCGGTCGCAACGGCTCAGCAGGGCAAAGGTTTAGGGCGGCGTTTGATCAATCATGCCCTTCAAGCGCTACGTGATCGAGGGGTGGATGTTGTTCTGACCTACGGCGACATCAACTTCTATTCAAGAGTGGGCTTCGCTCACATCACAGAAACCGATGCGCAACCTCCCTTGCCGCTTCAGTATCCAGAAGGGTGGCTAGGCCAGACCTTGAAAGCAGGGCCATTCCTCCCGCTTAAAGGACCTTCGAAGTGCGTTGCGCCACTTGACGATCCAGGCCATTGGTGACGCTACAATCGATGTATGAAGGCATCCGGGCCCGGAGCTCGGGTGCCTTCACTTTGTATCAAGTGCCTCTGCCGCTGGCGAAATGCCTCGAATGTTTAGCGTACCTTGGTGTCATTCAACCAAAAGAGCCAGCTCAATCTCCAATGCCACTATCGGCGTAACCGATACGTGTACCGCAGCGTCAAACAGCTGTTCGGCGAATGTCCGATAGGCCGGTAGGTTCTGCTTCTCTCTTGTCATCCAAAACCCTTCCTTGCCGACCCTACTTTTCGTTTTCCAAGAGCAACAATAACAACTCGATTTATCCACGTTGACTGCTGATTTATGGAGCATTCTGCGCCCAAATTGAGAGCTACCTTGAAATCGTTGTGGATGAGTCGTTGGACTGTCCACAAACGGTAGCATCAGTGCTTGTTTCCGCTGCTGCTTTCGCTCACGATCGAATATGCACGAGTGTTCCCTCATTCCCTAAGGCGCAAAGCCCACCGACCTTTCGGGGTCGGTGACCCTTTTCACGTGGCGGGTGCGTCATATGCCACCGTGCGCTGATTGGTCCGAGCAGATCAGCAGATTCCTGGCAGTAAGATGTTCCGTGGA
>JBCDBQ010000875.1:0-2440 GCA_039183375.1 Pseudomonadota bacterium
CAAGTCAAGAGCGGGCTTTGCTATCGATGTAGAGAGAGCAGGCAGACGAATGAGGAAGGCATATGCGCAGCAGCTACGAGACGGCGCTTTCGGCGTAATAGCAGAGGGGCAGAGGCCTGTGGACCATACCCTGATCTTGTCCAAGATCAGATTGCCAGTCGCCAGCACGTCCGGTTCCAACACCAGACGGCAAACGGTTGTGTAATCAGATTTAGGCCAAACCTGCACAATAAACTTTGAGGCCTGGGAGCAGCAGCAATCGGCCTCACAGCTTCAACCAGCTCTGCGGATCTAACGATCAACGGCCAGTCGCATCGGACAGATATGTTATGCTGTCGTGCAGTTCTCGGGTATCGAGGAATGCCCAGCTCAATCAGCGTATAAACGCGTGAGGAGCACCGACGCTGTATACAGTCGGTGCTCACTTAATTGATTAATGCGATAGTTCATTCAATCGGGCGCCGCCGCATTGCTGCGCCTGAATAGCCGCCAGCATCAAACGATCTCTAGCGATATCTCGGGGATCCCGGCGATCAATGACCGGTGCGACAATGCTCCGAAGCCGAGACAAGAGTTCCCCACGGCCACCCCAGTAAGCAATAACTGGTGCGCACGCCACCAGGGCCTTATCGTTTACGCCGTAGAGTTCCAAGTATTCATCAAGATTATCGAACGTTGCACGGCTCGCGGGCGACGCCATAAGAGTTTCGGTGGCTGCTCCATCAGCGAAAATCACAGCGTGTTCGTCCAACTCGATGTGGAAGTAGTCAATCGTCTCGGCTTCCTCGAAAGCGCATTCGGTGATTGATAGTCCGTTCACGAGCTGAGCGACCGGAATTAGCATCCCATCCAAATACATGTGATGGCCAGAGGAGACATAAAGATCACGACGGGGTGAGTGACCATCGATTGCGTGGCGCTCAATTTTGATAGGTCGATGCTCTTTCGGCCAAATGCCACTCGAAGGTCTCACAAGCTGCCTTCGTGCCAGCCATTTCACTGGTCTTGCATCACCTGACGAGGTGTTGATCAGATCGCCAATATTGAGCTGTTCAATTGGAACCTCTCCGTGAGGCGTACTGATCAGCGTGCCGCTAACGAAACAAACGACTTGCCGCCTTCTATTCCGCCTTCGCTGTATTCTTCTCCTGATGCGCCGTCTTATTCTGAATCTTCTGCCAGTCGCATGCGCATCTTCTATGCCGATCACATTCGTCGCGACTGCTGAACCCAGTAGTGCTGCACAAGCGATGAAGTGGCGTCGAGACGTTGCTACCGGCACCCGCTCTTTAGATTCTTGATCACTACGCAACGTAAACTCCTACTATTAATTCTGTCCCGCCCGTTGGCTGATGGACTTCTATCAGTATCCAGTTTATGCTTATCCGACACCAAGCTCGTATACTATGTTGTCGCAATAAAACAACACAAGATCTTGGTTAACAATATCATCCTTACCTCAAAGCCTCAGAATTTCAAGTCCTTTGTTATAAGGTATCACTATGAAGTGTAATGCAGTGCCCAGTGCAATTCAGCTGCCGTGCTGGGCTTCGTAGCGCACCTCCAACGGCAAATGACGCTTTTGGCAAACCTTCAATACTGTTCGCGCAAAAAGTCTGCGCCAGGATTGAGATACTCTTCTCCGCGTTTTCTGAAATGCAATGCCGGCAAGCAGCCACGATAAAGCGCCGGAGTGGTACGCAGTGTGATTGACCGTGTCGTCGCGGTCGTAACGAAAACTGCGCTTCTCCAAGTAGTTACAAATGAAGCGGGCTTGGCAACTCTGGCACTGGGCCCGTTGAACCGTCATCTCATCCCAGTAGGCATCGGGGCCAAGTTCAACGCTATCACTAATCGACAAACCGGGCGCGCCGCAGTTTGGACAAAGCAAACTCATCAGCAATCACTTTGCGATACTGTTATTGCATTGGGAACATCGAGATAGGTGTCATCATCCCGATGAGATTGATACAACCTAACCCGTTGACCATTGCTGCCGTCCACAAACCACAGGAATGCGCCACACCAGTAGTCGCCCTTGGCTGTTCCAGATGTCTGTAGGAGGACGCTGCCGGCCGCATCACGAACCTCAAACTCGGCTAGGAGTTCGAAGTGCTGCCCACCGTAGCCACCGTTTCCAAACTCGACCTCGCGTTTGAAGATTCGCCGGCCGCTAACGGTGTCATGGTCGATTTCCTCCCATGTCTTTGCTACCATCTCATGTCTTCGCTACCATCTCACGGTTCATCTCTCTGATCTGGATTGGTTGGGGACAGGTCTGAATGACCGGTTCACACCACGTGCCTGCGAACCAACGTAGTACAGATGTGGTCGCAGGAATAAGTCTGCGTAATGTCAAGGCTGCTCGTCGTGCTGGCCATCAACACTGAAGTTAAGGTGGCACACGGATTGGCCCAAGTCGTCGCGCGGCCCCGGTCCA
>JBCDBQ010000876.1:0-2437 GCA_039183375.1 Pseudomonadota bacterium
AACTTGCGACCGCGTAGTGTTTGACCGAAGTCAGTGTTGGCCTCGGTGCTGGGACTAAATCCGGGGACAGTATTAGCGATAATGTCGGCAACCGACGTCGTCGTGGACGTCTGTTTCTCGATCTGCTCTCTGGTCACCACGGTCACCGAACGGGTCGACTCTGTGACGGGTGTTTCAACCCGATTATCCGATTCGATGACGATGCCCTGCAATGTAATCGCGTCACCATCGGCGGTTTGGGCATAGGCGGGGCCCACGATCAGCACTGACGCTACTATTACACATAATCTCGACGGTGACTTCGACACGCAACAAGCTCCCCTACGCGATACACACTGAGCGTTGTGGCTGGCTGGGGCATCTAGCGAAGAAGTGCCGTGGGCTGGCTATTTACGCTGACTGACCCGAGGAATGAGAACTCGGTTCAAGTACAAGTGAGTGATCGCTACCAGTTGTCGAAATATTTGGTCAACAATAAAAGGCCCAATCTTGCTGCCATGTTGCGAACTCGCCACATTTACAGCCGACCTCGCTTGCTTCGTTCAAGGCGAGAGGCCCTACCACTTGGTCGTCACTTTGACTTGGGCACGACGAGCCTCACCGTAGGAGCAAGACAAGGCTGTCTGACATGAGGCGACGTAGCGCTTATCAAATATGTTGCTGACGTTGAATTGCACGCCCCAGTTTTCCTGATTGTAACCAAGTTTTAGGTCAACCAGTGTGACCTCCGGCACCTCCAGCGTGTTTTCAGCATCGGCGAAGGATTTACCTCGGTGACGCACACCTGCTCCGATTGAGATTCCATCCAGCACAGTTGTTTCGTCGAATTCATAGTTGACGAAAGCGGATGCCTGGAACTCAGGAACAATTGTCGGGCGTTTACCAACCAGTGCCGCGTCTGTGTCCTTCGTTATCTCCAAATCGAATGCAGTCACGGCAGCTGTGAACCAGAGATTCCGCATCACTTGTGCCTTGCCTTCAAATTCTACGCCACGCGAATTGACCTCGCCACGTTGAACTTGTGCAAAGATATTTGTCGGGTCGGTCACCGGTACATTCTCGCGCGTAATATCGAAGAATGAGAGAGTGAACAGGGCATCCATAAACTTGGGGGCGTACTTCATGCCAAATTCGAATTGGTGACCTGTCTCCGGTTTGAAAAAATCACCTGCCGCGTTGGTTCCAATGATTGGATTGAAGAAGGTAGCAACACTGGCGTAGGGCGTTAGGCCATTTGCAAACTCATATGCCAAACCTGCCCTACCAGAGGCCTCACGAAACTCTTCCTCATTGCTGGTGTTTTGGGTTGGTGCAAAGAACGTCGGACCATTGTCGGCAGTGACCCTTACCCAGTCGTAGCGACCGTTCACGGTCACGATAAACCCACCGCCAAATCGGAGTTGATCCTGTGCGTAAACTCCAACCTGCCTCTGCCTTAAGTCTTGATTCAAGTAACTGACTGGTGACGTCGTTATTAAACCATAGATCGGGTTGACCGGACTGATTGACGGTGTGGTACCAAACAGTGCGGACGCTTGAATCTCATCGTTGCGATAGTACTTGGTCTCGATGCCAAACAGCAGCTTGTGAGAGATCCCCGCTGTGACCACGGTTCCTTCCACCCGGTTGTCAGTCGTGAAGCTAGTAGCGTCAGTATCATGGCTAAAGTTTATGCGAGAAAGCTCATCCGTATTTGTCGTATCGTAACCAAAGGCGAAAAGCTGCTGCTCCTTGACCGATGCACGCATGAACCGCGCGGAAGAAGTGAAGAGCAGATTTGATGCCGCGAGATACTTCGCTTCGTATCCGATGTGACCCTGGCGTCGATCGTAACGGTCAAGATCGGGTTCGGATGTATTGAACTGACGATCAATAAAACCGAACGGCGCTGCTGTTACAGAACCGACGTACGGCAGAAAGTCACCACCTCCGTGCCGCTCATCCAGATGCGTGTAGTTCGTAAGCACAGTAAACAAGAAGTTCGCACTTGGCCGAACGGAAATGCTAGGTGCTACAAAGCCCCTAAAGCCATCCTCAAAGTCGGTGTAACCATCACCCCCCTCTATCTTTGCCGTCAGTCTGTAGGCCGAGAATGCGCTCAAACGATCACCAACGTCGAGACCTAGGTAGGCTGTGCCGTATTCATCGGCACCTGCCTCCAGATGGCGCAAACGACGTCCGGTTGGTCGCTTACTAATGGCATTGACGATGCCGCCGGGATTGCTGCCACCGTAAAGCACTGAGGCTGGTCCCTTGAGCACGTCAATGCGACCAAGACTGAATGGATCAATGAAGAAGTCACCGAACGCAAAAGCTTGGACCTGCAAACCATCAAAATAGTCACCGGTTTGCGTGGCATCGAAGCCGCGGATGTAATACCAATTGGTGTCGCTGTCGGAGCCAAACGGTTGGGCGAAGACGCCGGCCGTATAACTCA
>JBCDBQ010000877.1:0-2434 GCA_039183375.1 Pseudomonadota bacterium
CCGGCGAACAGATTGGGGAGTGCGGAACCGTCTTTGCGAACGACACGGGCCGTATCATCAATCATTAAGCCGCCTTGCGTATGAAACAACGCACCGGTGACACGAACGGCATAGTAGGGTGCATCCAATCCAGGCTTGTCAGTGAAGCTTCGACCAAATGGGTCCGATGCCTGACCCTGTTGGAAGGTGCCAACTTCGAAAAACGTGGTGCGCAATGCGCTCGATGGTACGCCAATTTCGTCTGCGAGTACGGCGATGTTATCCGCCGACCGGACGGCGCCAGCATTGCAAGCTTCAACAAAGTCAGGAAAACCTTGCGCAAAGTCGTAGAGACGCTGATCGAAGATATTCCAGGCAATGCCTTCTGGCTGTTGCAGCACAGGAATGGATTGCTCCGAATAGCCCGAGTGTTCGTTCGAGAAGCGTTTGCCGGCAACATTGACCTGGAAGCCGCCTTCCATCATTAGCGCCCACGTGATCAAAATACCATGCGGGTGGGCCAAGGAGCCGTGACCCTGACAACCAGAGAGATGTCGCGTGCCAGCACCCAGAGCCTCCCCCCAGAGAATAGCATCGCCCATGTTGCCAGGATGTCCGTAGTAGGGCGCATCGGCCATCGGCGGAATGTGCTGTTTGACGAGTTCTCGGTTGCCTCCGTAACCGTTGCACGCGAGGACGATCGTTTTGCAACCAATGGCTTCCGATCCGCCGTCGGGTCGCTGCAACGTAACGCCCTCGACAACATCTCCTTCAACCAGGAGTTCCGTCACCAGCGCTGACGTCAGCACCGGAATGCCACGCGCTTCTACGGCGTTCCCAAGTCGTCCGATTAGCGACGCGCCGGTCTTTTCCGGCGTGGTGTGCATGCGATGACGGACGTGGCCGGGATAAAGGAAATCATCGAGCACCACCCATTCAAGGCCGTGGCGCTCTTCGAGCCAGTCGAGCGCTGGGGCAATGGCCTCGACGGCCAGGTTCACCAGCGCCGGCTCGGATGTGTTCTTCGACTTGGCCTGAATATCCTTCTTGAAAAGCGCATTCTTGTCTGGTTCGGTGAGGCCGGCGGCGCGCTGACACCGTGTGCCCGCGGCCGGAATGAAGCCTGATGACATCGCCGTCGAGCCTGACAGATTGGGCTCGCGCTCAAGCACCACAACTTCGGCGCCAGCATCATGTGCCTTGAGAGCCGCGGTCAGACCACATGCGCCGCCACCAATAACCAGCACTGGAATGTGGCTCTCGAAGGTATGGTCGGCAGCTGGGCGGATCTTGCTCATGACGTGCCCCGAATAAGGGCGGCTGCTTCGGAGCACGTTTTGACGTCCGAGACCGACGACAGGGCTGCAACCGCCGTCTTGTGGGTGTCCTCGGAAAAGGCTGCACATCCGTCCGATAGCAGGATGGTGTGGAAGTCACGGACATGGGCCGCGCGCAGTGTCGACGCCACTCCGCCATTGGTGACAATTCCACAGATCAGCAGGGTTTCTATCCCAGCCTTGCGTAACACCCACTCCATGCGGGTCTGATAGAAAGCTGAATATGCAACTTTCTCCACGGTCAGGTCAGCCGGTTGCAGCGTGTCCACCAGTTGATGACCCCAGGCACCGGGCTCAAAATCTCCCTTCGCCAAGAACGGACGGAGCTGTCTGAGATGAGGCGAGATAAACGGTTCACCGGCCTTGCCCGGCACAAGTGTGAATTGCGTTGAAACAATCCAACCGCCTGCTGCGCGCAAAGCATCGGCAACCGGTAACACACGGTCCGGTAGTGCGACGATCGGGGAAGCCGACTGACCTGCGCGCCCGTAAGCACCTTCGGGATGCAGAAAGTCGTTCTGCAGATCGACGATCAAAAGCGCGGTAGATGCCGGTTCCATTACTCAGAGCCTCTTTCAATGACCAGGTTCCATTGACTGTCAACACGACCCTGCAACCCGGGGTCGACAAAGATTGTCGTATCAGGTTGTTCGAGCAGACAGGGCCCGGCCAGGCTCTCGCCAATGGCCAACCTCAAACGGTCATACACGTTGGCATCATGCCAGGTCCCGTTGCAGTAAACCTGACGATGGCCGATGACGCAGTCTGAGGCTGTCGCAGTCTCTTGAGGACCGAGCACGCGCATATCGAAGGGTGGACGTTTGCCGATCGCAACGACACGATAGTTCACAACACGGATCGGAATGTTGTCGAGCAAACGGCCAAACCGTGCGCGGTAGCTTTCTTCAAAGGCTTGGACAATATCGGTCGGCTGCAATCCGCTATCGGGTATGGAGAGAGACCCTGCAACCGTATGCGTCTGGCCGACGTAAAGCATGTCCAATTCGAAAAGTGTTTCTCTGGCGACGAAGTCAACACCGGCTTGGGCAAGCAAGGCTTGAAGCTCATCGGCGACGGCGCGCAATTCTGTCTCAAGTGCTGCGCAGTCAATATCGCTA
>JBCDBQ010000878.1:0-2432 GCA_039183375.1 Pseudomonadota bacterium
AAGAACCTTGGCTTCATTCTCAAGTAGCGCCGCCGCTGTTTCGGTTGTTGCCGATGCAACAGCACATCCGCATGTGTCTGCGATCCACTTGCCACCAATAACAGCGCCATGATCCAAAGTCACATCGACTCGCCTCAAATCATCAACCAGATGTCTAAATGAATGGTCCTCCTGCCGGGTTCGGCGCAAAAATGACAATTGGGCGGTAAACCAGTTGCCATGTGCAGCGCAGGACGTGAGATCCATACGCTTTCTTGATGCGGTCGTCGCGTGCTCAGGCTTTGGCTGCATCGCAACGAGTTTTGTCTTTTTTGTTTCAACTGGGCAATCCGCACATTGATCTCGGTTATCTCTTGCAAAGTCGACTGTTTTAACGCCGCGTCGGGTCAGCAGAACGACTTGCCCTTTGAAGTTCCTTTTGAAGCGCAAACCAAGATGCGATCTGTTTCCCAGAATCTTCGTACCGTACCTTGGTTAATCAAAAGCTACTGGGCGAATTCGGACCCATCGCATTGAGCAGCCTCATTCATAAACACGCGAGGTGCTGTCAGACGAATTCGACATGGCCTCGGTTTCCCTCGTAAGCCGTGAACCTATCCCGAACAAAGATGCCCCTACTCGGTCAGATCTGCGTTTCGAGTCATCTTGAAGGTATCTCTTCTGGTGAGCGATCTCTCTTGATTGAAATGTTTGTACACGGAGGAATGAACGGCGGCGAATTTCTGCAAACTTCGCATGCGCCGAAAGCTTTGCATGGCGCGTTCTTGTCGTCGAAACGGAAGGTGCGAATTCTCGACACGGATGTTGAGCCATCTTCCCGTACGCTGTTTGTCCATCCCACCAAGCTCGCTTAGCGCAGCTTTACAAGATGGAAAACGATCGGTGACCATCTTAGCCGCGCAACCGTGCCGCTTCATCAGTTTCTTGAGGAATTTCGGTGCTGCAGCCTCAGTTCGACGTTTTGAGACGGCAGCTTCCAGCAACTCTCCTGCGTGACCTACTGGTCGCCACAGATAGTGGCTCTTGCCGTTCACTTTCACGAAGGCCTCGTCCACTTGTCACTTCTATTTCCAGAATGCACGAAGCTGTTGTACGCGCTTTGTACTGATCTCGACCGCAAACACTGGGCCGAACCTATTCCACAAGTAGCGGACATTTTCATGGCTGACGTCGATGCCGCGTTCATGCAGTAGATCTTCGATATTCCGAAGAGAGAGCGGGAATCGAATATACAACATAATCGCCAGCCGGATGATCTCAGGACTGGTTTTGAAGTACTTGAAGGAGGCAGGTTTGGTCATTCCCAAACGCTACGACACCACCATGCCGCGCTTAAGCAGAGTTATTCTGACAAGCCCCCCCTCCATCCGCATCTGTCGCGGGTGATTTGTGCGGATCCGGCTCCGCTGGTCTCTGCGTCAGGTCGTGCGATACCGTGGAGGGTCAAGGCATGGGGCTGATGTAGAACAAGTCATTAGCAACCGTCTGCTGCCTGCAAAGTATGCAGCTGGCGATCATGCTGAATTGAGGTGTCTTGATACCGCAATTGATGGCTGCGAAACCACAGCGGAAAAGAGGCCTTTTAACCACAGGAGACAGAGCAATCATGGCAGGCGAAACCCGAAAAACCGCGGATCGAACGGAAGGCAGAAACCCCGACGGTACGTTCGCAGCGAGCAACCCCGGCAGGCCCTAGGGCAGCCGTCATAAGACCACAGAAGCCGCCATGGCGCTGCTTGACGGGTAGTCGAGGCTTTGCGCAGGCCGCCATAGACGAGGCGCTGCGGGGCGACACAACGGCGATCGGGCTGTGCCTGGAGCGCATCGCGCCCGCGCCAAGGACACATCCATAGCCTTTGATCTGCCCGAGATGAACAGCGCGCATGACGCCTCAGAAGCAGCGCAGGCCGTGTTGCACGCCGCCTCCGAAAGCGAGATCACACCAGGCGAAGACGCACAGGTCATGGCGCTGGTCGAGACCTACCGCAAAACGCTGGAGACCGTGGAGCTCGAGCAGCGGATCAGTCAACTGGAGGAGATAGAGCGATGAGCCGTTTGGGATACCGCATTGCTAGACTGGAAGAATGGACTGGCAGTCGCAGTGCCGCTTGGAACGGGATCACCTTGCGTCTTAACGTTCTCGATCTTGATCCAGACATCAAACCGCGCCCTTTCTGGGCCAGGGTGACCTTTGCCGATGCGCGCGACGAGGTGCTACTGGAGCGTTCAGAAAAGCGAGCGAGCCGGACCACTTGTCGCGCATCTCAGGTCTGGAGGCCACACGATGACACCTTTGGAAAGCCATGTTGAACGCCTTGAAGCGAAGTCGGGTGCTCGTGCTGAAACAGGCCCCATCACTTGGCTTTTCAAGGTCATTGATCCAGCGCTCAAAGCCCCCCTGTGGCGGAATTTGCCAACATCATGTTGCTCAA
>JBCDBQ010000879.1:0-2404 GCA_039183375.1 Pseudomonadota bacterium
CCGTGGCGATCGAGCTCGGCTTTGGGGCCAACGCCCGATAACAGCAAAAGTTGCGGCGAGTTATAGGCACCGCCTGACAGAATGACTTCGCGTCGTGCGCGGACAATAATCTCTGTCCCGCCAGAGCCACCTTTCATGTAATGCACGCCTGTTGCGCGCTTACCATCAAGCTCAAGTTTCGTGACATGTGCTTCGGTCCGCACGTCAAGGTTTGAGCGCTGCATAGCAGGTCTGAGAAAGGCTCGTGCAACGCTCATGCGGCGGCCATCGAGGATAGCGCGCTGCGCGTAATTGATACCTTCCTGATTGCCTGCATTGTAATCTGGGTTGATCGGAATTCCGTGCGCGACCGCACCCTGGATGAAAGCATCGGCCAATGGATGCCTCACGTCGGCGTCGGTCACAGGGAGGTAACCTTCACGGCCACGGTAGGTTTCGTCTGCCGACCCGACGCGCCGCTCCATGCGCTTGAAATAGGGTAGGACGTCAGCGTATGACCATCCTGGATTGCCAATTTGCGCCCACTGATTGAAATCCTCCGCCTGGCCGCGATTAATGATGTGACCATTGATGGAGCTTGATCCGCCTAAGGTTTTGCCACGGGGTGAGTAGATCTTCCGTCCCTGGGTATAGGGGCCTGGTTCCTGCTCGTAGCACCAGTTGATCGAACGATCATAGAAGGTCTTCATGAAACCCGCAGGGATATGGATCATGGGGTTTGTGTCGGGAGGCCCAGCTTCAAGGACACACACGCTGACACTGTCATCCTCGCTCAATCTGTTCGCCAGGACAGATCCTGCCGAACCGGCTCCAATGATAACGTAGTCGAACGTATCCATACGATGGCCTCGCAGTATTTCACGCTGTCACGACGCGTTTCGACCATGGAAGTTAATCGGTAATAATTCGGGCATTCAATGGCAGGTCCCGAGGCTGGGGCATTCATCCGGTCATTGATGGCTGACAGGCGAAAATTCCTCTAGGCTTGCCCGAATATTGTAGTTTGAGAGTTCGCAAATTTCGTTCGATGGCGAACCGGAGGAAGCGCAATGACCAGTGATAATCTGACGAACATGATCGGTGTCGAGCAGGGTATCGAGGTTTTCGACGGTAGCGCGAAGCACGAGCGTCGGCCGCGGCCGACCGGCACATACCACGAGACTGCTCGTGACATATCGATTTTTGCCGAAACCGACGTGCTGGTGATTGGTGGTGGACCCGCGGGAACAGCAGCTACCATCGCGGCGGGGCGGCTCGGCGCTGATACGATGCTGGTGGAGCGCTACAATCATCTGGGTGGCCTGTCGACCGGTGGGCTGGTCATTTGGATCGACCGCATGAGCGACTGGACGGGCCAGCAGGTGATCTCAGGCTTCGCCAGCGACGTGTTCGACCGTCTGCCGAAAGACGCGGTGATGGGCCCATCACGATCTGACTGGGGTTCTAAAGATGTCACGACGGCAGCCTACTGGGCCCAAAGGGCTGCAGCTTACAAAGGTATTGTGACGTGGTCTCCCACTCTTGACCCCGAAGCCCTCAAGACTTTGTCGATGCAAATGGTGCTTGAGCAAAAGGCACGCCTCTTGTTCCACTCTTGGACCGCCGGTCCGATCGTCGAAGATGGAGTCATGAAGGGCGTCGTCTTCGAAAGCAAGGAAGGTCGGCAGGCCATCATGGCCAAGGTTGTGATCGATACGACCGGCGACGCCGACTTGCTGGCTGGCGCTGGGCTCACATTTGAGTCTGATATTGAAGAACGAGATATCCACCACTGCATCAACACCGCTTTCCTAGTTGGTGGTGTCGAGATGGAGAAGTTCCTGGAATTCCGCTACGGCGACGACAACGCATTCTCAGAGTTTCTGGCAGGCGGGCGAAAGGAACTCCAGTTCTTCGAAAAGCCATTCTGCTCTTGGCGCAATGACGTTGCATTGTTCATGGGGCCACGACTATCTGGCTATAGTGCTGTCAACGTTGAGGACCTCTCCGAGATCGAAATCCGATCCCGCAATCTAACCGTTGGCCATATCGAACATTATCGAAAGCATGCCCCGGGTTTCGAGAACGCGTTCTTGATGTTGGGTGCACCACAGATCGGTGTACGCCACAGTCGGCGCCAGATGGCCTCAGCCAAAGTTGTTCGTGAGCAATGGGATGAGGCAAAAGTCTGGGATGACGAAATCGGCGTCTCCCCATCGCTGTCACCAAAGTTTGCAAACATCTCGGTCCCGTATGCATCTCTATTGCCCACCGGCATCGAAGGTGTATTGGGCGCAGGACGTCATATCGCCTGCGATGCGAGTTCACACTCATTCTTGCGCGAGATTCCTCAGTGTTGGATGAGCGGTCAGGCCGCCGGTGTCGCCGCGGCAATCGCCGCAAACGGTGGCATTCTGCCGAGTGC
>JBCDBQ010000880.1:0-2397 GCA_039183375.1 Pseudomonadota bacterium
CCGAATCCACTCGACAGGTTCTGAAAACCGACGCGCCATTCTATTCAACGGGTAACGTATGGTGTCCAATCGCGAATGAGAGAGCCACTTGGTCCCCAATCGCGCAAACCACTAGAGCCAAAGCCGGTTTTTGGGCGCGTGCAACTTTAGCATGCTCAAGCTTGAGAGCGGCTGAGATCCATGGCGGCACCGATCAACCGCTTGGCTGTCCCGTACCATCGGAAACGAGCAGCAATAAAGGAACCGAGTTCCCTCGATAAGCGGCCCCAGCATAAATGGCTGTTCGTTGGCTCAGAAGAAACAGGCCTAGAAGCGTACCGCTAGCTTCAGTATGAACTCGTTAGCCCCAAAAATGCGCGGGTTCGCAAAGCGATCAGAGCTCTGCTCCTGAAGTTCCTCCAAGTGCGCTTGGACGTTGCTTCGGGCTAGCAACTTTTTTCTGTGTAGTATTCAGGATTTTGTTCTCGGTCTTCGATTCTGGTCCTTTGAAACGCCTTCAATCATGTTGACTCTTCTATGATGCCGATCACCGTCGAACTCTGTTGTTAGAAAGGCCTCAACGATTTCCCACGCCTGTTCGGCTGTGATCAGCCGCGCACCCAAGGACAACATATTCGCGTCGTTGTGAGCCCGGATTAGGTGCGCAGACAAAACTTCAGAACATACGCCACAACGAATTCCTGTGACTTTGTTCGCAGCCATCATTATTCCTTGGCCGGTACCACAAAAAATCACACCGAAGCGGTACTCTCCCGTTGCAACCTTCTCGGCGGCTGCCCTGCCAAACACTGGGTAGTCTACGCTCTCAAGATCTTCTGGGCCAATGTCGTTGCATTGCCAGCCTTCATCTTGCAAGCGCTGAAAAATGAGTTTTCGGATCTCAACTCCAGCGTGGTCGCTTGAAAGAATAACTCGAAGGTTGTCGTTTTCTTCACTCGCAACGCTTGGGCGCGAACTTTTGACTGTTCTCACGCTCCAACCCCGCTGATTGACTTCACATCTTGGAAACTTCGAATGCCCCAGATCCCGCTTTCCCGCCCGTAGCCAGAGGCTTTGACACCACCGAAAGGTGCACCTTCTGCGCGACTTGTTCCGTTAATCTGGACCATTCCAGCATGCACGCGGGAAGCTACTCGGTCGGCCCGCTCCATATCTCTGGTCTGGATGTATGCTGCTAATCCAAACTGCGTCGCATTCGCTAAATGGATGGCCTCGTCCTCAGTATCAAACGGCGTGATGGTCAACACAGGGCCAAAGATCTCTTTTTGAAACAGATCATTGCTTGGTTCTACATCCGCAAAAACAGTCGGCTGTATGTAGTAGCCACTCTGAAGGTGCGACGGTGGCGCCGATCCCCCGGCAATTAGCCGTGCACCACTAATTTTTCCGGCGTCAATGAAGTTGCGCACACGCGCATGTTGTTTGGCGTTAACGAGCGGACCGATCTGGGTACCCGGGTCGAACGGTTTGCCTACAATCATCGCGTTGGCCTCGGAGACTGCTAGTTCTAAAACCCGATCATAGATCGGCCGTTCAACAAGCATACGAGATGCCGCGTTACATGATTGCCCGGCGTTGCGAAAACAATGCGCTACACCCTGACGAACGGCTGTCTGCACGTCGCAATCGGCAAACAACAGGTTTGCCGATTTACCCCCCAATTCCATTGCTCTTCTCGCAACTCGTAAGGCGGCGCGCTGCGCGATAAACCGGCCTGTTTCTGTCGAGCCCGTGAACGAAATCATGCTGACATGTGGATGATCTACGAGAAGCTTACCAGTGGCCCCGTCGCCGGTGATAAGGTTAAACACACCCTCGGGCAGGTCCAATTGGGCCACCAATTCGGCAAAAGCTGTTGCCGTCGCAGTTGCGTATTCAGATGGCTTCAACACCATCGGGCATCCTGCCGCCAAAGCAGCACCAACCTTCAAGATCACTTGGTTCAATGGCCAATTCCACGGTGTGATCAGGGCTGCAACACCAACCGGCTCGTATTGGATACGGTGTTTTGGATCATTGTTATGCAGTGACCGTTCTGGCATCCGACCAAGGGCGTCGCGGTAGCTGCGTAGATGCGCGACTCCAGCCTGAACCTGGCCGCTGCGCGCGAAGGTGATCGGCGCACCGATTTCAGAACTGATGATCTGGGCAAAGCTGTCTGCATTCTGTGATAAAAGCTCAGTCAACTTTTCCAATACCGATAACCTGTCCTTGACGGAATACGCGGCAAATGGCTCGCGTGCGCGCACCGCGGCCTGAACAGCTTCGCCCACGAGATCGGCATTCGCGCACATCAGCGTACCCCGAGGCCGCTCTGTATCTGGATCAATCAACTGGAGAGACCCGCGCGAGAGTTCTTCTTTCCACGCGCCATTCACAAAGTTTGACCCAATGATC
>JBCDBQ010000881.1:0-2388 GCA_039183375.1 Pseudomonadota bacterium
AACTTCGTCCTCAGCCGATTGCACCATATCAAAACCATAGTCCTCGACCCGGCGCATGGTTTCAGCGTTGAGTTCGGCTTCGATGGATTGTTCTCGACTGGCACGCAGATCAGCGAGGCCCATGCCATATCCCGACAGCAAACCGGATAATGGATGGATAAGAACGGTCTCCATCCCGAGAGTATCGGCAATCATGCACGCATGTTGCCCACCAGCCGAGCCGAAGCAATTCAGTGCGTATTCGGTGACATCGTATCCACGCTGAACCGAAATCTTCTTGATAGCGTTCGCCATGTTCTCAACGGCGATGCGCAGAAAACCGTCGGCAACATCTTCAGCCGCCCGGCCATCTCCGATCTGCGCCGCCATGTCTTGAAAGGCCTGTCGCGTCGCATTCTCATCAAGCGGCTCGTCGTTGTTCGGCCCGAAGATCTTTGGGAAGAACGATGGCTTCAACTTGCCAACCATCAAGTTGGCGTCAGTTACGGTTAGCGGACCACCACGGCGATAGCACTTCGGACCTGGATTTGCCCCCGCACTTTCTGGTCCTACACGAAAGCGGCTACCGTCATAGAACAATATCGAACCACCGCCTGCGGCCACCGTGTGAATGCGCATCATCGGCACACGCATCCGCACGCCCGCAACCTGCGTTTCAAAGCTGCGCTCATACTCTCCGGCGAAGTGCGAAACATCTGTCGACGTTCCGCCCATATCAAATCCGATGATCTTATCAAAACCAGCCAGCTTGCCGGTCTCAGCCATTCCTACGATACCGCCTGCCGGACCAGACAAAATGGCATCGCGACCTTGAAACAGCTCCGCCGACTTCAGGCCGCCAGACGATGCCATGAACATGACTTGGGGTGAGACACCATCCTCCCCCTGCAAAGCCGACGAAACACGCTGAACGTATCGTGAGAGGATTGGCGACAAATATGCGTCAGCAACGGTTGTATCCCCGCGTCCGACAATCTTGATAAGTGGCGACACATCATGGCTTGCCGACACCTGCTCAAATCCAATGTCACGAGCAAGGTCAGCTGCCTGCTTCTCATGCGCTGGAAATGTGTAGGAATGCATAAAGACAATGGCAACGGACCGGACTCCAGCATCAAATGCGGCAGTCAATTCCGTGCGAAGGTGAGCAAGATTAAGTGGCGTCTCGACAGTTCCGTCGGCCAGGACTCGCTCCTCAGCTTCTGAAACACGAGAGTAGAGCATCTCCGGCTTGAGAATTTCCTTAGCAAAAATGTCTGGCCGCTCTTGATAGCCAATCTCAAGCTGATCCTTGAGACCTTTCGTAATGACCAGAAGCGTGGGGTCACCTTTGCGCTCTAAAAGTGCATTAGTTGCAACTGTGGTCCCCATTTTGACACTGGCGATCTGATCAGCCGGGATCGGATTATCTGTCGCCACACCAAGAAACCTGCGAATGCCCTCCAATGCTGCATCTGGATAAGCTTCGGGATTTTCCGAAAGCACTTTCTGGGCATGGATTTTGCCGCTTGGATCACGGGCTACGACATCGGTGAAGGTTCCACCACGATCGATCCAGAAATCCCATTTTGTCATTTATCGCCGATGCCCCGATAGCTGTGTTGCCAAGTTTTCTTGGAGTTCGAGAGACGTTAGCGTCTCAGTCGGGACAGTATTAGATCATCATGCCAATTGAGGAAACTGCACTTGAGGTCCCAGTTTGCTAAGGACCCTCGATAATCTCTGGCCAGTGATCAGCATTCTTCAACAACTATTGCAGGCGACGAGTTCAACGCCACACTTTCAGCGAGCAAACATGTTCTCGAAGACACGGATATAGTACTATCAGTCCACGGCTCAAGCCGCGCTGATGAGCACGACACAACAGCTATGCTTAGCCTAACGCCCGTAGGCGCCTCCTAATATACCACCTCCGCCCGAACGTCTGTAAATGCTCTTTCTTGGCTTGCGATAGCGGACAACGCGACGGGTGCGCCGCTTTGTTACACGGGCACCCAATCGGGAATAACGCGTAAACCTCGCCCTTCGGACCGGACGGCGGTTTACGGCAGCCACTCTGCGCACTTTCCTCTCCGGTCGCGCAACTGGCTCTGCAGACACTTGAAACAGACTGACTGTCGGTCGAATAGCGTTGTTGTCAACGCGCTGATTTCCACGGGTCATACTCGTGTCTCGCTGGCGCGACGAGCTACGACCTGAAAGTGGCCAATTCCTCGCCCGGTCAGCCGGACGTCGCGTCTTTGCTGGTCCAATACTGGAGACCCTAACATTCTGCCTGTAAAGGCCCCGCGCTGCCTCAAATGAACGTTGCTTTGGCTGACGCAGCTGCTTACTGCGCCGCTGCCTGGCTCTTAGTTTCGCCCGCCTGACTGTCGATGGTGAATATCG
>JBCDBQ010000882.1:0-2344 GCA_039183375.1 Pseudomonadota bacterium
CGGGTCTTGGCTGTGTGGAAACGGACAATCGGGGCTGGGTCTGTAGTTGATAGCCCGAACTTCCAGGATTTTGATCTCTACTGCTTCTTTCTTCGATGCTGCACGCGCTGTGAGCAGCTGATTATCGACCGAAGAAACGTTTAGAGCCTCTGCTATGCCCGGATCGCCGCCATCAACGGTTTGATGCCGACGGTATTCATCACCCGGGTCAGATTATAGGCGAGCACGTGCAGCGCCATCTCGGTGGCGACGTTGTGGATCCGCTTCATCAGAAAGTGCGTCGCGCCCATACGCGCCTTGATAGTTCCGAACGGATGCTCGACCGTTTCGCGGCGCGTGCGCATTGCTTGCGGGTTCTCGTCCAGTCGGCGCTGAACATCTTCGAGAACGTGTTCGTGCTCCCAACGGGTAATACGACGTTGTGGGCTGGTCGTGCATTGATCTTTGATCGCGCATTGCCCACAGACGTTGGTCCAGTAGCGCTTGAGCGTCAGCCCCTTCTCTTGGTTCGTATAGTGGTATTCTAACTGCTCGCCGGCGGGGCAGATATAAACATCCTCGTTCGCCTCATAGCGGAAGTCGGCTTTGACGAACCGTCCTCTCTTCTTGTTGTTCGTCGTCTGCCGCTTGGGCAGCGTCACTTTGATATTGGCTTGTTCGCAGGCCAGGATCTCAGGGCTATTGTAGTAGCCGCGATCAGCAACAACTTCGAGATGATCAACGCCAAGTGTCGCCTTGGTTAGCTTCGACATACGCGCCAGCTGCGAGGTATCATTGCCCGTCATCGTGACATCGTGCGCAACAATCAAATGGTGCTCGGTATCGACTGCCGTCTGGACGTTATAGCCGACAACACCGGAGCCGCGCCCGCTCGTCGCCATTGAGCGGGCATCAGGATCAGTCAGAGAGATCTGCTCGCCCGGTGCCTCATGCATCCGGGCTTCGAGCTTTTCCAGGCGCTGCATCTCCTCGGAAAGCTTGGCAATCTTTTCCTTCAAGCGTGTCGTTTTCATCTGGTTGGCAAGCGACGGCTCTTGGCGATCGGTACTGTCGAGTTGATGCAGGTAGCGATCGACGCTTTCTTCTATTTGTGCCCTGCGCCGCTTCACCTTGCCTTTGGTGAAATTGCGATCCCGGTTGTTCACGGCTTTGAACTTTGATCCATCAATCGCAACACTAGCACCTGCCAACAGACCCATCTCACGGCACAGGGTAACAAACCGGGCGCAGACCTTTCGGATGGCAGGCCCGTTGTCGCGGCGGAAGTCGGCAATCGTTTTGTGATCTGGTACTAGGCGCCCTGTCAGCCACATCACTTCCATGTTGCGACCGGCTTCGCGTTCCAAACGCCGACTTGACTGCACATGATTGAGATAACCGTAAATGTAGAGTTTCAGCAAAACGGTCGGATGATACGATGGACGGCCTGTCGACTTCGGATCGACACCGATAAAACCGAGATCACCCAGATCCAGTGCATCAACAAACGCGTCGATCACTCGGACAGGATTGTCTTCTTCGACCCAATCTTCCAGACACTCTGGCAGCAATGTCGCCTGATCGCGATCTGCACCCTCTATAAATCGCTTCATCTGATCTCCCCGCAAAGACCAACGGTCAGAATCATATCAGCATTCGCGTTTCCACACAGCCAGGGTCAAAGGCGGATGAAGCCAATACGAGCAAATCGCGTCTGCTATGCCCCTTCTAAGCAGACGTGACCCAGCGCTGGGGCATTGGTCGCGAAGGGCCAAACTCCGAAAGTTCGATGCTTGGCGCAGGACGTTCGCTAACCGAAATTTGACGAAACATAACGCCGACGTCGACTGGTTGTATAGGAGCTGCC
This sequence comes from Pseudomonadota bacterium, assembly GCA_039183375.1. Lineage (GTDB taxonomy): Bacteria > Pseudomonadota > Alphaproteobacteria > Rhizobiales > Hyphomicrobiaceae > Tectiglobus. The sequence goes on from JBCDBQ010000882.1 coordinate 1,847, forward strand.
ACGCAAAAAACAATGCCTCTTGTGACTAAGCAGCGTTTGCTAAGGCCTTAAAGTTCTTGCCAAACGAAACCCCAAGTCGAAAAAGCGATTGTCTGGATACGTGAAACTGCGGTTCGCAGAACGCAGATGTGCGGGGCCGTAGTCCCAGGAACCTCCGCGATAGACGCGAGTGGAGGATTCATCAGAATTCGTCCGCGCAGAACCGTCACCGGGTGCGCCCTGGTAATCGTCTGTCCAGACGTCTTCACACCATTCCCAGACGTTGCCGTGCATATCGTGGAGACCGAAATGGTTGGCGGTAAAGCGACCGACCTCGGTTGTTTTTAGTTCGTAAGTGTCTTCCTCATCGTCATACTTGGTGTAATCGTATTTGGCTTCTAAGGGAGATATTGTATCGCCAAACGAAAATGCCGTCTCAGTTTCAGCGCGACATGCATATTCCCATTCGGCTTCTGAGAGCAGTCGATAACTCTGACTCGTTGTTCGCGACAGCCAAGC
>JBCDBQ010000883.1:0-2326 GCA_039183375.1 Pseudomonadota bacterium
GATACGGCTGGCGATCTCTATGACCTGGCCAAGACCACCGCGCGTCTTACCAACGCCACCGGAGCCGGGCCGGTACTCCTTGCGCCAGAACAGCAAGGGTAGGATTTGCTCAGCAATCTCGACGGGCGTGCCCTTCACACCCGACGGAAAGGCAGTTGCGGAAAGCCCATCCGCATTCGGCCGCGCACCCGTCCCGCCATTCGACGTAAAGGTAGTCGCAAAACCGTAGTTGCCCGTATCATCGTCCTGCAGCTTGCCGCGCAGCGTAATGTTCCAGATGCACGAGGTACCCTCTGCGGGTACGCCATCTGGCATCAGCTGCCGAAGACAGCCGAACACAACGTCTGGCAGCATTTGTCCCGTCACGTGACGCACCAACACTGCGGCCGGTTTTTCGGGATTGAGTAGCGAGCCCACCGGTGCGGTCACAGTGAAAGGCGAAAGTGAACCGGCATTGTTCGGAACATCTGGCGCCAAGGCACAGCCTAGGCCGAACACGGTATAGGCGGTCGTGTAGGCAAGCGGGACATTCACACCGCGCGGCTGAACGGGACTGGTCCCGTCGTAGTCAACTGTGATGCTATCACCCTGCTTTTTAAGCGTTGCAGCGAGCTTGATCTCTGACTCATAGCCGTCTGCCATCATGTCATAGGACCACTCACCATCCGGCAGTTCTGAAATGCGCGCACGAACAGCAGCTTCGGATCGATCACAAATATAGCCGGCCAGATCATCCAAAGATGACAAGTGGAATTCATCCATCATTTCGACGAGGTATCGACAGCCAACCTCGTTGCAATTCGCGAGTGAATAGACATCCCCCACAGTGTCGACAGGCAATCGCGTGTTGGCGCGGATCATTTCGATGAGCGTATAATTGACCTCGCCGCGGTCGAACAATTTCAGGAAAGGGATATGCAAACCTTCCATGAAGACATCGGTCGCGTCGGGACTGAAACCTATTCCTCCGATGTCCATCAAATGACTTGTGCATGAAAACAAACCGACCAGCTCTCCCTTGCGAAAGACCGGTGTCGTCACAACGAAATCGTTCGTGTGCCCCGTCCCCTTCCAGGGATCATTGGTAATGTATGCATCACCGTCACGCATATTTTCCAAGCCGAAATGCGCGATGAAGTGTTTGACTGACTCAGCCATCGAGTTGACATGGCCGGGCGTCCCCGTCACGGCCTGCGCCAACATGCGGCCCTGCCGGTCAAAGATGCCGGCCGAAAGATCACCAGCCTCTCGGACGATCGGCGAGAAAGCCGTTCGCAACAGAACTTGAGCCTGCTCTTCGACCACGGCAATCAGGCGGTTCCACATAATCTGCAGGGCGATTTCGCTTGGCTGCTCCCGCCGACCGACAGCCTCATCTCGGGTTGCACGATCCCCGGCCTCGAGGATCAAGGCCCCATCGGCGTCAATCATCACATCAAAGCCGATCGGTATAACTGTCGACGTGCCGTCCTCGGTGACGATGCAGGGTCCTTCAAGCGCTTGCCCTGTTGCAAGAGACTGACGAGCATAGAGCGGGATCTCGGTATGTCCCCGCCCTTCTGAATACACGCGTCGGGTTCCGAACGCGTGTGCCCGCTCACCTCCGCGTTTTGGTGTCGGAAGTTGCTCAAGTGACGACTGTCCGGCGCTCACCAACACCGACCAGCTCATAAGTTCAATGCGCGCATCAGGGATGTGCCTTGCAAACAGACGGTCATACTCAGCTTCAAAGTCCTGACGCAGTTTGTCATCTGCACCTTCACCAAGCGGACCGTCTGGCAGCGTCACCGCAACTTCGTGGCCTTGACCGGCGTAACGCGCGAAGACCTGACGATGGACGTGAAGACTATCGTCGCCTGCAGCTGAACCGGCAAGCTCCGTCGCCTCCTTCGTCAGCTCATCAAGCATCGTATTGACGCTCGCGGCATCGAAGGCATCCAACTTAACGTAGTGCGAGCGCACAATTTCAAACGCTGCTGGCGCCTGCAAGAAGCCGATCGCCGAACCAACACCAGCATCCTTTGGAATGACAATCTTCGAGATGCCAAGTTTCTCAGCCAATCGGCAGGCGTGCAACGGCGCAGCGCCACCAAAGGCAATCAACGTGCGACCGGCAATATCAACACCGCGCTCGACAGCATGTACGCGCGCTGCATTGACCATGTTTTCATCAACGATCTCGTTTACTGCGCTGGCCGCTGCTTCAAGCGAACAACCAAGTGGATGTCCAACAGCTTCCTTGAGCGCGCTTTCGGATCGGGCCTTGTCGAGCATAATCGAGCCGCCGGCGAACGCATCAGGATCGATGTAGCCAAGCACAACATCA
>JBCDBQ010000884.1:0-2323 GCA_039183375.1 Pseudomonadota bacterium
GCAGACCTTATCGTCGTCGATGGTGACCCGTTGGCAGACATCAACCTGCTGACGGGCCAAGGTCAGCACATGCCCATCATCATGAAAGATGGTGTCGTTGAGAAAGACGAGCTTGCTGCTGCCTAGAGGATGGCGATTGTATGCACGTGAGCAGCTCCGGTCCGGTCTGAGCACAGGCTGGCAGTTTCAATCTATCCAATTGGCAATCGGCTAGGCCGGCAAACCGGCTTTCAATTGGTGTTGTATTGGTGCTTTGGAGCAAAGAAGGACAGGCTCAAACTGCATAAAAAATCAATGTGTTGCTCCAAGTTTCGGCTCCCGTTGTCTTTGTCATCCATATGTCATATACTCAGTTCACCGCGCTCCTCTCCCTGAGGGCGCATCCGGTCAGGTGTCTACGATCAGTCCCCGCTAATGCTGACGTCGCGCCTGACCGATTGGTCACTATGATGGCCTGGCCAGCCCGACTACCTTTGGTTTGAATGCTATTGGAGGTATGGGATATGCAATCACTTATGGTTTTGCACCGGAGCCTGATGCAGGAAGATCAGGACGAGAGTTTTGGCTGCCATCGTTCATTGCTGAATTCCGAGGCTTTGCATCAACGGAGCAAAGACCGTCAGGACCTCATGGCATTCCTGGAAACGCGCGGCCTAGACAAGGCGGCTCGGATGAAGCGTCGGCCGGTTCTGCGCCTCATTAAAAATTGCGGCAGCAAACTTGGTTTGATCCCGAAATTCTGACCAGCTGCGGACCGAGTTCCAGCAGCATCAATCGATTTGAGACTGTTCCTGCTCACTTTGGCGGTAAGATGGGATCAGCGTAGACTGGTCTCTAGTAACAGAGCGACCTGCCGAAAGTGTTCGCATGTCCGACCCATCGCACAGCTATGGTGACAGCGCCGCGCGCCACTACGGTGCTTATCGGCCGCCACTGCATCAACCGATCCTCTTGGACGCATTGGGTGAGAGCCGCTTCAAATTTGCTCTTGATATCGGCTGCGGTACCGGATGGTCGACCAGAGCGCTGGAATCATTCGCCGAACAGATCATCGGTGTTGACAATAGCCCTGCAATGCTCGCGACAAATGAAGAGTCCGATAGGGTTGAGTATCGCCTCGGCGACGGAGAGCGTTTGCCGGTTGAAACAGGCACAGTTGATCTCGTTACAATGGCTGGTGTCTTGCCCTACCTCAACAAGCCAAGTCTTTTGCGAGAGGTTCAGCGAATTGCCAAACCGACTGCCTTAGTTCTCGTGTACGACTTTCGTGTTGAAATGGAACCGCTGCTGAGGCGGCTGCAAGTCGACCTTGCTTCACCTTTGCCCGGCTACAACCACTCGGACAATTTAGATGACGCCGAGCAGTTGGAAAACCTGACAAGTCAAACCCGACGCATATCATTTGCGGTGAGTGCTCAAGAGGCTGCTCACCTTGTCCTTGCGAGTGACTGGCGGTTTCGTAAGCTGTCCGATCATTCTGCAGGAGCGGATCCGCACAGTTATGTCCAGAGCCAGTTGGCTGCATCGATAAGTGACATCACGTTGGAAGCGATGACCTGGTCATCGCTCTATCGCGTGCAGCAATCGACAACATCAGCGCGCATGCAATCGCCATGACTTTGACTCGCGGCTTGGGCGGTGCGAGACCTAGTCCTTCGTCAACGGGATAATGCCTTCTTCACAGGCTTTGATCTGCAAAGCGAGATACTTGGAGTTGATGCGGCACTGAGCGAGACTGCCGGCAATGAACCACAGTCCGGGCTGACCCGTTCGGCAGTACATGTTGCGCAGTTCGAGTTGCTCGCCGAAACCCCAGATCGGACCGACCCGTTCGCGTACGTCCGCGCCGAACAAATTCTCAACCAGAACCTCCTGCGGTTTGTAACCGGTGGAGAGCACGATGAGATCTGCCGGCTTGGTCGTGCCGTCCTTCATCTGCGCGCCGTCTGCTGTGAAGGTTTCTATGTCGTCGTACTGCGAGAGATTGATCGTGCCATCAACCAACATGTCGGAGCAGCCAACATTGAAGTAATAACCGCCACCGCGCGTTAAATACTTGAACTGCCAGCCTGTGCCATCATCGCCAAAGTCCAGCTTGAAGCCAACCTTCTGGAGGCCATCGAGAAGATCGTTGTCCAATTCCTTCGACTTCTCCGTGTAGCCGACGTGCGCTTTGCGAACGAGCGGCGTTGGCATCGAGACGGTGATCAGATCACAATCCTCAAGTGCAGGGCCTTCGGCGTAGAGCGTGTAGGGTAGTTGCGCGCTCGGCTCGATATTGACGACCAAGGTCGGGCTGCGCTGGACCATGGTGACATTCGCA
>JBCDBQ010000885.1:0-2308 GCA_039183375.1 Pseudomonadota bacterium
GTTAGCTTCTAGGACCGTAACACCGGGTGCCCCTGGAAGGTCCTCGTCATCTTGAGAGATCCCTTTATTCATGGGCGAAACACTTGACGTAACACTACTGGAACACTGCCCCGCGATAACGAGTCCGAATGCGCTACCCAATTCGAGGAACAAAGGGATTAACAAAGCGACCCAAACAGCGACGTGTTCCGCCTTCCAGTTGTAGCCGAAGACAGCACCAAGAGATGCGATGTTGGCCGCTGTTTGGTCTGCGTGTTTGATACCAGCGTACTTGCCAAGTGAAGCGATCTTGCTTTCAGCCGACAAAACCCGACGTTCCAATTCTGCGCGCCGTGAGGCCATTGCCAATTCAGATTCAAGTTTAGCCACCTGAGGGCATACGCGCTTGGACACACGACCATAGGCTTTCGACCCTGGTTGAGCATCACAGCTTGCGCCTGGTGTTTGCAGTAACGACTTGATCTTGGAGCGCAAACTATCGACTGGCATGGTCAATGGTAGTGCATCGAGCTGAGCTTTTGCGGCTTGCCTCTTTTCACGTGCGAGCATTGCTGTCTCGATGGTGGCGGCTCGGTCTGCTGTGAGGTTGCCCCTGTCCTTCCCCCGTAAAGTTGTGCCACTTTGTTGGTTCAGCATTGGGAGTTTGACATGGCTCGGAAGCGGTATTCGGATGAAGACTGTCTGAAGGTCTTGCGTGAGATTGAGGTCCAGCTGGCAGGAGGGATGGATGTTCCGACAGCCTGCCGTTCGGCCGGGATTTCGGACGCCACTTACTACAACTGGCGCAAGAAGTTCGGCGGTATGGCCCGATCAGACCTGGCTGAGAAGAAGGCTCTTGAGAAAGAGAACCAGCGTCTCAAGAAGATCGTTGCGGAGCTTGAGTTGGACAAGCTGATCCTGAAAGAGACCGTTGATTTTTTAAAACCGAAGGGCTGACGACGGAGCGGTTACGCGGTGCCGTTGTTCATGCCCGGCAGAGGCTCGGAACATCTGAGCGGCGCACTTGCGATGTCGTTGGACTTGCGCGCAGCACGCTTCGCTATCAATCCAAGCCACAGAACGACGACGATCTGCGCTTGGCGCTCATCAGGCTTGCCAAGCAATATGGCCGTTACGGTTATCGCAAGATCAGTGAGCTACTCCGTGCCGAAGGCTGGCAGGTAAACCATAAGAAGGTCGAGCGGCTGTGGCGCGAAGAAGGTCTGCAGCTTCCCGCCAGGCATAAGAAGCGCAAGCGGCTTTATCATCATGATGCCTCGGTGATCCGGTTGAGGCCGCAGTATCCCAACCATGTCTGGTCGGTCGATTTCGTCCATGACAAACTCAGCAACGGCCGGCCATATAAGATGCTGACCGTTCTTGATGAGTATACCCGCGAAGCGCTTTCCGTCACGGTTGCCACGAAGATGGGTTCGGCAGAGGTGCTGGATGTGCTCTATCCTCTGCTCCTGAAGCGCGGCAAGCCCGAGTATCTGAGATCCGACAACGGGCCTGAGTTCTCATCTGGGCCATTCTGTGATTGGCTCAAGCGCGTTGGCATAGCGCCCATTCAGATCTATCCCGGCTCGCCTTGGGAGAACGGGTACAACGAACGCTTCAACGGCACACTGCGCCGCGAAGTCCTCAATGCCGAATGGTTTGCAACAACAAAACAAGCACAAACGGTCATCAACACATGGCTCCGTCAATACAATCACGTACGCCCCCATCAAGCGCTCGGGATGCGTCCACCTGTGCCGGAGACGTTAGTAGAAAACGGTCAAATCAGTGGTACAGGCTGAGGGGGCTGGACAATATTTGAGATCAAGTTCAATGTCGGAGGTCTTCTCCAGGACGGGCTTCATATGGGAGAAGCACTCGAAGCTATACTCACCGTAATATCGACCCATGCCGCTGTTTCCGACGCCGCCGAATGGAATATTGGAGTTCGTAACCTGCATCACGGCATCGTTGATCGCACCGCTTCCGAATGGAATTTCAGAAAGGAAGCGTTGCTTGCTCACGCGATCATGGGAGAACAGGTAGCCCGCCAAAGGCTTTTCCATCTGCCGTACGATGTCAAAGGCTTCGTCGATCGTTTCGTACTCCAGAACCGCGATGATGGGGCCGAAAATTTCGTCCTGCATAATCGGATCGTCCAGGCTTACGTTGTGAACAATCGTTGGCCGGATGACGCGCTCATCGCGATTGGTCTCGCCGCCGTAGTATACCTTGTCCGGCTCGATGAGATCGACGACGCGGTCAAAGTTCCGCTCGTTGATGATCCGGGTGAAGTTACCGTGCTCAATGGTTTAGTCGTGCTTCTCAA
>JBCDBQ010000886.1:0-2295 GCA_039183375.1 Pseudomonadota bacterium
GCGTTGACCAACTCGTAGTTGACTTCGTTGCCACTCGCAGCAGGACCCATGCCGAGCAGGCCATTTTCCGACTGAAAGACAATCTCCTTGTCCGCCGGAATATGGTTGGCAATCGCCTCCGGCCGGCCGATGCCCAGATTGACATAGCTACCGTCAGGAATGTCCGCAGCAATGCGGGTCGCAATTTGATCGTTGTTCCAGGCTGTCCAGCTCATTGTGGTTCCCTCTTCACTTCTGCAGCGAGGAGCTTTTCTTCCTCCTCCGGATTGCCGATCTCCACCATGCGATCCACATATATACCCGGTGTCACAATGATCTCGGGCTCAAGTTCACCAAGCTCAACCGTGTTACGAACCTGCGCAATCGTGGTCTCAGCCGCCGTGCACATAATCGGCCCGAAGTTTCGCGCAGTCAGGTTGTAGGTAAGATTGCCCCAACGATCACCATCACGCGCTTTGACTAGGGCTACATCACCGCGAATAGCGTGCTCCAGGACATGCGGCCGCCCATTGATCTCTCGGACTTCCTTGCCTTCCTGCAACGGCGTCCCTGCTGATGTTGGCGTAAAGAACGCAGGAATCCCAGCACCGCCCGCACGGATACGTTCGGCCAATGTGCCTTGCGGGACCACTTCCAGCACAAGCTTCCCGGCACGATACGCATTGGTGAACACTTCACTGCGCGATGACCGGGGAAACGAGCAAACGATCTTGGCAACCCGTCCGGCTGCAATCAGGGCTGCAATACCGATCTGACCGTTTCCCGCATTATTCGAGACGATCGTCAGATCCTTAGCACCCTGATCCAGAACACCGTGGAGTAAATCGATGGGGCTGCCTGCACCACCAAAGCCTGAGACGAGAATGGTCGAACCGTCTTTGATACCCTGGACAGCCTCTGAGATGCTGCCGACACGCTTGTCGATCAAGAGAGGATCCTCATGTTTTCATTTCAATGCAGACCGAAGAGGTTGGCGTCTTATCACAACCAACCATAGCCTTCACGCTTGTTCTCAAACGCTGCGATGTCATCATCAAACTCCAACGTCATGCCAATGTCGTCGAGGCCTTTGAGCATGCGGTGTTTGTCAAAGTCTGCGATATCGAAATTGAATGTCGTGCCATTCAATGCCGTCACCGTTTGCTTGTCGAGATCAATCTCAATCTCCGCACCCGGCGCTTCGTGCATGTGCAGACGCAAAGTATCGCAGTCTTCACGAGATAAGCGCACGGGCATCACCCCATGCTTCATGCAGTTGTTGTAGTGAATATCGCCGAAGCTCGGAGCAATCACCGCTCGAATGCCATTGGCCACCAAGGCGTTGACAGCATGCTCTCGCGAGGACCCACAGCCCCAGTTGATATCCGCCACGATGATCTTGCCATCACGAAACGGCTCTTGATTATAGATGAAGTCCGGCTTCTCACTGCCATCGTCGTTGAAACGCAGATCATGAAACAGAAACCTGTGATAGTTGGGATCGTCTGTCTCAACACGCAGAAGCCGTGCCGGAATGATCTGATCGGTATCACAGTTTGGAATGTCGACAGGAATACCCATCGCCCGAAATGTTGTGAAGGCCTCCATTTACGCGTCCTCCATCATTTTGCGCACATCAGCAAAGTGGCCGTTGACGGCTGCTGCTGCCGCCATCGCCGGGCTCACCAGATGGGTCCGGCTTTGCGGTCCCTGTCGCCCACGGAAGTTGCGGTTGCTGGTCGATGCGGAACGCTCACCGGGCTTGAGTGTATCACCGTTCATACCAACACACATTGAGCAGCCGGGCAGACGCCACTCAAAGCCCGCATCTGTGAAGATCTTGTCGAGGCCTTCTGCTTCGGCTTGTTTCTTGACCAAGCCAGAGCCTGGAACAACCAGCGTCTGGATCTTCGCTTTGCGCCCCTTCGCGACCGCGGCGGCAGCTCGCAAATCTTCGATCCGGGCGTTGGTGCAGGCGCCAATGAACACCTTGTCCACGACGATGTCCGTCACCGGAGTGCCGGGTTTCAGGCCCATGTACTCATAGGCTGAAATCATTGCAGTCCTTTTGTCCGGGTTATCCTCTTTGTCTGGATCCGGCAGATGCTCTGTGACTTGAACGGCCTCTTCCGGACTGTTGCCCCAGGTCACCATCGGCGCGATAGCGTCACCGTCTACATCCACTTCCCGATCAAACGCAGCATCGGAGTCGGATGGCAGTGATTGCCAAAACGTCATGGCCTCATCCCACTTCTTATCCTTGGGAGCAAATGGCCGCCCTTTGATGTATTCAAAGGTTGTCTCGTCAGGTGCAAC
>JBCDBQ010000887.1:0-2281 GCA_039183375.1 Pseudomonadota bacterium
ACCGAGCCGGCGACAAATCCCGGCAGTCCGGCTTGCTCAAGCCAGCGCGCATAGTAACGAACGTCCTTCATCGCGTTGTCCAGCGACATGTGCGGAGCAAAGTCGCGATTGAGCGTCGCCTCACCGTAGAGATCCATCATTCCCGACTTGCCTCCCGCGGCAGAGATGATGCTGATGACCTTAGTCATGTCGAGCCCGTCCTTGGCCGCGAGTGCAAAGCCTTCACACCAGCTCAGGACATTGGCGAATGCGATGTAGTTGTGGATCAACTTCAAGCGAATGGCATGGCCGGCGGGACCGACGTGAAAGATGTTCTCGGCATAGGTTTGGAACAGCGGTGTCAGCTCTTCGAGCAAATCAGCATCACCACCGTAGAGTATGTTGACTTCGCCTCGGTCGGCATGCATTGGCGTGCGCGTCATCGGGGCTTCGCAGTAGCGTACACCGCGCTTTGCACAGGCGGCGGCCATTGTCTCAACGTGTTCGGGCGAGGTGGTTGTGTGATCCAGAAGAACCGCACCAGCATTCATCTTCGATAGGGCGCCATCTTCGCCAAGGAGTACGTTTTGAACGGCTTCTGCCGTCGTAATGCAGATGCCGAGGACATCGACATTGCCTGCCAAGGCTTGGTTGTCATCTTGCGGCTTGGCACCAAGATCGACGGCATGGGATACGGCAGCGGCGTCAATGTCATGGACGCTGACGTCAACACCGTGCTTCAGCATGTTCTTGACGAGGCCGCGGCCCATACCACCAAGGCCGATGAAGCCGACCCGCCCTTTGTATGTTGCGTTCAACCCAACCTCCCAATCGACTATATTCTTAAAACCTAGCGTCTCTGCCCTTCGCTCAGTGGCGAGACATCAACAGAAACACCAACGGAGTGCGCACCGCCGCCGAGAAGGACGCCGCTGATCGGCGCAACATCATCGTAGTCGCGTCCATAGGCAAAGGTTATGTGTTCGTTGTGCGGGATCATATTGTTGGTCGGGTCGAAGTCCACCCAACCTGTTTCCGGAGCCCACACCGAAATCCAGGCGTGCGATGCGTCCGCGCCCTGCAAGCGTTCCTGACCTTCCGGCGGATGAGTGAGAATATAGCCACTGACGTATCGGGCCGGCAGACCGAGCGACCGCAGGGCAGAAATCTGCAAGTGCGCGAAGTCCTGACAGACCCCGCGCTTCAACTCCAGGACTGTCTCGACCGGTGTCGAAACATCAGTTGCGGTTGGGTCAAACGTGAAATCCTCAAAGATGCGACGGGTCAGATCACGCGCGCCCTGCAAGACCGGTTGCCCATCGGGAAATGAGGGACGTGCATAATCGGCCAGCTGTCTGAGACGGCGGCCGTGGCGTGAGTTCGCTGCAAACTGCGCAACGCCAATATGATTGTTCTCAGAGCTGCTCGGCGCACGAGCGTCTACGAGTTGCCGCCAGTCTGCCGTCGCAGCGAGATCAACGCTCGGGCTTGGCGCGACGTCAATTTCGCTTTCCGAGGTCACCATAAGCAGATCATGATCGCTCTCGACTTGCAGCAGGTTGAACGGATTGCCGAAGAAATCGATGTGGTTAGACTTGATTTCAAACCGAGGCTCCGTAAACAAGCGATGCCGCAGGACCGTTTGGTGGTCAACCACGCGCGGGCTCAGTCTCAGCACATGGAATGACTGATTAACGACCGCACCGTAATTATAAGACGTTCGGTGCGTGATCCGGTATCTCGCTGTCTTGGAACCGGTCATGGGAGTAGCCGTGTATGAACCCGCTGCGGTTGATCTTCGGTGAGGCTGAAATACCTTCGGGAAATCGTATCGGAAAGTTCAGGCAGTTTTGCGAGCAAATCATCAAGCAGTGTCGCCAGCTCCGTGCGCAGACCGCTGTTATCGGATCTGCGCAGCCGCTCAATGTCGGCGAGGCGGACCTGGGTCAACGTATCGAGCGCCAAACGTTGCTCTGGTGTCCTGATGGCATCCATCGAGGCTTGCGGCATCCGCCTCATATGATCTGATACGGCGCGCAGCTGATAGGCCAGGCTGCGCGGGTTCTGCTCATCGATCAACAACAAATCGAGCACCAGCGGGAATGTTGGCGCGAACCGATAGCGAGACCTGTAGGTCATAAAACTATCGGCAGTCTCGAGCAGAAACGCTAGCCGTTCCGTTTCTTCGCTTTCGTCGAAGCTCTCAACGAGAATGCGCCGCAACAGCTCCGCCATCTGCGACGCGCGTTCCAGTCGGCGTCCGAGGTCCATGAAGTGCCAGCCGAAGTTGCGCGTCATGTTC
>JBCDBQ010000888.1:0-2276 GCA_039183375.1 Pseudomonadota bacterium
CCATCCAAAATCCTGCGTGAGAACGCGAATGTCGGGAGATTGATCTTCATTTACCTCGAAATCAGGCGGGTTTGGATTGCCGTCAGGGTTATAGGTCCTAATTGCGATATTGCCGACAAACGAGCCAACCTCGTCGCCCGCTTCGGTGTTGTAGGCCGCGCCAACCACGTTGTGGGAAACATTGCCGATGAAATCCACATTGGACGAGTGGTTCACATAGGCCCAACCCGGGTCATCGCGTACAACGGCGCCTTGCACATGCGCAGCGGGACCCTCGTCACCCCCGCGATGGAAATGAAGAGAGTATCGTCCGCGCACGTTTTCTCCGCCAAGGTCCATGACCTCGGTCAGCTCAGGCCCGAGCGAACCCTCCGACGGGCTGACCAATTGCCAATCGTCAACACCTGCCGCCTTGTCCGTTCGTCCCAAACCTTCCATACTGAAATGCCGGATATCGGCATCATTTGTGTGCATGAACATAACATGGCCCGCATGACCGGCCTCACTATTCTCGGAAGAGAACTGTACGTTGCGCGTGAGATTGGCCACATGAACGTCGAGGTCTGCGCGTGGCGGGACGTGATCATTCTGGAGTGCTTGGTCAAAGGTAATGGTTCGGCCCTCGATCTGTGTAATCGTCACAACCTCATCGGCCAATGGATCGCTGGCATCTGTACCTGCAACCGTTATCTCATCGCCAACGCGCCATCCGGTTGGGTCTGCGGAAAGTGTAATGGACGTTGACCCGGCCAACACCGGCGTCTCCAGCGATGTAAAGGCTAGTTTCTCGGCGCCAAAAATTGTGGTTTCGCCATGGATCAAGGCACCGCGGCTTATAAGAGAGGGATCCCATGTTTGATCAATGGCACCGTCATCTGAAAAGACGATTTTGGCTGTAACGCCCGTGCTGATCGGTGCCGTTTCAGTGCCGATCACCAAATGACTGCCGGGCATTGTGACAAGCGTGTCGACGCGCAGTTCTGTATCGACATCTGTTGCGAAATCCAGCGTGCCATCGACGCGAAGGGTTTTCAGTTCCGCCGAAAATGTGGCGTCGACAGTCACCGTTAGCTCGTTGGGTATATGCGCGCGCGCTGCATCGCCTGGCACGAGACCGCCTGCCCATGTATTCGGGTCCGACCAATCACCGCTTTGGACGGCCATGTGCGTCACATCATTCAAACCGACCAAAGCCATGGATGGCATATGTGCCATATGGCTCGAAGTGGAATGACCCATGTCCATTCCACTCATTCCTGTCATACCATTTGAGTTTGTCATGTTGGTGTCCAAGGCAGCATCCTCCAGCCAAGCGTTTTGAATGCACCCCACCGATTTAATGGCGTATCAGACCCAACCTGTCATTTTGCTGTCAATCCCACTAACCGGCTCGGAATTGCCGACCGGTTAGTCTTCGGCCGCGCTTACCGGTAGGGACACGATCAAGCGCGCGCCGCCTCTGTTAGACCTATCAACGCTCAGAGCGCCGGAATAGAGCGTGACCAATTCACGCACAATAGACAGTCCAAGCCCGTGACCCGGTTGTTGTAGATCGGCGCGATGTCCGCGTTCGAGGAAAGAAGCGACGTCTTCGGACTCTATTCCTGGTCCGTCATCCTCAACACTAATCGACACCTGACCGTCGCCTATGGTCGTTTCGACAGCGACTTCGCTCGCGGCCCATTTGCCAGCATTATCCATCAGGTTGCCGATAATCTCGTACAGATCATTCTCGTCACAGGTAACAACCGCCCCTTCGGCAAGACTGACCCCGAGCGTGATCCCTTTCAGCTCCAGTGTTTTCCGCAACGCTAACTGCAGATCTTTCACGACTGTCCCAACATTGACCTGAGCCTTACCGCGACCACTTACACGTACTTTTGCAAGATGACGGCCCAGTGCAGCGTCGATCCGATCATTCTGACGACATAGCTGTTCAGCATCTGGTCCGTCCATGGTTTCGCCGATCTGGCGCAGGACGCTTAGCGGGGTCTTGATCGCATGTGCAAGGTCCGCGGCCTGACCACGGGCCCGATGGACCAGCCGATCCACGTGGCTTTCTAATTCCTCGATCTCCCGCGCAACCGGGAGAATTTCACTGGGCCATTCTTTTATCTTCGGTCGTGCTTCTCCTCGACGCATCTGCGCCACCCATTGCCGAAGGTCAGACAAGGGCTTCAACCCTGTTCGAACCAGCCAGGCAGCGGTTGCGATTTGTCCCAAACCGAAGAGCACCAGCACTATTAAGACGATGTTTCGAAACCGTGCCACCGCCG
>JBCDBQ010000889.1:0-2265 GCA_039183375.1 Pseudomonadota bacterium
AGTTTATGACAACTCGCGCACGACATGTACCCTGGACCAGAGAGGCGGATGTCATAAAACAACCGTCGTCCCAACTCTACCTTTGCTGAGCTCATCGGATTGGAGGCAGGTACTTTAGGCGGTGCTATCCAAGCAGGTATTGGCCACTCAAATTCAGAAGCGGACAGAGAGGAAGCGGTCACAGCAAAACCAATTGCGACAAGAATATGCTTCCATGGGTTCATGCTCTTGCTACTCAATCAATTGCTGGGATTGTAAACGCCCGACACAACAGACTGAATCAACCAAGTTGGCTCATACCAACCCTTGGCTACAGCTTGCTTCTCAGCACAAAACCAAAGATCTCCCCTCTCTTGTTTGACTTCAGCTTCCCGATACCAGGGAGACCAAGGAGCAATGAGCGTCTTACGACCATCCAATATCAAGCCTTTGAATGTGCATCTGTTTGGCGACAACCTCATTGCCTCCTTAACTCTGCGATCGCGAAACTCCCAAGGCGTTTCAACCTCGTCGCGCCAAAACCCTCGCTTACTCTGCCTAGCCATTCTTTGGATGCTGGCATATGGAGACTTGTGGGTCTGAGCGACCAAAGCAATTCCATTCGCGATCATCTCACGAGCGAGATCTACATCGTTGCTATAGCAAGTGGCGAGCGGCAGCCCGCGCCCGTCAGACAGTGCAGACAACTTGCAAGTAACATCATTTGTCGTGATTAAGGACCTCAACATCATTGCTGCCCCCCGACCAAGAAAGTCAGTGCCACCCGTTGTCAATGGCAGCTCTTGAGCACCTTCGAACGCATCAATGCCTAACAGTCGAACTTGACGATTGCCGATTTGCAGGGTGTCACCGTCAACGACAGCGGCAGGTCCAGTAATCTCACGGCCCTGCGCAGCTTGTATTGAGATTGCAAAACCCAGCGTTGTTATCAGAAGTATAAATCTCAACACCGCAAACACTCCCGATCTGACTAGCTCTCTGTCTATGAAGTAGATCCTCCATGATAACCGAAACTGCAAAAACTAACTGGACACAAATACTGAAATTTTGGTCTACTTTGGTGACCATGAATCAATTGCCACTGAACATGATCCGGGCGTTTGCCCTCGTATATGATAGCGGCGGCATTCGCCCCGCTGCTCGACGCCTGGGGATCGCCCATTCAGCCGTCAGCCGCCATGTCGCAGACCTGGAGAACTTTCTGGATGTTGTCCTCATCGAAAGAGGTGCACATGGAAGAACAATAAGCTTTACACAGGAAGGCGAGAAGCTGGGTCGCGAGGCGATGAAGTCATTTGACCGGCTCGAACTTACTATTGGTGCTCTTCGGCAAACCAGAAGACGAAACACGGTAGTCATTGAGACTACAGCATCCATTGCGAGCCGCTGGTTGTTCCCGCGCATGGGAAGCTTTGCCAAAGAGCTCGGATGGATCGAACTATCTGTCAACACAGATCAACGCGTTTCAACTGCCTCTGAAAGCACTGCAGACATCTGTCTGCGAATGGGAAGTGGTCCGTGGTCCGGCTTCGATGGTCAAATACTCATTGAGGATTATCTCGTCCCTGTCGCAAGTCGCGAGTATTGGTCAGCAATTGGTCAGCCTAAGAGCCTCAGAAGCGTTATGCTCTTGCACGACGGTGATCCCAATGCCCGTTGGTCACTTTGGCAACGCCAATTTGGTCCAAAGGCTCTTAAGGTAGATGAAGGCCCGCGCTACACATCGGGAGACCTCGTGTTACGGGCAGCAGAAGAAGGACTTGGCGTTGCTCTGGGAAGACTTAGCTTAGCACAAGCAAGCATAAAGTCAGGATTGCTGATCACTCCATTCAAGAAGAAACTCACAGCACCAGAATTGAGAATATGGCTTCTAACCCCGAGTTCACGGACTAAGACAAAAGCCGTAAAGCAAACGATTGATTGGCTTGTCCGGCAAACGCACGCGTAACCGGCTAGATCCGTCCGAGTAAATCGGGTCCGCGCTGTTCATCCTCAAAGCGGACATCCCACAACGCTAGGGTGATGTCTCATTTGGGCCATACGTGGACGGCTCCGGTTTTGGCAAGGTCTTTCTGCATGTTGGCGTGACGGTCGGTGCAGCCATACGTCCGGCCTGTTGATGCTGCACATCGCAAGGCCGCTGGCCATAATGCTCTCCGCTGATCAGGTCCCTGTCAAAAGCGCGCGTTCGCGTCGACGCTATGGCCCATATGGGTTGTCCTGATTTGCCGAGACGACCGGCATTCGCATTACATGCAAGTTGCC
>JBCDBQ010000890.1:0-2263 GCA_039183375.1 Pseudomonadota bacterium
CGATCGCGAACAATTCGACATCGGACACGGATTGGTCCGAATTGGGCGCGAAGAAGACAATGATGTTCAACTTGTGCATAAGACCGTTCATCGTTACCACGCGGTGATCGAACGAACGCCAGAATCAGAATTTGTTATCACAGATGTCAGTGGAGCAGACGGCAATGGTGTTCGGGTCAATGGCGAGTTGGTCCAACGACAACGCCTACGTGGCGGCGAAATGATCGATATCGGGCGAGCCCAGTTGAAGTTTGCCTTGTCGGAAAGTTGAAAGGCGGGAGGTGTGAATGTCGGATCAGAAAAACGACGACGCTGGCAAGAAGCAAGGTAAGTTTCTGGGGTCGCTGCGTGACGCCCTGGCAGCGGCAAGTCGGGATGATACGACGAGGATCACCGGTCTCGATCCGATTACCGAGGCTGACCCACCAAAGCAGGACATGAAGGAAGCCGGTATGACTCCTCCATCCGATGCCGAAGAAAATCCAACCCCAGCAGCTCAAGACAATGCCGGCGATGCCGCGCAGGATAGCGGAACCCCACGACATGATATTCCGCCGCCTCTCCCTCTTCCAAGTGCAACGGAAGCAGCTCGCGAGGCCCGAGGTGGCACGCCGAACATTCCAGCTGTTGACCATCATGTAGAATATGACTCTCCCCCAACCACGCGTGTCATGCGCCAGGCAACACAATCCGAAGGAGGCGACATGAATTCGGATCAAGAAGCTCGAACCCAGATGGTACGCGGCCGTCAGGAGGTCGAACGCGGTGATTTCAAGCAAGATCCAGTGGTGGGCTGGATCGTTGTTGTCGGCGGTCCGGGTATCGGTTCCTTTCGACCGGTGTTCGAAGGCAACAATACGGTGGGTCGCTCAAAGTCTAATCGTGTTGCAATCGACTTTGGAGACGATACGATTTCTGCCGAAGAACAGGCCTACATACGATATGATTCAACAGACCGGTCTTTTTTGTTTGTACCTAATATGGCCAAAACCAATGTCGTATCGGTCAATGACAACCGCCCGGCAACAGCTGTATCGTTGCAATCAATGGACGTGATTACGATGGGTCGAACACAGATGGTGTTTGTTGCTTTTTGCGGGCCGGAGTTTGACTGGGGTGAATTGACGGAACTTAAGCCTTCATGACGACTTTTGAGTACGGTTTTAGTGCGACGCAAGGTGAACGCGGATACCAAGAGGACTCCGCGGTCGTCTGGCCTGGCCAGGCCACATTCGCGTGGGATGGGGCAGCCCTCCCGGATCCAGGCACCGGACGGATGGTTGCCGTTCTGGCCGACGGGATGGGTGGTCACGTCGGCGGCGCACTAGCCAGCAAAACTGTATGCAAGGCATTTCTTGAGACTTACGCGCGCTCAAGCGCTGCGGCAACCAAGCGGCTCAATGAAGCACTCGATGCCAGCAATGAGCGGGTCGCAGACATTGTGCGCGACGATCCGAGTATGGCTGGTATGGGTTCCACTCTCGTCGGTGTGTTGTTCGACGACGAAGGCGTTCAATGGGTCAGTGTCGGCGACAGTCCTCTCTATCTTTATCGTCGCGGCGAGATCGCTCTCCTCAACGAGGATCATTCCTTGGCACCGGTTCTCGATCAACTGGCAGCGGCTGGGAAGATCACGGAAGAACAGGCGAAGTCAGATCCGCACCGACACATGCTTCGGTCCGCGATAACCGGCGAGAGCCTTGACCACGTAGATATCTCCAAAAAGGCCCTGAGCCTTGAAACAGGTGATTACGTCATCGTGGCCAGCGACGGTATCCACACATTGGACATACCCAAGTTGGTCAAGATCGTCTCTGCTCACGGTCAGGAGGGTCCGCTCCAGTTGAGCGAGGCTATCGTGCGAGAGATCGACAATAGAAATGAACCCTACCAAGACAATGCGACCGTGATTGCGGTGCGCTGCAAAGCCTAACTCGCGGCCTTGCTCCTGCGAAACGGCGCGTGGCATTGATGGCAGATGAACTCTTTGTCAGTGATGCCCAAGCCTGAGGCGGTGTTACGAACACGCTTGTCGACGCACACGTTACTTGCCACTATTTGACGGATCACCGTCAAGAGGAAACACCCCATGTCAGCCGCCAAAGTGCTCGTCGAACGCGACGGACCGATTACGACCGTCATCATCAATCGCCCGGAGGTCCGCAATGCCGTTGACAATGAAACAGCTGAGGGATTGGCCGATGCATTTCGTGGCTTCGATGCTGATCCGGAGCAGCGCGTTGCTGTGTTGTGGGGTGCAGGC
>JBCDBQ010000891.1:0-2261 GCA_039183375.1 Pseudomonadota bacterium
ACATCGAGCTGCAGTGGGCCGATTGCGCCGACGATCCATTGGGTGCCGATGTCTGGCTTAAACACCTGGATCAGACCTTCCTCGGAGAGATCCTGCAGCGCCTGTCGCAGCTGCTTGATACGTGTCGTATCGACCAGGTGAACACGGCGCAGGATCTCTGGTGCAAACACCGGAATGCCGGTGAAGCGCATGTCCTCGCCCTCGGTGAAGGTATCACCCACGCGAATGCTGCCATGGTTGGGAATGCCGATCACATCGCCAGCGCCAGCTTCTTCGGCGATCTCGCGGTCCTGCGCCATGAAGATGATCGGGCTGTGCACCAGAACGTCCTTGCCGGTACGTACCTGGCGCAGTTTCATGCCGCGTTTGAAGTCACCCGAGCACAGCCTCAGGAACGCAATGCGGTCGCGGTGGTTCTTGTCCATATTGGCCTGGACTTTGAACACGAAACCGCTCACCGGCTTTTCCTGCGGCTCAACGGTGCGCACATTGGTCGGACTCGGTCGCGGTTCGGGCGCATGGTCGGCGATGATGTCGAGCAGGCTCAGGATGCCATAGTCGCGCAACGCACTGCCGAAGACCACGGGTGTCAGGTGGCCTTCGCGGTAAGCATCGCGGTCAAACTCGGAATAGCCGCCAACCGCCAGTTCTGCACTCTCTCTCGCTTGTTCGAGAACCTCGTCGTCCACCATGGCATCGAGCTTCTCATCATCCAGTCCGGTGCAATCGACCACAGTGTCGAAGGCGCCGGCTGCACTCTGGGTCGATGTCGCGAACTGATTGGTTTGAAGGTCAAAGCAGCCATGAAACCGTCCACCCATTCCGATCGGCCAAACCCGCGGGCAGATATCCAGCTGCAGCTCGTCGTGGATTTGATCCAGTGTCTCAAACGGATCGCGGCCCTCACGGTCGACCTTGTTGACGAAGGTAATAATCGGAATGTCGCGCAGGCGGCAGACCTCGAACAGCTTGCGCGTCTGGCTTTCAATGCCGCGTGCCGCGTCAATGACCATGACGGCGGAGTCGACAGCCGTGAGAGTGCGATAGGTATCTTCGGAGAAATCTTCGTGGCCCGGCGTATCGAGCAGATTGTAGAGCAGCCCGCGGTGCTCGAACGTCATCACCGATGAAGTCACCGAGATGCCGCGCTCCTGTTCGATCTTCATCCAGTCAGAACGCGCGCGTCTGGCCTCGCCGCGCGCCTTCACGGTGCCGGCAAGGTGAATAGCGCCGCCGGTAAACAGCAGCTTCTCGGTCAATGTCGTTTTACCGGCGTCCGGGTGGGAAATAATCGCAAACGTACGGCGGCGGTCGAAAGGAACCGGCATCGGTGAATGTCCAGCTGTTAGAGAGATTTGGCCGCCTTTTACATGAGTTCGGGCGATAAGGGAAATGTGTGGTCGGCCATTGCGTCTTTCAACTGCCGACAAGCTCTGTCAAACTGTTGTTAGAAGACATCAGGGGAGGCGTGCGAGCATGGCCGAAGACATATCATTTCGGGTAAACGGCAAGGAAGTGGCGATCCATGTCGCACCCAATACGCCCCTTCTCTTGGCCTTGCGCAACGATCTCGCCCTCAAAGGCACACGTCATGGCTGCGGCGAGGGGGACTGCGGTGCTTGCACGGTGCTGATCGATGGCCGGCCGGTGACGTCCTGCAATACACCGGTCGAAGCCGTGCAAGGGCAAACCGTGGAAACTGTCGAGCAGCTCACGGCTGGTTCTGCACCCCACCCACTGGTCACAGCTGTGCTCGAAGAGCAGGCCGGTCAGTGTGGCTATTGCCTGCCAGGCATCCTGATGCGCGCCAAGGCGCTCCTAGCCGAGACCGGACAACCGGACCGCGCCACAATCGCCGCTGCGCTGGATGATAATCTTTGCCGGTGTGGCGCCCATAACCGCATTATGCGCGCGATCGAAAAGGCTGGAGCGGCCATGGCCGCGGAGGCACAGTCATGATCGACATCAAGGCATCGCCCAGTATCGACGACAATCCAAACTGCGCCGACTGGCTCGACTTGTCGCAAGACGGCAAGGTGCTGCTCAGGACCGGGAAGGTTGAGATCGGCCAGGGCATTTTGACAGCACTGGTCCAGATCGCCGCCGATGAACTGGATATCAGTCCGGATCGCTTCGAGGTGTTATCAGGCCACACCCGGCTCGGACCCTTGGAAGGGCAAACATCCAGCTCCTTGTCGCTCGAAGTTTCAGGTCGGGCCATTCGATTGGCGGCATCGGCAACACGAAAGCGGCTGGCGGAA
>JBCDBQ010000892.1:0-2222 GCA_039183375.1 Pseudomonadota bacterium
ATTGAACGCGGCTCTCTATTTGGCTTATCTTGGGCTGACGGCGCTTGACGTACGTCCACTGGTTGCGTCGAGCTTGACTTTCGTTGTTGGAGTGCCCCTTTCCTTCATTGCGCACGCGCGCTTCTCTTTTATCCAAAAGCATGTTCCGGCATCCCGGCGACTGCTCTTCGTGATATCATATATTGTTGGCTACGGTCTCCAAATTGCCACGCTTGCCACTCTGCATATTCGACTGGGCTTAACGCACCAACTGAGTCAATTAATCGCTGTGGTTCTCGTCGCGCTGTTTTTATTTACGTTTCAAAAGTTATTCGTGTTCCGAAAGTAGGTTTAAGTTGTCTAACGCTGCAAACGAACGAGTTTACCTCTTTTGCATGGTGGTGGCGTCTCTTCTGTTAGCGCTACTGGTCAATCTGATGATATGGCCTTTTGACTATCTCCCACATGTCGACATGCCAAATCACTACTCGCGGCATGTCATCCATTGCCAGCCGGACAAGTTGAGCGGTCTAGGCCGGTTCTATTCCTATGAGATGCAAATCGTCCCGAACTTGGCGGCTGATCTCCTGTTTATGTTCGAGGCAGCCTGTCGCGATGTTGGTCTCACACAGAAAATAATCGTCCAGTTCGCCTCATTCGGTCTTCTGATTTCAGTCTTTGTCCTCCATCGCGCGATTTGGGGGGCTTGGTCCGTTTGGCCCCTATTGGCGGTGGTGCTGCTGCGCCACATGCCTCTTGGATACGGTTTTGAGAACTTCTCTTTGGCCGTGCCAGTCGTCATCTTGGTCCTCGCCGGATGGTTCTTCATGATCAAGTTCAGCTTTATCAGCAGATTGCTGCTGATCTGGCCGCTTGTGCTGATTGTGTACGTGTTGCATCTCTACGCGTTCGGTTTTCTGATGATGGCGCTGTTCCTTCTTGAGGTTGGGCAATGGTGGGCCGCGCGGAGTATGCCCGGGGCACTGCGGCGGCTCGCTTTGCTTTTCTCGCTTTTGATCTTGTTGGCGGCGATACCCGCGATCCACCTGCCAACAACGTTTCCCGCCTCGGATGGATATAACATCACAGCGACGAGCTTCGGTGGCGTGATGGACCGCTTAACGGCCCTTGCTTCTCCTGTGGTGCCGTACCCTTACGCAAAATGGCCTGGCGAGATGCCCCGCGACTTGCTTCTTGTGTTCATGGCGCTCGCGGCGATAGTGCTCGTCTGTCGTCTGGGTGGGGCAACACTCCAACTGGCACCTGCAGCAAAGCTTCTTTGCGTCGTCGCCCTGATTGTCTGCTTTCTCATCCCACCTCTTTTGTCGGGTGTCTTCCTGACGCACATCCGGTTTCCCGTCTTGACGGCTGCCGTGATCATAGCGGCGTCGAACGCTGGCTTCACGCTGCGATCATCCGCTGTCTTCAGCGGAGTTGTGATCGTGCTCTTCAGTCTCAGGATGGTCTGGTTGGATGGGATTTGGACGCAGTATGAAGCTGATGTAAACGAGCTGACGCGTGCAACAGAACGCCTCTCGCCCGAGGATAGAGTCATCGTTGCACGAGAAGATCCCTACATTCTTCGCATAGTCCGACACACCCACTCAATCTTCTATCCGGCATCAGAAATTGGTTTCTACGTTCCGTCAGCTTTTACTGGTGGAAGTTCACTGAAACCACGTCCCCCCTTAGAAGACCGGAACATTCCTCAGTTCTTCCCGGAGCCATGGAAACTGCTCCACAAGGTCAGTTTGCAGGACCAAGCGGAGATCTTTGCCCCCTACCGAAACTGGCGGCAGTTTTACACGCATATGATCATCCTGAGGGATGAGAGCTACCCCAAAGTCGAGACCTATCCGTTTGGTAAGATCATCGCGCGAGGATCATTCTTCGATCTCGTGCAGATTGAGCCCTTCGACCAATGAGTCCGGGCGAATTCTAACACCAATCTCCCACCTCTGCTGCGGCTTCGACAATCCAGTTTTTGAAAGCCAACACTTCTGGGCGATCTTCCACATCCGCTCGGGTCACCAGATCAAAACCGAGATCGGTCTCAACGACACCGTTCGCAAAGGGGCATAGCAGAAGGCCCGCCTCCAATGTCTCTTGCATGGCGGGCCAACCCGCGAGCATGACGCCTTGGCCGGAGGCTGCGGCCTGGACAGCCAAGCCATAATCGCTGAAGCGTTTGCCTTTTGTGGTGTCGATCCCCTCAATCCCCATATGCTGCAACCAGCTGTCCC
>JBCDBQ010000893.1:0-2220 GCA_039183375.1 Pseudomonadota bacterium
GTCCGGCATGGACAATGTGCGCAACATCACTGGCTCCCCTGTAGCAGGTATTGATGCGGACGAGCTGATCGACACGCGCGGCCTCGTAACCAAAGTGCAAGATGCTATCACCAACAACGGCGAAGGCAACTTCAAGTTCACTAATCTACCGCGCAAGTTCAACATTGCGATCGAGGGCGGCCGCGATAACTCAGTGCACGCCGAAATTAACGACATTGCCTTTGTCCCCGCCTATTTTGATGGCAAATTAGGCTTCAACGTTTTGGTGGGAGGCTTCTTTTCGGCCAAACGCTGCGCAGCCGCGATTCCCATGAATGTGTGGGTTCCGCCCACGGATGACGTCGTCGATTTATCGCTCGCCATCCTAGAAGTGTATCGGGACAATGGCTCTCGGGCTAATCGGCAGAAATCTCGCCTGATGTGGCTGATTGATGAATGGGGGATTGACACGTTTCGAGAGAAAGTCGAACAGCAGCTCGAACGGACGTTACTCCCTGCCGCTCTTGAAGATGAAATTGATTGGGATAAACGCGATCACATTGGTGCATTCCCCCAAAAACAAACCGGACTAAATTATGTCGGTCTACACATCCCTGTCGGACGCCTAAAGGCAGAAGATATGTTCGAGTTATCTCGGTTGGCTGATGTCTACGGCAGCGGTGAAATTCGCCTCACAGTCGAGCAAAACGCAATTGTCTCCAACATTCCAGATTCGCGCTTGCAGGCATTTTTGAGCGAGCCTTTATTGCAACAATTCTCTACCGAACCGGCGCCACTCTCGCGGGCTTTAGTGTCCTGTACGGGGGCGCAGTTTTGCAATTTTGCTTTGATAGAAACCAAGCAGCGCGCGATCGCCCTAGCCAGAGAAGTGGAAGCAGGATTGGAGCTTCCTCGTCCTGTCCGCATTCACTGGACTGGATGTCCTAATTCTTGCGGCCAACCCCAAGTAGCAGATATCGGCCTATTGGGTACTAAAACCCGCAAAGATGGCCAGACCGTGGAGGCAGTGGATATCTACATGGGCGGGAAAGTGGGCAAAGACGCGCAATTAGGCAGTCGCGTTCAGAGAAATGTCCCCTGCGATGATTTAAAGGATGTCCTTACAGCCTTGTTGATCGAACACTTTCAAGCTCGTCCGAAGGCCGCGATCTCCTAGTCAGACCCACTTAAGAAGGATCGATAAATGAATATGTATGTCGATAAGGATGCGAAGGCGATCGCTCTTTTCTATCTGTTTGTGTCAAGTTAATTCGGATCCAGATCGAGTCATGCAGTTACCGCATAAGAAGTTGTCTATTTTTTCGATTTATGACTCTTTTCGGTATCTACGAATACTTTTCGGAATTGATTGGTTGCGTAAGTTACTTCTCAAGTTCATTCCTGAACTAAAGAGTTTTGTTGTGGGCGTCAAGGTGCAATATCGTGCCATGTATTAAGTTTGGCTCGCTCGCTCTAAATGACCTCAAAGAATCCCTGGGGTTTGAGGTGTTTGCTGTTCGCTGATAAAGGTGGCTACATGCTTGGAGAATTAGTGTCATTTCGCGGGCGATACCGAACCCTGCACTTGACTTGGTTCGCGTTTTTCCTGTCGTTTGTGGTGTGGTTTAACTACGCGCCATTGGCGACAACCATTCAAGAAGATATCGGCCTGACCGACGCGCAACGGGGCATTGTCGGTCTGTGCAACGTTGCACTTACGGTGCCAGCCCGCATCATCATCGGCATGTTGCTCGACAAGTATGGGCCACGCGTGACCTACTCAGTTTTGTTGATGTATGCGGTGATTCCTTGCACCCTGTTTGCCACGGCTAATGATTTCACCACATTGGTGATTAGTCGTCTGTTGTTGGGCATTGTCGGTGCTGGATTCGTGATCGGCATTCGCATGGTGGCAGAGTGGTTCCCGCCCAAAGAAATTGGCCTAGCTGAAGGTATTTACGGCGGTTGGGGCAATTTTGGCTCTGCCGCTTCAGCTCTCAGCTTAGTGGCTATTGCTGGTGCATTTAGTTTCCTCCCCGGTGCCTTTGCATTGGAGTCAGGCGCCATCCTTAATTGGCGGATGGCTATCTTTGCTACCGGTGCCTTTGCTGCTATCTACGGCGCCATCTACTTCTTTAGCGTGTCTGATACCCCGGAAGGGAAAACCTATCAGCGTCCCACCCGTCATGGCGGTATTGAAGTGACTAGCCGCGGCGACTTCTTTTTCCTGTTGCTGATGAA
>JBCDBQ010000894.1:0-2207 GCA_039183375.1 Pseudomonadota bacterium
AATCAACAGAACCGGATTAAGACGCTGATCCTTATGTTTCTTTTGGCTTGGCGCTTGCAACTAGTGCTGAGCGACGCGCTGCATTTTGCGGCCCCGCGCTGCGATTTTCAAATTATGTCTATCGTCTCTATCGTCGGTTCGTTTCGCAGGGACGATTCATCGGGACGCAAGGTATGATCTGCTGAATGCTGCGAGCTGATGGCATTCGATGGCTGTCGTAGCAAAGTGTCATTGATGATGATGATGAGCGCTCGCGTGTTGATTAAGTCTTGTCGGGTGCGGCCTAGGCAGGCTCCCGGCATGCAGCTGTTGATGACAGAGGCAAGGACTGTCACGTCAAAACTACAAACACCGAAGGCCAGCTGCGTTTCTGGCGACTATTCGGGTATTGGTCCGCGTTGCAGGGAAGCGGATTTGAACGACAAAAAAGAATGGATTTATTAACCGTGTTTCTCGCCAGTTTTGCCCATTAGGATCTTATTAGTCTCTCAACCGCAATATCGGTCTCAAGCGGAAGCAATTCCGTGTAAACCCAGGGTCAAAATAGACCCGTTCATAGTTCCGAGTTTGGGAGAGTTGTCATGAAAGCTTTGGTTAGCCGCTTCGCAAAGTGTGAGTCTGGTGCAACTGCAATTGAGTATGCACTGCTCGCAGCCCTGATCGCTGTTGCTTTGATTTCTAGCATGCAGACTGTCACTAACGGCATCACCGGCACATTCACGAAGGTTAAAGATAACCTTTCTTAATCTGAGTTCGCCAGGCACTTCTGCCTGGCGTTCTGGGTTGTGGCCCCAGCGAGGCGTAACTTGAGTACGTCGCGCTGGGGCTTTATTTTTGTCCGAAGTACAAACGTATATTAGTCGGTGCTGGCATTGGCGTTCGACACGGTGCAATCATTGCCAGAAATACTGACGACCAATCACGTCCGGGCCGTGCGATGTTCAGCTGAAAAATTCTGTTGCGATAGATCTCAATCAGGTCGAAGTATTTTAAACGAAATGTTCTTGAGCAAGCTCGTTATGTAGCAGTCGCGTTACAGGTGTCGGGCATCCGGTTGTAGTGCTATTTTGGGACTCAACTTGCGATTTGATCCCTAGGGCCTTCAATCATGGACTACACGGAAGATCTTGCAATTCTCCAACAGCGAGCTGCTGCAACGTCAGCATATCAAGAGCGACGGCAGGCATGTCTGAGGTTCTGCAAACCGGTAGCAGGAGAGAGAATTCTGGAAGTTGGTTGTGGGAGCGGCCTGTTCCTCAATCTCCTTGCTGAAGCTGTTGGGTCGGAAGGCACTGTTTGTGGCTTGGACATCAGCGAGGATCAACTCGCGGCGGCGCACGAGAATTGCCGACAGTACGGTCAAATTGCGCTGCAGAGCGGTGATATTCTGGAGCTTCCATACAACGATGAGGAGTTCGATGCTGTCGTCAGCATTCAAACTCTAGAGTTTGTCGAAGATCTCGATCGTGCGGTCGATGAGTTGTTGCGTGTTCTGAGACCTGGTGGGCGTTTTTTTAATTTTGCTACCAACTGGGGTACGGTTTTCTGGAACTCCAACGCGAAAGAACGAACGGCAACGATGATAGACGCCGGCAGCCAGCAAGCGCGCCATCCGAGCCTGCCAGCAGTGTTGCCAGGGCAGCTCAAATCAACAGGTTTATTGGGCGACGTCTGGCAGGAGCCGTTCACTATTCTAAACCAGGCGTATTCGGAAGCCGAGTTTAGCTATTGGAATGCAAGGCTGATAGCAGCCTTCGCGACGAAACAGGGGCTGGTCTCGGCGGAAGTTGCTGATCTCTGGTTCGAAGATCTGCAGGGCGTTGCGGACCTGGGGGCCTATCATTTTTGCAGTACTGCGGTGCTTACAGGCGCGCGCAAACACCCTTGAGGCGCTGCTGCCTGGCTGTGGTTGGCCGACTGAATTTGAAAACTCTAATTTGCGGCATTGAAAACGATATCACGGAGCCACAGGGCGCGCGGAGAGGAGTCATTCCTCTTATGCCAGACCAGATCAAAATTGATGTCCGGCAGTGGCATCGGTGGCGTACAGTATGATAGACCGCTAAAGGCGCTTATGCCTATACGGCTCTGCATTGTGACAATGAAGTCCGTTCCCTTAACGAGCTCTCCAAGCACATAGACGTTGGGCGCATACATCTCGATGGATCGTGCAATTGATTGCTTATCGAGTTCGGCTGCGACGGTGC
>JBCDBQ010000895.1:0-2138 GCA_039183375.1 Pseudomonadota bacterium
AGCAAACAAGACGGCGGTCGCGAACCAAACTGGTGGCAGCGGCCAGACGAAGAGCGCCAGTGCGACCACAACCGCCGGCATGATCAGCAGCTTGAAGATCGTCATCACGATCAATGTCGGCGTCTGCCCACGCAGGCTGAAGGTTGAAAGCGTCATGCCCATGGCAAACAAGGCCACCGGGACGGCTGCGCCGGCCAACAGGTCGATGAACTTCTCAGGTACGCCGCTCAATTCCAATCCGGCAAGACGGCCGGATACGCCGGCCAGCGTTGCCAGGATAATCGGGTTAGTAAAGAGCCGGATGATCACAGGGCGCAAGGCAGCGAAGGAGAACCGACGCTCGCCCGCCAAGGCGACTTCAATTTGGGTCACTGCAACAAGCCACATGATCGGCGTATCGATGGCAATGATGATCGCTGCGGGAATGGTGGACTCGGGGCCAAAGGCAGACAAACTAAGCGGCAGTCCCAGCATGACCGAATTTGAAAAGCTGGTCGCCATCGAGATTGGTGCAGCGTCTGCGGCGGGCCGGCGCAAAAGCGCGACCGTGA
This sequence comes from Pseudomonadota bacterium, assembly GCA_039183375.1. GTDB lineage: Bacteria > Pseudomonadota > Alphaproteobacteria > Rhizobiales > Hyphomicrobiaceae > Tectiglobus. The sequence goes on from JBCDBQ010000895.1 coordinate 552, forward strand.
GAAGCGAAACAAGCACCCAGATAATTGCGACAGTCCCGAAGTAAACAAAGATCATGGCTTCGGGGGCTGCGGGCAACTCATCGACCGAGAGAAAAGCTCGGAAGATGAGCGCCGGCATCGTCACTCGGAACGCAAACGCCGGTAAACCGGCAATCGCCGTTTCCGGCAAGTAGCGCGACTTTGCGGCGACGAAGCCAAGCAGCACCAACAGGGCAACCGGCGCCACGATCAATAGAATTTCATGCATGGGAATGCTGCCCGTCTGCGTCCGCCGCGTCAGATGTTCTGCTCATCATTGCCATGCCACGGCTCAAGTCGAGTATCCAAGCCAGAAAACCACTGCGCCGCAGGCGGAACACCGCTGCGAGCGTTGCGCCTGGCGGTCTCTCCTCGCTATGGTGCAGTAAATATCAAAGGTGATTGAGCAGCGGAGAACAGGCATGAACATTGGCGTCTTGCATCCAGGCAATATGGGTGTCTCGGTTGCGGCCAGTATCCGGCAGGGTGGCCACACGGTGTACTGGGCATCGCAAGGGCGCTCCGCTGATACGGCCGAGCGCGCCAAAGAGCATGGTCTGACTGATGCCGGCACCTTGAAAGGGGTCTGTGATGCAAGCGAGATCGTGCTCAGCATCTGCCCACCGGAAGCCGCGAGCCAACTCGCAACCGACGTCAAGGATGCAGGCTTCAGCGGAACGTTTGTTGATGCGAACGCGATTTCTCCGGATCGGATGCACAGCATTGCTGCTGAACTGCAACCTGCCGGCATAACTGTTGTCGATGGTGGCATCATCGGACATCCGGCCTGGAAGCCAGGAACGACATGGCTGTACCTGTCAGGCTCAGCTGCCGGTCAGGTCGCCGATGTGGCCAACTCCGGTCCTCTACACACCGAGGTCATTGGTGCTGATATCGGCAAGGCCTCGGCACTCAAGATGTGTTACGCAGCCTTCTCCAAGGGCACTACCGCACTGATTTGCGCAATTCTGGCAACGGCGGATCAGCTCGGTGTCAGAGACCAACTCAATGGCCATTGGGAACGCGACCAAGCCGGACTTGCCGAAAAACGCGAGATGGCAATGCGTGGCGTCACGGCGAAGGCATGGCGGTTTGTTGCTGAAATGAATGAGATCTCCGAGACCTTCGATAAGGCAGGACTACCTGGTGGATTCCACGCTTCCGCCGCTGATCTTTATACGCGCCTCAGTCATCTGAAAGCTGGTCCGCATCCAGGCGAACTCAATGTTGTGCTCGAAGCCCTAAAGGGCAGCTCGAAAGACACGGAATAGGTGCTTTCTCGCTGCACGCTAACACTTCGTTAACCTTACTCGTCTACGCGTCGATTCAACAATGAGTAGGCGTGTGTGACATGATTGGCTTTTTCAAACTGCTTTTGATCCTGGGCTTAGTCACTTTCTTTTCATACACGTTCTACGTTGAGCCGAGCGCTTCCAATGATCCCGCCGGTGCCATATCACGATCGGCCCAGCGCCTTGCCACCTTATGCGAGCGCAATCGGGAGGAATGCGAATTCCTCGGCGATGTCGGGGAAGGCATTGGACAGGCAGCCAGTGTCGGGTGGAAGCT
>JBCDBQ010000896.1:0-2101 GCA_039183375.1 Pseudomonadota bacterium
CGCACGACTCATACTGTGGGTTCGGTTGTATGCGAGGATTCCTCGGCAAGCAAACTAGGTTGACATCTTATGCCGGTAATTCGCCCTAATGGTTGCATTGTTGCAACTGAATGCCGTTCTGCCACAGTCATGGCGATGATGGGGCAACAATTAGACAGCGCGCGTGTGGTGCATTTATCCAGTTGTTAGACGGTTGTTTTTAATCAAATAAGTCGGCTGCAGTGGGGAGTGCTGACGGCTCGCTGCATGGGTATGGTCCCAATAGGCGGTCTCAGGTGATTGCCAGAATGCCGGCGCACGGCGGTAATTCCCAGTGAGCTTTAAGGAGTTTTGAATCTTTTTGGGCAGCGTTGTGGAATGACAAGGGCCGATGAACCAATCGCTTGCGCCGTTCGCTAATGAATATTCCGCTTTATGTATAGAGTGCCACGTTGCGACCCTGATCGCTTGTGGATGCTGCGAGACATCAATATCTTAGCGCGTTCCATTTGGTGGGATCAATAGTGCGCCGCGTATCGAGATCGGTGCTTCCTGAGCGCCATGCTAATGGGCAATGGGCCAAATTCTGATCGTTTGTCGCTTGTGGATTAACCAGCGAGCGTTGCTGCTTGAGGTCGGCTCATCCACCTAAGACCTATTGAAAACTGTTTGGTAGATGTATCCCTGGCCTTGTTGCTTAAGGTGAAAAGCGGACTTTCTTGCATATTTCACAGAGATTTCTGGCAATTCGTCAAAGCGGTCTGACTTTGTTCGCGGGAGACTGAAGGCAATTGTCAAATGCTCGATGGGCCGCACCAAACAGAAAAAGGGGGACAATGCCCCCCTTTCTCCTTCACCTCATCGAGGTGCGAACTATCGATCAACTTCAGGTTAGAACTTGATGCGAGCACCGGCGAAGACCACGTCGAAGTCTTCCAGGTCGCCATCTGTGTCGTTCTCAGCTGAGAGGTTGTGATACTGCAGGTAGATTTCCATTGCTGCAGCGTCGATGTTCTGCGAAACGGTCAGACCCCAGGTCTGTGCTTCACGACCGTCTTCACGAAGATCGAAGTTGCCGTAAATGCCACCGAAGTGAGTCTTACCAAGCGAGTTCAGCTTCGTGTTGATGCCAGCACTGATGTGCCATTGCGTGTCGTCACCAGCAGCCTCGCTTTCTTCACCGTAACTACCAGCAATGTAGAGACCGGTTGGAACGTGGGCAACAGAGACAGAACCGCCAGTTGTTTCGCGGTCGGCTTGGTCTTCGTAACCGACACCAGCAGCTACGCGGAACGCACCGAATTCACCAGCATAACGCAACGCAACACCGAAGCCGTCATTATCGACTGCTTGGTCAGCCCAGTTTGCGCTCAGGCTGAAGCCTGCAACAGTTGGCGATGTCCACTTAACAACTGCCTGGCGTGTACCTTCAGCAGATTCGAAGTAGTCGCCGACCGTTGTTCCAGAGTCTGCACCAGCTGCAGTGCGGAGTGCAAAGCTATTGGCGATATCATCCATGGCCGTGCTGGCATAGTTGCCCATCTTACAACCCAAGCAGATTTGGGTGATGCCGTCAGTTGCATCTGACGTGTGGCCAACGTGCAGAGTACCGAAAGTCTTCGACTTTAGGAACAGCACCTGGTGACGTACATCCATGCCATCGCCGATCGTAGCGCTGTCATCGTCGGCCGTGACGTTCAAGCTTGAGCCTGGGCGCGTCATGCCGATTTCGATCAGGAAGCCCGCAGACCAATCAGCATTGATCGTTGCACTACCCTTGAAACGGAAACGTGTACGTGACTGAACGTTCGTTGTGATGTAGGCGTCACTATTTACACCATCATCCCAGAACATCACGCCTTCATTGACGTGACCAGAAACGGTAAGAGAAACCTTGCGGTTACCTTTGCGAGCAGTGGTTGCTTCAAGTTCAGCAACACGCTCTTCGAGATCTGCACAGCAGTTGCCGCCAAGGTCGGCAGCTTGTGCTGCTACTCCACCCGAGAGAAAACCAGCTGCTGCAAGTGCTGCAACACGGCTGGATGACTTAAACAGTCCCCCGATCATACTTTCACTCCATTGACTTACGCCACAGGACCCTACCCAGCCCCTAAAGCTGAGA
>JBCDBQ010000897.1:0-2092 GCA_039183375.1 Pseudomonadota bacterium
ATCGCCGAACGCGACCACCAATTAGGTTGATGCCATTTCGACAAGCTCAGGATTGTCGTTGATGCTATCCATATCCTGTGTTGTGACGCGGCGCAGGTCACGCTTGTACTTGACGTCATCGTAGCGGCGGCCGCGATGCACCGTGCAGCGATTGTCCCATATGACGAGATCACCGACGGCCCATTGATGCGCATAGATAAATCGCCGGTCCGTGGCGTGAGCGGTCAATTCGTGTAGTAACAAACGCCCCTCCGGCATTGGCCAATCGATGATGTGAGACGCATGAGCACCGAGATATAGCGTCTTACGCTTTGAGCCAGGATGCGTGCGCACCAGAGGATGGCGCACCGGCGGCAGTGCCTTGCGTTCTTCCGGCGTGTAATCCGAATGGCCAAGCAGACCGCGAGAATGGAAGATGGAGTGTTCAACCATCAAACCGTCGATCTCGTCTTTCATGTCATCGTCGAGGGCGTCGTAGGCCGCGCGCAAGTCTGCAAACTCCGTATCGCCACCCTTCGGCGGAATCGAGTGCGCATATAACATCGAAAGCGCGCCTGAGATCGGCCGAAACGAGGCATCCGAGTGCCAAAGCTGATTACCAAGACCATCGAGGCGGCGATTGTCATCGCGGCGGCGCACCTTGCCCTGCTCGTCGAGGTTCGAGATATCTGCAATACCGGCTTTCTCGATCCGTTGGCCGGCACGGTGATTGCGCGGTGCCGCTATTCTGCCGAAGCGCTCGCCGACAGCATAAAGCTCTTCGTTGTCCAGTTGCTGGTTATGAAAGATCAGAACAGCAAACGTGTTAATCGCCTCATCGACGGCGGCGACGGTCGCTTCATCCATGTCCGGCGCGAGCTTTGCGCCGTCAATCTCACCGACGAATAATGGGTGCTTCTGCTCAATTGAAATCGTCATCTTTCCATCCTTGACGCGAAGCTCATTGCGTCACTCGGCCGTCATATCCAGGCTCAGGCATATTTTAGACAGTTAAGTCGCGAGAAGAGAAGTCAGACACCGGCAATATCAGATCTGCTATCGAGATCTCTGGCGCGTGGGCATAGAATGATGGACGAATCCGTCAGCAACCCAGATTTTTCGGAGCCTAACATTGTCCCGATCAATGACCGGCATCACGGTTCTTGACCTCAGCCATGCGCTTTCCGGCCCATTTTCCACGATGTTGATGGCGGAGCTGGGGGCTACGGTCATCAAGGTCGAACCGCCAGGCGGCGATCATTTTCGGCCAGCCAACGGAGGGGCGACGTTCGCCGTGGTCAATCGCAACAAGCGTAGCATTTCGATTGATCTCAAAAAGCCTGAAAGCAAGGACATCATGCGGCGGCTGATCGCCAAAGCTGATGTGATGCTGGAAGCCTTCACGCCGGGCGCAGCAGAGCGCCTCGGCTACGGCTACGAGGCTGTCGCTGCACTTAAACCAGACATGATCTACTGCTCGATCTCGGGCTTTGGACAAACCGGCCCCTACAGCGAACTGCGCGGCTACGATGCTGTGGCCCAGGCCATGTCCGGAATTATGTCGGCAACTGGAGAGCCGAATCGCTCCCCCGTTCGCGTCGGGCCATCGCTGATCGACATGGGAACTGGCATGTATGTTGTGATTGGCGTTCTAGATGCTTTGAGAACTCGCGACCAAACGGGTGAAGGCGCGCGACTGGACTTCAATTTAATGGAGTCCGCACTATCCTGGATGTCGCAAGGTATCGCGCGATATGCGCAGACCGGTGTGGTGCCACCGCGCACCGGCTCGGCCCTGGCAACCTTCTCACCCTATCAGGTCTTCAGTGGTCGCGACGGGCTGATCTTCATCGGAGCTTCGACGCAAAGGTTCTGGGAACGGTTGTGCGATGCGCTTAGTCTACACGGCTTGCTCAGCGATGACCGTTTTATCGATATGCCTGCACGGGTAGAAAACCGTGCCGCGCTGACTGAGATCATCGAAGCGTCACTTGCCAAGCAATCCAATGACGACGTTCTGGCCAAACTGCGTGCGGGTCAGGTGCCCTGCGCGCCGGTTCTGGATGTGGAAGGTGTCGTCAACGATCCGCATGTCGCCGCGCGCGGTGTGTTG
>JBCDBQ010000898.1:0-2084 GCA_039183375.1 Pseudomonadota bacterium
GAATTCAGCCAGGGCCTGATCAACAATTGGTGGCGCCAGGCCATGATGGGCAGCGCTTCTGCGCATTATCAGTGTATCGCTGTGTTCTCCGAGACCGACCAGACCGAGGACCTCAAGGCGATGAACCTGCCGACACTTGTCATGCACGGTGACGACGATCAGGTCGTACCAATCGCCAACTCGGCCGAGAAGGCGGTTACGCTTCTGCCGAACGGAACGCTTAAGGTTTACGAGGGCCTGTCGCACGGCTTCTTCGCCACCCATCCCGATCTGGTTAATTCCGATCTGCTGAGCTTTGTTCAAAGCTAGGCTCATCGAGATGGATCTATTGACGGGAGGGCTAGCATTGCCCTCCCGATCGAAATTGGAGGGCAAGATGTCTAAGGGAGCTTGGTGCGATAAGCATCCGAGCGACTGCGCAGGTTTTCAGAAGCAACAAGAATGGGAGTGGCTTCATAGCCATGACCTTGCGTTTGGGCCACTTGGTATCGTTGCTGCGGCCGCGATCGTGGGAATGTGTGTGCTGGCCGCTTTCTGGAGTCGGTTGCCGCATAAGAACGAAACTTAGACGACACTGGGTCGGACTAAATTCATGGCCCAGAACCAACACCGTGCTGACAGCGAAATTGTACCAGTAAGAGATGATGTCGGTTCTCGAGAGCGGACTGAACGTGCGGTTTCCGCGCACGCATTCTGCCGCTGAGAGCCCAATCTGACCGATGCAGCGGCCTGCACCGACAACTGCTTGTCGAGACCCAGCCGCCGGCCATGCCTGCGATCATCGCGGCTAGTGCGTTAAGGTTGACCAACACAAGTGCTTTGTCATTCCAAAGAGCACCGACCGCGAACCATCCCACCACGGCTGCGAGAAACAGGTACAGAGTCCACGGTGTCCATCCAAATCCATTGGCGGTGTAACCCAAAATTTGGATCGCCGATGCGCGCCATTTGACAGCAAAACCAGTTGTTCGCGTGGTGTCCGGACAGTCCTTGCGTCAGACGGCACGGGTTAGCCCGCCGTCAATGCGAAGGTTTTGACCCGTCATGTAGCCGCCTTCTTTGGATGCCAGCCAAGAGATCAAAGACGAGACTTCCGCCGTATGACCATAGCGCCCCATTGGGATGCGTGCCTTGCGATCTTCAGTCTCTGGCAGACTTTCGATGAAGCCAGGAAGTATGTTGTTCATTCTGATGTTTTCGGCTGCGTATCTGTCAGAAAAGAGCTTTGAGAACGCAGCCAAACCGGCACGAAAGACCCCGGACGTTGGAAAAAGAGGATCAGGCTCGAAAGCGGCAAATGTCGAGATGTTGATGATCGCTCCGCCACCTTGGGACTGCATCAAAGGAGTCACCAGGCGTGTCGGGCGGATGACGTTCATCAAATACACCTCCAAACCTTGGTGCCAGTCGTCATCACAAATCTCAAGAACTTGACCTTTGGGACCGTGGCCTGCGGAATTGACGAGAACATCGACGCGCCCCCAGCGGTCCTTTGCACCTTCTACAAGTTTGGAGAGGTCACCCGTTATGAGGTTGGAGCCCGTTACGCCAAAGCCACCGAGTTCTGTGCCAAGTGCCTCTCCCTTGCCGGAGGACGAAAGAATTCCAACTTCGAAGCCATCTTCGGCGAGTTTCCTTGCCGCATCTGCGCCAATGCCACTGCCGCCAGCTGTGATTAGCGCTACTTTTTCTGCTGACATATCTGATCTCCTGTCGGGTCAGGATCTGATTACCATTGCTCTAGAAAGCATTCGCGCGAGATTTGAAGTTTCGGGGCAATAGAAATACTATTGGCTATGATCGACCTTCCCCCGCTCAATGGGCTACGTGCATTCGACGCTGCAGGCCGCCGCTTGAGCTTCCGAGCTGCTGCTGATGAGTTAGGCGTTACGCAAGGTGCGGTTGCGCAACATGTGCGCCAGCTAGAAGCCCATCTGGGGATTATGCTCTTCGAAAGGGTTCCCAAGGGCCTGGCTTTCACGTCTGCAGGCCGCAGCTATCACGCGCGTATTTCAAACTTGTTTGCGGGGCTGCGCGAGGCGACCGCTGAATTGAAGCCCGAGCCAGACAAAGTGCTGATAAGC
>JBCDBQ010000899.1:0-2063 GCA_039183375.1 Pseudomonadota bacterium
GCGCGACAGGCAAAGCTTCCGCAAACAGCGGACCAACGGCATCGCAAAAGCCGCTGGGCAAGGCATGTCCTCAGTGTGGCCAGTTGGCGCTCACGCGGCAGGAAGGTTGCTGGGTCTGCATGGAATGCGGCTATTCCCATTGTGGATAGCCGCCTCTAAAACAGCGCACCCTTTCAACGTAACCTCGTGCTGTTTAGCCCAACGCCTGTCGATACATGAAGCGTTGATGCTCGCTACGGCTCATCCGGCGAACACCTTTGACCTGCCGGCCATGGAAGCGGGCCGCAAGCAATGCGCGTCGCCTTAAGCCGCCGCTATCTGCACTGGCAGACGCAAACAAGCCGCCAGTGCCGACGACGAGCCGTTCAAGCCCTCGATCAGGAATGCCAAGTTCGCGCAGTAGGCGTGCCGTATTGACAAGATACTCGACATTCGGCCCCGACAGGCCGCGCGCACCACGAATAATATCGACTTGTTTGGCGAACGGCAGGCGATGGGCATAGCTCGGATGAGCCCGCTCAACGATGTAGGTCAGTGCGGCGACCTCACGGTGACTCCCGTCGCCAAGCGTCAATGGTACCGAGGTCTCCTGATAAACACCGCTGACCTGTTCTCGCGCACGCAAGTAGGCAACGGTCTGTTGCCAGTGCTCGGGAACAATACGATACGCGATACCGGCACAGGCCCCGCCACGGTCGAGCCCCAACACGAGCCCCGGTCGCGCGTCATTGCCACGATGGTGATTGGAGAAGATACAAAACGAACGTTCGAATCCGACCAGGAATGCAGGAACTCTTTCCGCAAAATCGAAGCCTGGCCGCCACATCAGCGAGCCATACCCGAACACCCAGTGGTCGTGATCTTCCTGGCTCATCTCTCAATCAGGTCTTTTCGCTCGGACTTACTGGATCATTGCCAAAGCGACCAAAGTCTGGAGCCGCGATGTCTTGGCCGGCCTCAATAATACCGTGTCGGATGCGTCGCGCGTCGGTGAACAACTCAAACAGCGTGTCACCATCGCCATAACGGATCGCCCGCTGCAGATTGCTGAGGTCCTCGTTGAAGCGGCCCAGCATCTCGAGAACAGCTTCCTTGTTGTTCAGGAACACATCCCGCCACATCGTCGGGTCGGACGCCGCAATGCGTGTGAAGTCGCGGAAGCCACCAGCTGAAAACTTGATCACCTCGGCATCCGCAACGCGCTCCAGTTGATCTGCTGTGTTGACGATATTGTAAGCAATCAGGTGTGGCAGATGACTTGTGATCGCCAGCACCATGTCGTGATGCGCTGGCGCCATGACCTCTACCTGTGAACCAAGCTGCTCCCAGTAACGCTTGAGCCGCTGAACAGCTTCCGGATCGCATCCCTCCGGTGGCGTCAGGATGCACCATCTATCATCAAACAGCTCAGCGAAACCGGACTCCGGTCCGGACTGCTCCGTACCAGCGATCGGATGGCCGGGCACGAAGTGCACGCCGCTCGGAATATGCGGAGCGACATCGGCAACCACGGACCCCTTCACTGAGCCCACATCGGTGACGATAGCGCCAGGCTTCAGGTGTCCGGATATGGTCTTGGCCACTGCACCGCAGGCACCAACAGGCACACAGAGCACGATCAGGTCTGCGTCGGCCACCGCCTCGCAAGGATCTTCGTGCACGCTGTCAACAATACCGATGCGAAGCGCAGTTTCCCGTGTCTCAGCCGTTCGTGCTGAACCGGAAATCGTCTTTGCGAGACTACGACGGCGCGTCCCATGACTGATAGATGAGCCGATCAGGCCGAGCCCGATCAGCGCGATTTTTTCAAACATCGGATCTCTCGATTCTTATTCAGATAGAAAGTCTCTGAGTGCTGCGACAACAGCCTGGTTTTCGGCTTCGGCCCCCACCGTCACCCGCAAAGAGTTGGCCAGGCCATATCCCCCGGTACCGCGTGCAATAATGCCCTTCGACTTCAGATAGGCATCCGCCGCCGCTGCACTTTTACCATTCGCTTTATCGAAGTGAATGAGGACAAAGTTGCCAACGCTGTCAGTAACATCCAAACCAAGATCTCGAAC
>JBCDBQ010000900.1:0-2060 GCA_039183375.1 Pseudomonadota bacterium
GTCAATCGAGGTGACATGCTGCGATGACGATGGGTGTTTGAAAGAGTAAAGATCATCTGACCGTTCGGGTATTCCTCTGCTTCGTTCAGATGAACGAAGGCCCCTGCATCGACACCCGGAGTAGCCAGCGGCCCTGTTCCGTTTGCCTCAAACTCATGCATCGCCCGATCGGCATCCGGGATCGGGAACCCCATTTCGCTGGTCGCTTCCTTGAGAAGCAGTGCTGGAGAGCCTCCGCCAAAATGGTCGAGAAGATTTTGGCCCACGCCTTCAAGATCATGGACGCAACGAATGCCATGCTCACCTAAATGCTCGGCTGGACCGATACCCGACAGCATCAGGATATGTGGCGTTCCGACAGACCCCATCGACAGAAGAACTTCACCAGCATTGACGTGCTCTGCACTCCGGCCCAAGGCATAACTCACACCCGTTACCCGCTTGCCCTCGAGGGTCAGACCGGTGATATGGGCGCCCGTCACGATTGTCAGGTTTGGCCGATCACGCACCGGCGCCAGAAACCCGTCAGCCGCGCTGACGCGCTTTCCGTCCCTGGTGGTGAACTGGTAGAGGAAGCTGCCGGCCTGTTTCGTGCCGTTGTAATCAGGATTGCGGGGCACCCCAAGATCCTCGAGGGCCTCAAAGACCATCTCCTGCAGGGGGTTTCGGTTGCGTGGGGGCTCAACTTGAATGTTTCCGTCGACGCCGTGGAACGCATCATCGTAAAGCGTGCTCGCCTCGGAGCGCTTAAAGTACGCAAGCACGTCGTCATAGGACCATCCCGTGTTTCCCATTTGAGCCCAACCATCGTAGTCGCCCCTGTTTCCGCGCACATACATGCCAAAATTGATCCCGCTGGAGCCGCCAAGACCCTTGCCGCGGTTGAGCAGAATACGCCGATCATTGAGCTGTCGTTGCGGCGCTGAGCGAAAGGCCCAATCGAGATGCGTATCCCAGTGATCCAGGGCGGTTCCTAAGGCCGACAAGCCTGGCGCTTTCATCTCGCCACCGGCTTCGAGAAGCAAAACGCGTAGTGAGGGATCGGCAGACAACCGATTGGCCAGGACGCAGCCAGCAGTGCCCGCGCCGCAAACCACAAAGTCAAATGCGTTCATGTCGCCCCCCTTGGTCGCGATTTTGATTTTTGCGCTTCATCGAGTTGCAGGATCTCGTTTCTGCTCTCCTTGACCCGATGGTGGAGCCACTTATCCATGCTGCCTGCCAACTCGGGATCACCGCTCAGATACAAACGCCCCGCCTCGATCTCACGCGAGACAGTGGTACGGCTCAACAGAAGTGCCGAAAGTGAAATCTTGTCGGTTTCAACAAACACGTCGACGTCAAACCCCGGAATCGATGTGCAAATCTCAATCGGCAGATCAGGTCGGCAGACTGTCCAGTACGTGTCATAACTCAGCCCCGGATCGCCAAAGTGAAACTGTATGATCACCTGTCTTCGGGGCAGTTCTTCAAGGAGAATATAGTCACGCATGTGCCACATAAGAGTGGATAGATCCAAATCCTCCAGGGCCTGGCGTGCCTGGATGTTGCATTGTGCCCACTTCGCCAATGCGTCAAGCGCCGGTTCCAGGTCGATGGCGCACTGAGTCCGACGGTACTCCACCTGTCCGGTCGTTGGGTCTTCGACCCGTTCGATCAATCCATTTGCCTCAAGCTCTTTAAGGCGTTTCGACAAGAGCGCAGTGGATATGTTGCCGACGCCGCGCCGAATGTCATTGAACCGCGATGCACCTCCCCACATTTCTGTAAGTATCGGGATCGTCCAGCGCGGTTCCAAAATCTGACAGGCATGGGTGATTGGACAGATCATTCCGTACGGTTTGATGTTCATGAACGCGTCTCCGATTGGAAAAGGTTACACCAAGGAGACTGCGGGTACCTAGTTCACAATGTGAACCGGATGCGCTCGGTGACATGGTTTCCAGCGTTGTGGAGGGCGGTCTGGTGCTTCAGCGCGCTCTGCGCGAACACAACAACGCCTCTGAACAGATCATGCTGTTCCGGGCCTTTTTGACGCTGCTCTTCGTGCGCAAGTCAAC
>JBCDBQ010000901.1:0-2056 GCA_039183375.1 Pseudomonadota bacterium
CGAGGACGACGACATGGGGGTGCGGGCATTGCGGGGAAAGATGCCGCCGTCCTCAACTGGCAGACCGGATGGGGAACCGGCTGCAAGCTCATTTGGGGAATGGGTGCACGCGGATACGCTGAACTGGGGCGTGCGGTTCTCAATCTGCCGAATACGCTGACGCAGGCCATCGAGAATATTTTGACGCGTTTGACTAGATGTTGCGGACTGCGACGATGACCTGACAGTGCTTCGCACTAACGCAGAACCTTGTATCGCTCGACACTGACTGGCACGCGCCACAACCCACTCTCTCGATATGACTGACTAATTTGTTCTTTTTTTGTTCTATTTATATTCTCTTTGAGAGTCAAGAATGAATGTAGAACAAATTTGCGCCAGGAGTGGGTGCAAGCGTTTGCGTGACAGGTTTATTGCGAACTCGCGATCTAGTCCGGCTTGTTGATCTTTCTGTTTTCAGTCCAATCAAATGTTCCAAGATCACGCTCGCGGACCGCTTCCTTCCAGCCGATATCCTCGGCGCGATGCTTGAAATTCATGCCCTCAGGGCTGTGTCGCGTAATACCATCAAACACGGTTGCGAGCATTTGTGTACTTCGCAGGCCCATGTTCTCGGCCGCCTGATTGATCATGAGCTTTTGCATCATAAGCTGATTGACCGGTACGCCAGCCATACGTTCAGCCAGAGCTTCAACATGAGCATCAAGTTGGCCATCCGGCACGGCCTTGTGAATAAGGCCGATGCGCTCAGCCTCAACGCCGTTGATCTTGTCACCGGTAAACAACATCCGCTTAGCGCCTTCGAGCCCGAGCCGATAGACCCACATGGCTGTCGTCGGGCATCCCCAGACACGCGCCGGCATGTAGCCGATCTCTGCTGTTTCGCCCATCACCACCAGATCCGAACACAAAGCTATGTCGGAACCGCCAGCAACTGCATAGCCATGCACCTTACAGATCACCGGTCGATAGCTGCGCCACAACGACATGAAATGCTCGGTGTTGCGCATCATAAAGGCATAGTCCTTCATCGGATCCCACGGCATCTCTTGCGTAACGTTGTTGCCACCGGCAGCTTCGGCATAGGCGGTCAGATCATAGCCAGCGCAAAACGCCCGCCCGGCGCCTGAAAGAACAATGACATGTATTGAAGCATCACTGTTGGCTTCACTGACACAGGCGGCCAACTCTCCGGGTAAGTCATCGTCGATGGCGTTCAGAACATCGGGGCGATTGAGCGTGATGCGACCAATGCGGCCGTCCTTCTCGAAGGTAACTTTTGCCATGGCCGTCTCATGCTCCCGTATTTCATCTAGTTCTCGAAGGACCCACCACGACCGGCGCCATCTGCAAATCTTGCAGCGCCAGACTTACCTTCAGCTTCAACAGCTGCGATGCCGTGAGCAAATTCCGCCTGCATCGCATGATCGAATGGAAGGTCCCATTGCCGGTAAACGGACTCGCGGTCGAGGTTCATGCACATCTGCGGGAACTGACAGAGATCGCGGGCCAGAGCTTCAGCTGCAGCGCGTGCTTCACCAGGCGCCACGACACGATTGGCTAACCCAATGCGCAACGCTTCGTCGGCTTCAACCGGTCGTCCCGTTAAGATCATATCGAGCGCATGGCTCTGTCCGATCAGGCGTGGCAGACGAACGGTGCCGCCATCGATCAGTGGCACGCCCCAACGTCGGCAATAGACACCAAAAACCGCACTTTCTTCCGCAACCCGCAGGTCACACCAAAGCGCCAGCTCAAGTCCGCCCGCAACAGCATGCCCGGCTACAGCTGCAATGACGGGCTTCGAGAGTTTCAGGCGTGATGGACCCATCGGACCATCGCCCGTTAGGCTGTAGCGCTTTCGCCTTTCACCGCTGGCAATTGCTTTGAGATCCGCGCCCGCGCAAAAGCCGCCGCCTGCACCCCACAACACAGCAACGCGCTGCTCCGGATCAGCATCGAAGCCACGAAATGCATCGGCCAATCCCTCAGCTGTTTCATTGTCAACGGCATTGCGGACCTCCGGGCGATTGATGATGACGGTCGTAATCGGTCC
>JBCDBQ010000902.1:0-2040 GCA_039183375.1 Pseudomonadota bacterium
CGGATGAGGTGGGTGGCTCCTGCTCCACCGGCATAGAATGTGCCAAAGTGCAGTTGTCAAAGACTGCTAGGAAAGGAGCCACCCAATGACAGTAAAGACCGTCGGCCTCGATCTGGCCAAGGATGTTTTTCAAGTACACGGCATTTCGGAGAGCGGCCGCGTCATCTTCAACAAGGCGATCAAACGCGCAAAGCTGCTGGCGTTTTTTGAGACGCTGCCACCGTGCACCGTTGGCATGGAAGCCTGCGGTTCATCCCATCATTGGGGTCGTCAGCTGCGCAAGCTCGGGCATGATGTGAAGCTCATGCCTGCCGGATATGTCAAACCGTATGTTAAGCGCGGAAAAAACGATGCTGTCGACGCAGAAGCGATTTGCGAGGCGGTCCGCCGTCCGACAATGCGGTTTGTCGAGATCAAGACTGAGGAACAGCAGGCCATATTATCCATTCACAGAACGCGCGACCTGGCCGTCCGGCAGCGCACACAGTTGGCCAACATGATCCGCAGCCTGATGCGCGAGTTTGGTCATATCTTGCCCATCGGGATTGAAGCGGTGACGGCTTTCGCGAAGCGCCATCTGAGCGGCAATCACCCCGACATGCCTGAGATCGCGAATGGGATGCTTGGCATACAGTGCCATCAGTTCATCGGCCTGAATGAACGCATCGGCGGCTATTCGAAGATGATCGAGCAACATGCCTTGCTGAGTGCAGACGCACGCCGATTGATGCGCATGCCTGGCATCGGGCCGATCACAGCATCAGCAATTGTCGCCACAATCGGTGACGCGCATCAGTTCCGGACAGGAAGAGATCTGGCCGCATGGCTGGGCCTCACCCCGCTCAACAAGTCGAGTGGCGGCAAGGAGAAACTGGGAAAGATCACCAAGCAAGGCGATCGTTACATTCGCAAGCTTTTGGTCGTTAGCATGACATCGCGCGCGGTCATGGCGAAGCGCTCACCCGAGAAGGTCGATCTCTGGACTGCCAAGATCATCGCTGACAAACCGTTCCGGCTGGCAACAGTCGCCATGGCAAACAAGGCAGCGCGGGCCATTTGGGCGATGCTCACGAAGAAACAGGAATACCGGCAGCCGGCGTTCTAACCACACCGACTGCCCACGAGATGCAAGACGTTGAAGTGATGATGCGGAAGTAAGTCAACCAAGAGCAAGGACACTCCGGGAATGGCAGCGGCCCTCTTCCGAGGCCGATAAGCCGATTGGAACCTCGCTCGCGGAATTCATCAAGGCCAGCGGAACACCACCGCACGAAAAGGCCGAACAGACGACAGTACTGACGAAATCGACCGCAGAAATCGCCAAAAAACTCTTGCAATGCAGGAGCCACCCACAGAGGCCATTCACTGACTGGGGACGATGCTGCGATTGCAGCCCACTTTGCGGTCATTCGCTGCGCGCGCAGAGTGAGAGCGTCAACAAACTAACAGATCGCGGGACAAAGCTGCAGTTCGACTTCTTGGCCACAAGGTCGGCTTTGGGTGCGATGCGACAGACAGTCGATGCGAAAAACGGCAGCAAGCAGGTATCCGTTAAAAGCAGAAAATTGCCAGCGGCATTTGCCACAGCGGACATCAAAAAGAACGAAATGCGGTTTGAAAGTGAAATGTCTTTACACTTTTACAGGACATTAGTTCTTTGACTCACAATTCAAACCAAATAGGTTGACGCTGAGCCAGTAGCGTCAAGTACGAGCCATAATATTTGTTGTGGAGAACCGCGATGACGGCGCGAGGCTTGGATCCGGGACTTGAAATGTACGCTGATGAACGCGACAAGCTGATTGCTGTTGCGTGTCGTTACATCGACAATCCTGCCGTTGCAGAAGAGGTTGTGCAGGAAAGCTGGCTTCGGTGGAATTCAAAGCAGTATCCGCCTGATCAGGTTCGCCCAATCCTGCTGCGGATTATCAAAAATCTCTCGATTGATTGGCTTCGTCGGCAGAAGACGGAACGCACCGGGCTTGCCGAGTTTGCCTATGGCACAGAGGAGGCCCCGGATACAGAGCGCGTGGTTAGCGC
>JBCDBQ010000903.1:0-2023 GCA_039183375.1 Pseudomonadota bacterium
AAATGACCTTGAGAAAGCCGCGACCGCCCTCTGATCGGTAAATCGAAAAGCCATCACTTGCCCAGATGACACCATCTTTGATTTCTTGGAGGACAAGCCCCTTTGCACGTTCCAAATGCGCCACGCCTGTCGCAGCGCGCCACGTCACCGCACTCGGCGTGCGCAAGTCATGGAAAGCAAGCAGAAGCAGAATGAAGCCGCTCGCCACCGTGATGATTACCGCCGACCATGTTTTCTTCATGACGCCAAATCCAAGGCTCGAATATTGCCGATGCCGGGCCTAATGCAACGCAATTGGGCGCAAAAATGCGGCGCTCAATAAAGCCGCTAATCTACCAAAAGGAGATTTGAGATAAAAATACATTACACTTTTTAGATTTTACAAGGGGTTTTCCGGTTAATCCTCAAGACTGTTGCTGTTTCGCCAAAGCGGGCCGCTGTCAGTCTGAGCAGCAGATAATCGACTTGACAGCCATCGATAGCTTCTCGCATGTCAGGTGCTCGCTAAGGGTCTCGCATCAGCTGCCCGCGTTGCGACGCGCCCTATCGATTGATCGATGAACGAACATTACGCGCCGAGAGGATCGGCTGGATTCAGGAGGAATGTCGTCGATGCAACAATCCGTCTGCGTGCTCGGACTTGGCTATATCGGCCTTCCAACCGCATCCTTTCTCGCGACCAAAGGCTGTAAAGTCACTGGCGTGGATGTCTCGAGCGAGGTTGTCGAAACGATCAACCGTGCCGAAGTTCATATCCAGGAACCCGAACTCGATGTGCTTGTGCGTTCCGCTGTGCATTCCGGCAATCTTAAGGCACAGACCGAGCCAACCGCGGCTGACGTGTTCTTCATTACCGTGCCAACCCCTGTTCGCGACGACCGCAATCCCGATCTCAGCTATGTCAAATCGGCAACGCGCGCCATCGCACCTTTTGTCGAGCCCGGCAATCTGGTCATCTTGGAGAGCACCTGTCCCATCGGTACGACCGAAGATCTTGTGCTGGAAACACTGATCGAAGAAGGCGTTGATGTTCAACAAGGCGTGATGGTCGCGCATTGCCCAGAGCGGGTTTTGCCAGGCAGAATCCTGATCGAGCTCGTGCAGAATGATCGCATTGTCGGCGGGATCGACGCGCCATCAACGAAGGCCGCGGCGGATTTCTACCGCCAGTTCGTAAGTGGTGAGGTCTTCGAGACGAGCGCCAAACTCGCCGAGATGACCAAACTCACCGAGAACACGTTCCGCGACGTCAATATCGCGCTGGCCAATGAGCTTTCCGTCATTTGCGACAAGCATAGTATCGACGTCTGGGAGCTCATTCGTCTGGCCAACCGACATCCGCGCGTCAGTATCTTGAACCCAGGCCCCGGTGTCGGTGGCCATTGCATCGCGGTCGATCCCTGGTTCGTCGTGGCCAGCGCTCCCGAAGAAGCTCGGCTCATCCGAACCGCGCGCGAAGTCAATGACGAAAAGCCATCATGGGTGGTCGACAAGGTCAAATCCAAAGCTGACCGCTTCAAGGCGCCGACCATCGCTTGCCTTGGCCTCGCTTTCAAAGCCGATGTTGACGACCTTCGTCAGTCACCTGCTCTCGACATCGTGCGTCAGCTCCAGCGCGATGAGGTCGGCCGGCTTATGATATGCGAGCCCAATATCAAATCCCATCCCGAGTTTGATCTGGTTCCGTTGAGTGAGGCTGTTGCCGAAGCAGATATTCTCCTGCTGTTGGTCGACCATCGAGAGTTCAAAGCGCTCAATGCACAACGGCTACAGGACAAGATCATTATCGACACGCGCGGCGTCCTCTAGCCCGACCAAGGCAACGGAAACGTCGTCGCCCCTGGCAAACCAAATCCCACAGTCGCCTTCCGGGTTCGCGTCGCGTCGACGCCGAACGGCATTAGCTCGAAGGGATCGTCAGCTCGATAGACCAACCGAAGCCATGGATGAGAATGAGCGCGGCAATCGTCAACAACAGTGCAGCGCTCAGCATACCGACCGACAGTAACAACAAGAGGTTGGG
>JBCDBQ010000904.1:0-2014 GCA_039183375.1 Pseudomonadota bacterium
CACGAGTTAAGCACCGTTCGACAGGTGGGTCTCAATGTTAATCGGGCGGTGAATTCTCTGTCGCTTTCGACCCTTTACTGCCGTCGGCGATCTGTGCAGCGAAAGCCCACTTTGAGCTCATGGTTTCATGTTTCCATTCGGTATCGAATGGCGGGTTTGCGACACTCTCAAGGGGTAGCTTGCTAGATGAGCGAGAAGGAGCGTGCCCCATACATTAATCGGCACTTCGAGCATAAATCTACATTAGCCCGGGATTGGCTTTAGACCGTTCACTGGCCTCAAGTGTAAGGATATCAACTGCAGGAAGCTGAGATAGCTTCACCCGAGCTTCCTCCGGGATAAATCCGCGCAATTGAAGATCAAGAAACCTCAAACAACAGACGCGCAAAAAAGATGTAAAATTGCCAATGTCATGGCCGGCATCAAGACTTTCATTGTATAGTCGGTGCAGCAGTTGTGGGACGGTCAAATCATCCCGTTGTCCGATTGTTTCAAGCGTACGCCAGAACATCTCTTCCAACCGCACGCTTGTGACCATCCCATCCATCCGAAATGATCGGGTATGAGATGTCCAAAGGGCCGGATCACCATCGATAAACAATTGACACATCTGAACGTCTCCTTTTCCGGATCAGCGGCCGACGCGCTCTTTTACGTCTGCGGCAAAGCCTTCATAGGTTCGCAGAGCGGTCACGTCGACTTGCACGTGCTGCCCCATCTTCTGCATGATCGGTAGGTCCAGCAATATCTGGTCCAGCATTTCCGCGTTGTCGACATTTACAATAGCGATGACGCGGCGTTCCCCAACGGCTTTCCAAAGATCAACAACAACACCTCCTTCCTTCGCGCCCAACGCAGCATCTGCTTCTTCTGCCCAAATATCGAACAGATCATTTTGAGTCATTTCCGCCGAATACTCGACGTGAAAGTCTAGATGGAACAACATTGATGTTTCCTCCTCGGTTTGTTGTGCGGCCAGTGTCGAAGGCCAGTTTACGCTCACGATCAGGCTGCCCGTTACGACGCCAGCTTTGATCAAGTCCCGCCGCGACGTTTTAAGACGACCTTTTCGGTCGCGAGGTTTCATTTAAATCGCCCCCCTTTTTCGATGACCTCGATCTGATAGCCGTCAGGGTCCTTAATAAAAAAGAACCTTGCCACTCGCTCTCCGCCCGGGCGGAAATCCACAATGTCACCAGGGCTGGAATTAACTTTTGCGGCCGCAGCGTGAGCTGTTTCAAGATCATCCACGACGACGGCAAGATGGCCGTAGCCATCGCCCAAATCGTATGGCGTTTCGCGGCCCTTGTTGATGGTGAGTTCAAGTTCAAAACCGGACGTTGGGAGGGCCATGTAGATGAGTGTGAAGCTCTCAAAGTCCAACCGGTCGACCAGCTGCAGTCCGAAGGTGTCATGGTAGAATTGAACGGACACCGCTTCGTTCAGAACTCTGATCATACTGTGAGCGAGTTTGGTCATATTTTCTCCCCTTGATGATGCTTATCAGTGATCAGCCAGAGGGTGGTATTACGCCGTTACTACATTCATTTTTTTCGACGTTGGCTTGGGACCTCCCCTTTGGGCTTCAAGCTATGACGTGCCAATGGCAAATTTTCGTTCGTTTTAGAGTTAGCAATCACCAACCCATTTTATGTGGAGACGTTGCTATCGGCCTCGCCCCAACGAGCGGCCGCAACGTCCCCATCTCGGTCGTTGGTCACTGGTGTCGCTAATGCCAATTTTCCGCCCAATGCGATTGATCCCGGTAAGGTACTGCAATCGGTGTTGCGCAAAACACGAGTTATGCACCGATTGACTGGCGGGGCTCTTTAGTATTTGACGGGCGATAGATCAGTTGCTTTCGGCCGATTGAGTTGAAAAAGTAGAGGTTGCTGGCGTGTCTGGGTGCTGATTCAATTCTCTTGGGATGTGGAGGATTGAGCGATGATGGGTGTTCAGCAATCGGGGCAAGGCGCGCTGTTCTACGAGTTCTCGATCGAGAGCCATATTCCAG
>JBCDBQ010000905.1:0-1986 GCA_039183375.1 Pseudomonadota bacterium
CTGCGATTGGAACTGGACTGGGGACGGACACATCAATGCGGCGTTGACCCGGAGTTTTGGCAACAGCTGCGGCCCTTCGTTCCGCATTTTCTGGCACGATCAATGGCGAGGTGGTTAGCAACATCTGCGTTGTATCCCGACCCCGCTCGTCTGTCCGCTCTGCCATTGCCAGCCCAAACACTTGCCAGCCTGCAACCATATTTGATGCGACCTTGAGAACCATCAGCATAAGGAGAACGTGCACAAACCCCACGACGAAAAATGCCATTGCAGCTTGTTGATTAAGGACGCCGGGCTGACCGGCCACACCCTGCTGAGACACAAGGACTGCAAGGATTGGGACCGCCATTTCGAGCATAATCGAACCACCGACGACCGCGAAAATCGGGGCAAGTGCCAGCATCACAAGACCTTTGAGCCAACCGACAAACAAGCCGCGAGTGCCATTGAACAACGCGAGGACTACAAAGATCGGGCCAACCGCAAGCAAAAGGGCAAGTCCAATTCGGGCCGTCACAAGCAGACCAACCGTTCCAAGCAAGAGCAGCATCGCCCCAAGCCACATCATGCCAACTGGTGAAAACGCGTTAATATTTTCAGTGCCGTTACTCGCCTGCTGTATTGCCAAGAACACAATATCGAGCTTTGTCGCAAACGTGACTGTCGCGGACCCGTCGTTCTCGCTGAGCAGGCCAGAAATCCAATCGGGCCCAAGGACGAAAATGTTATAAAAAATGCCTTGAAAGACGACATAACTGGTCGCGAAGGCAATCACTAATCCAATTGTGACGGTGCGCGGGATCAAGCTGCGGATCGATAGATTTGATCGTCCAAGTATCAGGCTGATGCCGAAGAATGCGACATAGAAAGTCAGTAGCACCGTCAAGACGATGGCAAGCTCACCTTCAGCACCGAATAGTCGGCTGAAGGCTTTCTCACTCATATCACCGGCGATGCAGTCAACCGCCGTAAGCGCTGCCGCAACGCCTGCGCCCATATCTTGTGCAGCGAGATCGCAGCTGGTCGTCATTCCGCTGCCTGCCTTACTGGATTCCCTTCGGCATCGACTTCGGCAGAGCCGTCGGGCCATGCGTGATCGGTCAAAGCCGGATACCACTCTCTAGGATCATCACCAAGATCTTCGCGCAAGAGATCAACGCGGCGAACAGAAGATTCGCGACCGGAGAGGATTGTCAGGACTTCGGGAGCACCAGACAGATCAAGTCTTACAACGACGCTGGCATCAGGTTGGCGCACCAAGAAACACCGGCTGTGCGCAGGTAAGCTCCGAATCAGCGCCAGCTCATGCTCCGTCAGACCGAATCCATCGCAGTAGTCCTCTGGACGCGCGCGACTGTTGGGCATGAAGATCATGGTTGCGGTCTGTTCGACAAGAGCGGTCGATATTCTGCTTTCGAGTGCATCGCGGGCCGATTGAGTCGCAAATCCGACCAAAGCGTTTCGCTTTCTGAGAGTCTTGAGCCAATCGCGAATACGTGCGGCAAAGACTTCATCATCTAGCGCCTTCCAGCCCTCATCAATCAAGATCATCGTTGGCTCGCCATCAAGCCGTTCGTCGATCCTATGGAAGAGATACATCATGGTCGGCGTGCGCAGACGCGGGTTTTCGAGCAGCTTCGTCATGTCGAAGCCAAGCACGCGCTGATTCAGATCTAGCGCATCTACTTTGTTATCAAAGAGCCATGCATGCTCCCCGCCATCGCCGTTGGAAGAGCCAATCCATGCACACAATCGATCGGCCAAATCTCCGGCCTTTGGTCGACGAGCTCCAGCAAGTAATTCCTTGAAATGACGTAGCTGCCTAAGGCCAGGATCGTTAGCATAGGTGGCATCGACCGCGGCGCTAATCATGGCGTACTCCTCGGGGCCGTCTGCCTTCAGGAGTACCCCAAGCCAGTCTCGAAGAAACGCCTTGTTACTAGGTGTGTCCGGCAATGAGAGCGGGTTAAAGCCAGTTGGCTCTCC
>JBCDBQ010000906.1:0-1985 GCA_039183375.1 Pseudomonadota bacterium
CGAGCGCGCTCAGTTCATCGCAACAGCGTGGGGCGTTGATCCCCATGACGTCATGCTCGCTCTCGGCTGGATCACACCGGAAGACTATGTTGCGAAGCTCGCAGCCGCCCTGCAGGTTGACCACATTTTCGAAGTCCAGCCCGCTGCGGCGACAGTGCTTATCATCGATGCGACGGCGCAGATGCCAAGCCACATTGCGCGCCAGATCCTTTCGGACCATCGCCAGCTTGGCAGTCCATGTCTGACCTCCGGCTTTCGGCTGGAAGCCACACTCACGGACCAAGAGCGGAGACGGCAAACCCAACGCGCAGTCGATCGGTTGCTCACCGTCATACCCATGCTCTCGGCCGCAGCACCGCGGGTCATGTGGCAACCCGTGATCCTCACCCTTGGAGTTGGTTCGCTGATTGGCGCGGCACTCGTCGATCGCATGCTGGCATACTTCCTTCTGACTTTTCTGGCCGCCATACCCTTCTTCTTTGTAGTCGCTCAGCGCTGCACAGCACTGTTGGTCTTCTGGTGGCATCCACCGCCCAAGCATGCACATGACAGGCGATCCGGCTCCGGCGGCAGGCCCAAGAGCGATCTGCCAATCTACAGCGTGCTTGTTCCCTTGTTCCGTGAGGCCGAAGTGCTGCCCGACATCCTAAGTGCCTTAGTGCAGTTGGATTACCCGGCTGCCAAGCTCGACGTCATACTGGTTCTAGAAGAAAGCGATCTCGAAACGAGACTCTGCGCCGAAGCAACCAACTTGCCAGGTTTTGTAAAGCTTCTGGTGGTGCCGGACATGCATCCTCGGACAAAGCCAAAGGCACTCAACTATGCCGTGCAGTTCACGCGGGGTGAGTTCGTCGTCGTCTATGATGCGGAAGACGTACCAGCACCTGACCAACTCACAGCCGCACTAAACGTCTTTGACAGACACCCTGAGATCGATTGCCTTCAAGCACAGCTTAACATTCACAACGCCGACGAAAGTTGGCTCGCAGCACAATTTGCGCTGGAATACATCACGTTGTTCAGCGGCCTGTTGCCGGCGCTGGAGCGGATGCAGGTCCCGATGCCGCTGGGCGGCACGTCCAATCACTTTCGCCGGCAAGCACTTTTGGCGTCAGGTCTCTGGGACCCTTTCAATGTCACGGAAGACGCCGATCTCGGTCTTCGACTGGCGAGACAGGGCCGCAGGATTGCTGTTCTGAATTCGACAACGTGGGAGGAGGCACCCGCCGAGTTCAACAACTGGCTGCCGCAACGAACGCGCTGGATCAAAGGGTGGCTGCAAACCTATCTGGTCCACACACGAAATCCCTCAAGGCTGCTGAGCGACTTAGGGTTCATGCCATTCCTTGGTTTCCATTGCCTCATTGGCGGTTTCCTGTTGTCGGTGTTTCTGCATCCGCTGTTCTATCTGATTGTTGCGATCGAACTGCTTCAACCTATCCCGTTTCAGGCCGGTCAAGGTTTGGTCAATCAGATCTTCTGGGGCCTTGCACTGTTCAACCTTGTGGTTGGGACGTTCACTGCCATAACCTTCAGTATTCTAGCAGCAACACGGCAGAAACGCTGGGGCCTCGCTTACGCGTCTCCACTCATGCCGGTGTACTGGCTCCTCGTCTCGTTTGCTGCTTATAGGGCAGCTCTACAGCTTGTCATCGCGCCCTACCGTTGGGAGAAAACACAGCACAAGGCGCGCTGGCGCAACCCACCAAACCAGTGAGCCGATACCTTAGCGTCTTCATGTATGCGCCAGATAGAATATGCAATTTGAAAATGCAGCGAGTTCCTCCGTCGCCGAAGCGTTCAGGTATGCTACTTCTAACTTGCGGGCTTGCTGAAAGGACGTGCCAATAAAAGCACGTGGACCAATATAGCTATTGGCAGATAAAAGCGATGGCGCTCGCAGCCATATCAAGCAGCACGGCGTGCCCGCGAACACTCCACAGATAAAGCCCACCGCCGACAAGCGCCGTCAGCACTGAAATCAG
>JBCDBQ010000907.1:0-1978 GCA_039183375.1 Pseudomonadota bacterium
CGCAGGCCAACGAAAACCCGGCAACGATGTGAAACGCCCAAGCAATTGGCCAACCCATATTGACAACGGCGTATCCACGTATTGGCCCCGTTCCAATGCCAGCCATGATGAAAGCGGCCAGCCATGAGAAGTATTTGACGCGGTCTTTCGGGGCTAAAACGCCAGCTAAGACGATTGGGCCAAGGATGTAAAACCCGGGCCATCCAAATCCTAGGAACACGCTGCCCAGATAGGTCTCTACTCCAATTCGCGGCGCTGTTCCTAAGAGAATCAAAGCTACCGCGCAGGCCAAGCAGGACAAGACTAAAATCCTGAACTGACCGTACCGTCTGGTCAATCTGCCAAGCATCACCGCAGTGAGGATCGTGATGATCCCAACCGTGAGCAGTGCGCCGCCGACATCGCCAACAGTGCCGCCGACTGTACGAAACAGATCGGGAAGCAGGAAGGTCAGCCCATATGCCATTGATTGCAATAAAGACGCCACGAGAAAAATGGCCATCGAAACCCGAAAGGACATATGAGCTGACCTTTTTGCTTGTGTTCACCATAATTTATCCGCAAACTGGATCACAAAAGAGGACACATATCTCCAAAATGATAGAACCACTTGAGATCGCTGCACTGATGGAGAAGTACGCTCCCAAAGCTGCTGGCAAGGCCACTGCGTTGCGCTTGGCCATTCGGCGCGGCGTGACCGAACGCGTTCTGAAACCGCAGGATGAGCTGCCATCCACGCGAAAAGCGGCCGCGGCACTTCAGATGTCGCGCAACTCTGTCATCGAGGCTTATGAAGGATTGCAAGCCGAAGGCGTCATCGAAACGCGCCGCGGTGCGCGGCCCCAGGTGTGCGAACTGCCGGACTTACAACCCCGCCCGGTCGCCCGGCCAGCCCCCGTTTCGCTTTCTGGCCGGGGAAGGGACCTTTGTGAAGACCACCGCAAGGGGTTCACGATCGGAAAAGTGGACTCGTTTGCGCCCGGCTTGCCAGACCCCGGCCAGTTTCCGCGGGACGATTGGGCGATATGTCTAAGGCGCGTGGCACGCCGCAACCGAAGCGGCCTGGACATGTACGATGAATACCAAGGACTGCCGTTGTTGCGTGAGGCGCTGGCGCTGCACCTCAAACGAAGTCGCGGTGTCTCGGTTTCGCCGGATCAGGTGTTTGTAATGCCATGCACACAAAGCTGTATGGCATTGATGGTCGATGTGCTGACGGACCCTGGCGATGTCACTTTGATGGAGGATCCGTGCTATGCAGGTGGCCGGGGGCTCTTCAAGGCCAAGGGGCTGGTGACACAGGCCCTGCCCAAGGAGCTGAAGCCAGACATTCAGGACACCCCGCCAAAGCTGATTTATGTGACGCCGTCGACCCAGTATCCAACCGGCACGCGTATGAAGCTTGCAAGGCGCTTAAGTGTCCTGGCCTTTGCCGAAGCTAACAGGGCCATGGTCATCGAAGATGACTACGATGGCGACTTTGTCTGGAAAGGCGCCGACGTGCCGCCAGTATTCTCATTAGACAAAGCATCCTGTGTCAGTCTGATCGGCACGTTGTCAAAAAGCCTTGTGCCAGCCATGCGAATGGGCTGGTTAATTGTCCCGCCCGCTCTCGTCGAGCCCGTGCGCCGGGCGCACAGAACCTTGGGTCTGGGAGTGAACACCCATATTCAGGCCGCCGTTGCAGAGTTCATCATTTCCGGCAGGTTCGCACGGCATCTCAGGGTGGCGGCGCGCACCTATGAAGAGCGAATGATCTGTCTGACGGATGCGTTGCGACATCGATTGGGCAATCATGTCGATATATCCCAACCCGACGGGGGATTGCAGGTGATGCTGCGCTTTCCGCCCGGCACGGATGATGTTTTGGTTCAGCAGCGCCTCTGGTCTCGCGGCTTTGAACTTCTGCCGTTATCTCGGCTGTGCATTGAGAAACAGGATCGTGGTTTAATCATAGGTTTCGCCCGCGCGAACTCCA
>JBCDBQ010000908.1:0-1939 GCA_039183375.1 Pseudomonadota bacterium
GGTCAGGTCCCAGTGATTGTTTTAGAGGATGGCCGTGTGCTCGCGCAGTCCAATGCGATAATCGCCTATCTGGCAGAAGACACCGAGCTGTTGCCATCGGATCGGTTTGCGCGAGCGCAGGTTTTGCAGTGGCTGTTTTGGGAACAATATAGTCATGAGCCTTACATCGCCGTTTGTCGCTTTCACATGCACTATCTGGGAAAATCCAAGGAAACGCGTGAAGCCTGGCGCGTCGAGCGCGGTGAGGCGGCTCTTGATGCCCTGGAGCATCACTTGTCTCAGTGGCGGTGGCTGGTGTCGGACCAATTCACAATCGCGGACATAGCACTCTTTGCCTATACGCACCTCGCCCACGAAGGTGGGTTTGACCTTACACCCCGCCCCAGTGCCCGAAGATGGATTGCGGAGTGCGGCGAGGTGTTGGGGGTTGCTCCGTCGGTGGGAGACTGAAGGTTGGACGATGACACCCGGTTCTCCAACATCAGGAGACGCGGGAGAATGGACATTGATGCTACTTTGATATTTAATCTGCCTGCAGATTATAGAGATGTGCTTCTCATAGGAATGTGCTTTGCGATCCGAACTTGCCGTTACGAGGGGACTGCTGATTGCCACGGCCATTTCTTTGTGCCAGGGCTTCGCGCCAAGCTCGGCTCAAGCCGATCTCCGCGGTGCCCCAAAGAATGTGCGAGAGTTGATCGACAAGAAGGATCGCACTGGCTCCGCAGTTCGCTACGATGTTGTTTGGAAATACTTCGCACGTGACAGCTATGTTGCTGAGCTCAAACCAAGCGAGTTGGCGCAATATAGGACTGCATTCGATACGGCGAGATGTAGCGCGGTCAAGCGCCTCCAGACGATTGCGTTCTTCCGCAAGTATCCGTTTCTCATTCCGGTACTAAGCCGTCCTGCGGCGCGCCGGTCATTCGACCGGATTGTGGCGTGGCGAGCATTGGACTACGTGCATTGCGTCTACCGTAACCAAGTCGACATGCTGCTCAGTTTCGCAAGGCATTACCAGATTGACCTGACGGCCATCGATCTATCCCAAAGCGGCTCCGGATCGACGCGAAAGCAATTGTACAACTCTCACAAGCTGGTTTCGTCCTCTCTTCAGTCGCGCGTATTCAACTCGCTGTGCGCTGCGGGTAGCTGGTTCCTCATGCAGGCCATTGATAAACGATATTCGGAAGGGTTGCGCCAGGTCTTGGTTTATTATCTCGATTTAAAACTGATCAAGCTTAGTCGCCAACAAACGTACTATCTCTACGCTCTGGCCAGATCTCAATCGATTGTTTCAGAGAAAAGGTTGCTTCAGCTTGAGCCAAGTTACCATGGGGTCTCGGCGTCAGACCGCATCCTTATAGATCAATACGTAGCTGCCAATGACAGTGCGACACGACTTCCCAGAATCTATCCCAGATACTGTGGCCGCGAACGGTTCACAGCTGAGTTTCGGCTTAGGCCACCCTGGTAACGGAACAAGAGCTATAAAGTCTCAGAGTCACCAAGCGGAGACTTTGCGCATCGGTTAGATTAACTCGCAGCGATTAACGAAGTAATCGTTTTCAAGCCCGGCCAGTAGCTGTTCTTGTCTGTTCGGCCTCGCACGACAATTGCCGCAGAATGGCCTTGGGCTCATATTACCCAGGCGGTGCATTTGTACTTAATGGAGATACTTTATGACTGATGGTTCTAATCTCGCACGCCTTAAGGCGGCCTATCATGCCTGGGACGAAACAAGGGGGCAAAACCAGGAGCAATGGCTGGAGATCTTGGGCGACAACATGCGCATTCGCAGCGTTGGCGGAGAGAATGCCGGGCTGGAGTTTGCCGCTCCTTGTAACTCAAAGCAGGATGCGCTGCGCTACTTCACGGCGCTGCTCGACGCCTGGGAGATGGTCCATTGGACGCCGGAAGTGTTCGTCGATGGCGGCAA
>JBCDBQ010000909.1:0-1938 GCA_039183375.1 Pseudomonadota bacterium
CAACCACACCATCCAAAATCACCGTCTGCCCCGATGCATCCACGTATGTGACGGTGCGCTCGCTTGAGCCAATTTCTGGTTGTTCAAAGCCGATCACATTGAACGACTGACCTTCGACCAAAATCGTTCTCTGATCGCGGGATTCGCTATAATCAGGCCGTTCAAGCGCATATGATTGACCCGCCACCTGCAGTGTCTCATTCGCGGGCGGACCATGAAAACCCATGAGTCCGTGCCCTGCGACCAGGAGGATCGCTCCGAAGGTCACAGCTTTTCGGAATCCGATATACTTGTCGGCCAGCCACCCACCGAGCAAAGGGCCGAGATAAACGAGTGCGACATAGGCACCGTAAAGCGTCAGTGAGAAGTCGCTTTCATACAGGAAGTGCCAAGTCAGATAGAAGATCAGCAGCGCGCGCATGCCGTAATAGGAAAAACGCTCCCACATTTCGGCGAAGAACAGAATGTAAAGCCCCTTGGGGTGCTTTCGCATCTGCCACATGGAAAACACGAAAATGATCGGGACCAACGCCAGCGCGGCATACAAAAACAATTGCATCAGTATTCCTTACCCCAGATAGCTGTCTAGTTGAGACACAATCATGCAGTCCGCGCACGCTCAAGAGACAAACTGCGTCCAAATTGGATAGGATAAGGACGTTTCTCACCCTATCTCGCCTTTGTACGCACAAAAAACCCCGCAGCGTGCGCCGCGGGGTTTCTTGTTTGTTTGTGTCCGCGTGTCTTACTTGGAGACAGAGGCCACAACACCGGCGCCGACCGTGCGGCCGCCTTCGCGGATCGCGAAGCGCAGACCCTGGTCCATGGCGATGGGCTGGATCAGCTCAACGCTCATTTTCACATTGTCGCCGGGCAGAACCATTTCCTTGTCCGCTGGCAGCGTGACAACACCGGTCACGTCCGTCGTGCGGAAGTAGAATTGTGGACGATAATTTGTGAAGAATGGCGTGTGACGGCCACCCTCTTCTTTCGTCAGAATATAGGCTTCGGCTTCAAAGGTCGTGTGCGGCGTTATCGAGCCTGGCTTACACAGAACCTGACCACGCTCAACGCCTTCACGGTCGATACCGCGGATCAGAGCGCCAATGTTGTCGCCAGCTTGACCTTGGTCGAGCAGCTTGCGGAACATTTCAACACCGGTCACGGTCGTCTTCTGCGTGTCGCGGATACCAACGATCTCAACTTCTTCACCCACCTTGACGACCCCGGTCTCAACCCGGCCGGTCACAACCGTCCCACGACCAGAGATCGAGAACACGTCTTCCACAGGCATCAGGAAAGGCTGATCGATTGGACGATCCGGGGTTGGGATATACTCATCCACAGCCGCCATCAGTTCGATGATCTTCTCTTTACCGATATTGTCGTCACGGCCTTCAACCGCGGCCAGAGCAGACCCAGCAATGATCGGAATATCGTCGCCTGGGAATTCGTAAGAGCTCAGGAGCTCACGGATTTCCATTTCGACAAGCTCGAGCAGCTCTTCATCATCAACTTGGTCAACCTTGTTCATGAACACGGTCAAAGCTGGCACACCAACCTGACGGGCCAGCAGGATGTGCTCACGGGTCTGTGGCATTGGGCCATCAGCGGCGTTCACAACCAGGATCGCGCCATCCATCTGGGCCGCACCGGTGATCATGTTCTTCACATAGTCGGCGTGGCCAGGGCAGTCGACGTGGGCGTAGTGACGGTTTTCCGTCTCATACTCAACGTGCGCTGTGTTGATGGTGATGCCGCGGGCTTTTTCTTCCGGCGCGCTATCGATGTCTTCGTACGAACGCTTCTCAGCACCCGTGACATCTGCCAGCACCATCGTGATCGCTGCGGTCAGCGTCGTCTTACCATGGTCCACGTGTCCAATCGTGCCGATGTTCACGTGCGGCTTATTACGCTCAAACTTCTCTTTGGCCATGA
>JBCDBQ010000910.1:0-1927 GCA_039183375.1 Pseudomonadota bacterium
CAACGCCATCATCTGGATGAATAAAGATGCCGCAATGCAGCGCGCACGTGAGGCAGACGATGCCCTCGCACGAGGAGAAGACTGGGGGCCACTGCATGGACTTCCCATGACGATCAAGGAATCCTACGAGGTTGCCGGTTCACCGACCACCTGGGGCGTTCCTGGCCTCAAAGACAATATTACCGAAACAAGTGCATTAGCTGTGCAGCGTTTCGAAGCGGCCGGTGCAATCATCTTCGGCAAGACCAACGTGCCCATCCATCTGGCCGATTGGCAAAGTTTCAATGAGATTTACGGCACCACCAACAATCCGTGGGACTTGGCACTGACCCCAGGAGGATCATCCGGCGGGTCAGCCGCCGCTATGGCGGCCGGTCTCAGCGGGTTGGAAGCTGGCAGTGACATCGGCGCGTCAATCCGGGATCCGGCCCACTATTGCGGCGTATTCGGCTTGAAGCCAACGTATGGTGTTATCCCACCACGCGGGCAGGCCATGCCTGGCGTTGTGGCAGCAGGCGATATTTCGGTGATTGGCCCGATAGCCCGCGGCGCGGAAGATCTTGATCTCGCCCTCGACGTCATGAGCGGACCTGATCTACTCGACCAAATCGGCTGGCGTTTGGAACTGCCAGAGGCGCCGCAAAAGTCGCTCAAGGACTTCCGTATCGCCGTAAAACTCGATGATCCAAATTCAGAAGTTGACACCACCTACGCGGATGCTCTCCAAGCGCTTGTCGATCAATTGGCCAAGTCGGGGGCAACAATCAGCGACAAAGCCCGCCCGAACGTTGATACCAAGCGCCTCCACGAGGTCTACATAGCATTGTTGCGCGCAGCCACATCATCCCGCATCCCGGATGACGAGATGTTGCGCTGGCAGGAAATTGCCGATAGCAGCGACGATACAGGCACCAGCTACTTGCAGCGCATGGCGCGCGCCAATACGATCCAACATCGCGATTGGCTGAGGCTCAATAACGAGCGCCACGCGATGCGGTTTGCCTTCGAAGAGTTTTTCCAGGACTGGGATATTCTTCTGTGCCCGGCTGCGGCCTCAGCCGCATGGCCCCATGACCAGGAAGGCGAGCGACACAATCGGACCATTCCGGTCAACGGCAAGCAAGTCCCAACAACTGATCAGCTGTTCTGGGCCGGTTTCTCCGGCGTCGTGTATCTGCCCTCAACCGTTGGTCCAGCAGGAATCATCGAGCCCGGGCTACCGGTTGGCTATCAAGCAATTGCAGGACACTGCCGAGATAAGACAGCAACAAAGTTTTCGGAACTCGTTGCCCGGGACATTGTCGACTTCACTCCACCCCCAGCCTTTCAATAACGAACTTTCCCTTTCTAACCTCACATTCTAAGAGCAGCACTATGCAGATTATTGATTTAAGCCGCGAAATTCATCATCGCACCCCGACACACCCGTCCCACCCGCCGGTCGTAACGACGGTTTGGAATGATCACAGCGAAATCAAGTCAGCCGGTGACACAAAGTTTTCTTCCAAAGCACTCTATCTCTCATTGAGCGATCACGCCGGAACTCATCTCGATGCTCCGTGCCACTTCAATTCTGATCCCACTGCGGCCTCCATTGACCAAGTTCCACTCGAGAACTGCATCACTGGCGGCCTCTGCCTCGACCTTTCTGCTGCACCGCTCCGCCACGAGATTACAGTTGAAGAAATGGAAGCGGCCCTCACCGCGACTGGAGAGAAGATCCAGTCGGGCGACACTGTCATCATCCACATGGGCGTTAACGCACGTCTTTTCGGCTCGCCAGCTTACCTGCATGACTTCCCAGGTCTCCATGTCACCGCCGTGCATTGGCTCGCCGAAAAGGGCGTGGTGGCATTTGGCGTTGAAGCCATCAGCCCGGCGCCGGAAGGCGAACCGAACTTCAAAGCCCATCTCGCCTGCGCTGAAC
>JBCDBQ010000911.1:0-1884 GCA_039183375.1 Pseudomonadota bacterium
ATCAGCTAGCGCTGGAAGCAGAACTGAGAACTGTCTGAGAAAGATGCCGTGAGCTTGCTTGAGAAGCAGGTTGTCGCCTGCCTCCAGGATGTTCTGGGTTGTCGCCCCCCAATGCACGTAGCCACCAGCTTCCTCGCCACATACGCGTGCCAACTCCCACACCAGCGGAACTAGGGGATGTCCGGTGCGAAGCAGCCCTTCGCGAATGGCCGCATCGTCAAGTTTTTCCAATTGGGCGTTGTCTGCAATGATGCCGGCTGCTGAGCCCGGAATGATATCGAGTTCTGCTTGCGCCTTGGCTAGTGCGACTTCAACATCAAGCCAGGACTGCCATCGTGTTGCTTCGTCAAAAAGCGGACGGACACCGGGATCGGCAAAACGCATGGAGCTGGGCTGTAAACTCACAACGAGGTTCCATTCTGCTTCTGTTTCCAGTGGTGCTATCTATGGCGCGAAAACTGTAGCCGAGACAATCAACTTCGTCCCTGATGGCTCGCTCATCACATAGGGATGCAAACTGAGATTTGTTCAGCCATCCGCTGTTCCTTTTTTACGGACCAATCAATGGTTTGAATCAATCGTTTGACCCTCTCCCATTGGAGGTGCGAATATGCCGGAAGACGAAATTTATTCTGATTGGTCCTGCTTTGGTTGCTCTAATTGTTGATAGCGCGGGACAAGTTAAGTCCTATGAAGACCCGCGTTCGCCGCTCTTGACAACAGCGTGGCGGCGCATTGGTAAGGATGCGCCAGAATTTTCGAATGTTGCAAGCATCGAGGTGCTGAATGATTGCGCGATGGTCAGGGTTGTGCCCGATCAACTCAGTTACTCGGCTTATGCGTCAGTCGCTCGTTTGCTCGAAGACAATGCGCCGGAGCGCATCGTGTTGTCGTGGGATCGTACCAACAAGCGGGACGAGATTATTGTTGGTACAGATGTTGAGCCATGGATAGTTGCAGGCCAACGCATCATGGGGCTTGTTGCCGAAGCACGGATCGAAAATGGCGATAGGTTCCGTTTGTCACCGGCCTCGATCGCTGATGTACCCTCAAACAGCCCGCTTCTTCGGTTGATTGAGTATTGGCGCTTTTGCGGCGGTAATTTTGAT
Organism: Pseudomonadota bacterium; assembly: GCA_039183375.1. Lineage (GTDB taxonomy): Bacteria > Pseudomonadota > Alphaproteobacteria > Rhizobiales > Hyphomicrobiaceae > Tectiglobus. The sequence continues at coordinate 1,110 of JBCDBQ010000911.1, forward strand.
CTGCGGAAGGATGGGAAAACTGTCTCAGAAATCGTGAATGGGCAGTTCGGCGTCATTCGCTCGTTAGCTGGTTCAGGACAACCGGTGTTTCATACATTGGGACCCGGTTGGCAGATCTATCATGATCGCAAATGGATAAACCGATCGCTAGGGCGACCGCTAACAGATCAACCGGACGTGAGATACGGTCAATGGATTGCGGCTTATCTCAGGAGTGCGCTCGAAGCCAAAGGGCCGACGGTCTCCAAAGTTGAGGCCATCATATCCGATCCGACAAACGGACGACGCAAGCAATCAAATTATACGAGGCTTACGTTGCCGCTGCGCTTGGCCAACGGAGATCCAGCGCTGCTCAGCACGCCGCATGTCAGCAGCATCACCAGGTTTTAGACTGATTGGATATGGGCGCATGACGAGAGTCACCGCAAGACGCATTGATCCGTTCAGAGAAATTGGTTGAGAACCCCGTATTGCTCTACTTGTTTGCAATAAACTGCATGCAAAAGTTGCGTACGGCAGCTAGTACACGTAAACGATGACGGTTACTGCATCAAAAATGTGAGGACTATCGGAGTACGCGATGTCGTCGCTTGGCATCCGGTAGGTGGTGTATGGAAGAGCATGGCGAGAAGAGTAGGTCTCTTCCTCATCGGGCGCCGTCTGAGATTGACCGCATGGTCGGGCAACGCGTGAAGTTCCGGCGCATGATGCTTGGCATCAGCCAACAGGAGTTGGGCGAGTCTTGCTCGATTTCACCCCAGCAGATCCACAAGTA
>JBCDBQ010000912.1:0-1876 GCA_039183375.1 Pseudomonadota bacterium
CTCAGTCGAACGGTGATCAAGCCAATCCCCAGCCGGCGGCAAAGGCTGGTATTGTTCTTCAAGGCTTTCAGGAAGGCCCGGCCGCTGCCACGTGGAACTGCAATGTAAACATTGTCTGCCACAGCCAGTCGCTCAACGGCTTGGTGAAAGAGCGATAGTGAGAACCCCGTCTTGAGCTCCACGACGACAAGGCTGTCTGGATCTCGGCGCGCAACCACGTCCGCCGAACCGACCTCACCTTTGACTTCATAACCCTGGCCTTCAAGCAGCTGCTTGATGGGGGCGTACAGCTCTATTTCGCGAATCGTCTTGCTCATCGTGGAAAGAGGTAGCCACAAGTCGTTGAGTTGGCCAAGAGGCCAATGCCAGGTTCACGGCCTCGAAGGCGCCAAGTGACGGGATCTGATGCGCTGTTTACGGCTAGTGCAGTTGGCCAAACATATAGACTTGTGCGAGCCAGCCCATCATCAACAGGGCCATGCAGGCATGCACGAGTACAAACAGCCGCCAGCCCTGGCCTGACTTTCCAGCCGGTGGTTCGTCGCGACGCAATAGCATCTGGTTGCCGGAGAAGCCCTTGATCCAGGTCGCCGTTTCGGTCGGTACCACGATCTGCACATCGGGAGCTTGCTTGAATTGAAGTTCACTGGAGCTGCCATCAAGATACCAGCTGGTGCCCCAGCCCTGGATGTCACTGTGGGGGATAAAAAGCGGTTCATGGAACAGTGAGAACACTGGCATAATCCGCAACGACACGCCGGCATCATTGACGCCTATTGCAACAATCCCTTTGAGCGAGTTGAAGCCCCCGAGACCAAGCAGAACAGCATTCTGCATGTGGCGGGTTTCAACGGTATGCTCTCTTTCCGTTGCGTAGTGCTCTGCCAGATAGCGCCAGCGACGCGCGTTCGCCCGCAACATGCTGCCAAAAATCAGCACAAAGACCGAGATTCCAAATATGCTTAGCAAAACATTTTACTCTGACAATCCACTACCAGGCCCAAGTCTAACAAGGCGTTGTAAATTCTTGGTAAGCGGCAGGAAACTCCAGGGTCTCGGTGGTCAGAGATTGTGGACGGCAGGCCCGTTATCAATGAGCGGGCTGGTCGCGCAGGCGCTGAAATTCTTCGGATATGATGACTGCGATAGTCTTGCAATCGTCCTCTGTGAAGGTCAGTGGCACACGAAGATCGCACGTCGTTGCAAGCGTCTCCTGTGTCTCCGGCAACTCTGGAATATCCGCCAGATATGCCCAGGAATCAAACCGGCTGGTGAAGGCCTGCGGCTCGTCAGCTCCGAACCACTTGATGTCCACTCCACGTTCGGAGCAGGCGTTGATGAAAGCCGGGATGCCCGCGCGACCGAGCGCGACCGCCTGAAACTGGATCGAGGAGCCGACAAACTGCTCGTGTTGATGTCTCTCTGGAAGTCGCAAGCCATCAATGCCTGCTAGGCCCGACTGCAGCACGGAATAACGTGCATTCCATCGCCGCACATTGTCTTCGAGCATCGGCAGTTGGGCGCGTATCAGAGCGGCACGAAGATTGTCCATGCGCGCTGAGCAGTTCGGGCTCTCCAGCCGGGTCTGGCGAAAAACTTCCTCATCCGGGATGGCGCCGTGGGCAGCATAGTTCATGTAGGAACCGGATATGACGACCGTGCGTGATGCAAGCTCGGCATCGTTGGTCGTCAGCAGGCCGCCTTCGCCTGAGTTAATGTGCTTGTAGGTTTGCGTCGAAAAGCAGGCGACCCGCCCGAAGTTGCCGGAGCGGCCACCCTTCCAGCGCGCACCCATCGTGTGGGCGCAGTCCTCTATGAGGCAGATGTCATATTCTTTGCAAACGGCGACAATCGCATCCATGTCGGCAATGTGCCC
>JBCDBQ010000913.1:0-1847 GCA_039183375.1 Pseudomonadota bacterium
AAATCAATGCACAGGCTATTCAATGCGATGTATCGGAGGAAAGTGATGTCCAGCGAATGGTGGGCGAAGTTGTCACTTCGTTCGGTCAACTCGATATCTTGATCAATGATGCAGCCTACAACAAAGCGATCCCTTACAAAGACCTTGACGATCTGACGCTTGAAGTCTGGAGCAAGATCCTGGCCGTCAATCTCACGGGGCCGATGATGTTGTGCAAAGCCGTCGCTCCGATCATGGAACGGCAAGGTGCTGGACGCATTGTCAACGTTTCATCGGTCGCTGGTATCTATCCCGGCGGATCATCGATCGCCTACGCAGTCTCAAAAGCAGGTCTCAATCATCTGACACGCTGCATGGCGGTTGCCTTAGCACCGCATACCTTAGTCAATTGCGTCGCGCCCGGTTTGATCGAGGGTACGCGTGCGACTGCCAATCTGTTGCCGGAGATGATCGAACGTTCGTCGAGTTCATCCCTGCTGCAAAAACCGGCGGACAAGGATGATTGTGCCAATCAAGTCGTCACGTTTTGTAAGAGCGATACAACGACTGGCCAGACCATGGTGATCGATTCAGGACGTGTCTTTTCCTAGGCGATGGCACTCAGGCCGTACCCAACTTGGCAAAGGTGCATGCTGTCATTCTATGGCCTGTGAGATGATATGCTGGCCGCCAATAGCGACGAACGGGGGAGAGTGAGAAAGATGAGCAACGTACAAAAGAATGCAGTGACGGAGCTGCCACAAAGCCTAGGCAATCATGAGATCCCCGATGATCGTGTGCAACTGATCCGAGAACATGTTCAGATGTTGGGTGAAACCGCGTTGCTGGTTTCAGATGCATTGCCATTTTCCGCTGACACGTCTGACTTCCTCCGCGTGCTCAACGGTGAAGCGGAGGGCGAATGATGGATTTCGCGACAGCCTCGGCCGGTGATATCGCTGCTGCCATACGCGACAAGCAGGTTTCTTCCGTTGAAGTTACGCAGGCAGCGCTGAACCGTCTTCAACAAGCGCACGAGAAGTGTAATTCCGTCGTTGCCTTTGAGAACGAAGAAGCACTTGCGGCGGCGAAGAAGGCTGACGAGGCCGTTGCTGCCGGTGAGGAACTTGGCCCAATTCATGGCGTTCCGTTGGCACATAAGGATATGTTCGATCGGGTTGGTAAGATCCCCAGTTGGGGCGGCAACATCCAACCCGACAAGCCGGCATCTGAGGACGCTACGCTGATTGCACGATTGAAGGCTGCTGGTTCGCACCAGATTGCCGCTCTCCATCTGACCGAGTTTGCTTATGGCCCCATAGGGCATAACTACGTACTGGGTCACGCCCGCAATCCATGGAATCCAAATCATGTCAGTGGCGGATCATCATCGGGAACGGCTATGTCAGTTGCGACCGGCTGCATCCCTGCCGGTCTGGGGTCGGATACCGCCGGATCCTTGCGATTGCCGGCATCAGCCTGTGGCATTACCTCTCTAAAGCCAACCTGGTCTCTAGTTACGCCGGTCGGTGCCATGGCGTTGGCCCCCTCTCTGGATGCGGTCGGACCAATGGCACGCCATGTTGATGACTTGGCTCTGTTGATGAGCATCATGGCAGGCCACGATCCGCGCTTTGGGCTCTCATGCCAGAGACCAGTGCCTGACTACGTTTCCGAGGCGAACAAGAACCCGTCGGGCGTCAAGATCGGGGTTGATGAGAAACTAGTCTCCGAGGCAGATGCGAGCGTGCAATCCCGCGTCGAGGCCGCACTCAAGGCGTTGGAAGCCACAGGCTGCCGACGTGTTTCTGTCCAAATCGATAACTGGCAGACGCTCGATCACTTGGCGCAGCTTGTTCAGCTATCAG
>JBCDBQ010000914.1:0-1798 GCA_039183375.1 Pseudomonadota bacterium
GCCATGGCTGGCAGCTCCAACGCTCCGGCAGTTGCCGTACGGATCGCGCCGATCCGAGGAGCGGCAATCGCGTAGATCAAACTGGGGATCAAGGCTGACAGTGCTGCCAGCCCAAGCACATTGGCCCAGTCAGTGCCTGGTGCGATGAAGATCTTCGGATCGGGGCTTTGCCACAGCACCATCGCCGCCAGAGCGAGCGATGCCCCTAGCGCCACGGATCCGATTTTTTGGAGGGGATTGAGAATACCCAACCAGCCAAGCGCAACCGCAATTGCAAACCCGAATGCAACCGGTGCGGCCAGGCCCATCAGGATCATATCCAGAGTAATCGCCGCCAACAGGCCCGGCGTCAGAGCGATCCAGGCTGCAACCAGGATCATGACAACGGCCAAAGATCCGCGCAGACCTGGGCGGTGGCCGGTCAAAGCCAGCGCGAACAGCATCGCGAACAGGGGATAGGTCATGTAATAGATGCCCGCGACGGCGATCTTTGTCTTGCCGAGGACGAGCACATAACCGATCCAGCCAAGACCGATTGCCGCGCCGGCCAAAAGGCCAAGAACCGTTGCGCCCAAACGATCCAGGCGAAGGCTCATGAACGGCAGCAACACCAAAGCGGTCAGGGCATAGCGGTAGAACGCAATCATTTCAGGCGGCGTTCCGGCCTCGGTCAGATGACGCACAAAAACAGGCGTCGCGCCGAACGCGATCGCCGCAAGAATGATCAGCAGGATCCATATGCCCTGCGGTCCGTATGGCTGCTCGTTACTCATGGCCCCCGCCCCCTACGCTCCTCTGCCTCTAAGCCGCCTTGTCCGGGAAGAGCGCACCCAGCCCTTCGCGCGACGCATCGGCAACTCCCCGTTCGGTAATCAATCCCGTGATGAGCCGTGCCGGCGTCACATCAAACGCCGGATTTGCCGTCGTCGATCCTGGCGAGACGACCTGAGCGGACACAACAGCTCCGTCGACCAATCCCGCAACATGGCTTACTTCATCGCCGGAGCGTTCCTCAATCGGGATCTCGCTGCCCTTGGCGATAGACCAATCGATGGTTGGGCTGGGCAGACACACGTAGAACGGCACGTCATTGTCACGCGCTGCAAGCGCCTTGAGATAGGTGCCGATCTTGTTGCAGACGTCACCGTCGGCCGTCGTCCTATCGGTGCCCACAAGACAGATGTCCACCTCACCCTGCTGCATCAGATGACCGCCGGCATTGTCGACAATTACGGTGTGCGGCACGCCATGGTTCGACAGCTCCCACGCTGTCAAAAAACCACCCTGATTGCGCGGACGCGTCTCATCCACCAAGACATGGACATCGACACCGGCATCGTGGGCCATATAGATCGGTGCCGTGGCCGTGCCCCAATCGCAGGTCGCAAGCCATCCCGCATTGCAATGGGTCAGAACGTTGACCCGGCCTTTCTCGGCCGCAATCCGCTGCAACAAGGCCAGCCCATGGGCCCCGATCCGGCGGTTCTGTTCCACATCCTCGTCGACGATCCGAGCCGCTTCGGTAAACGCGCGGTCGGCCCGGTCTGCTGGATCAATTGGTCTTAGATCACGCAACATGGCATCGAGGGCCCAGCGGAGGTTTATCGCGGTCGGACGCGTGTCCAAGAGGCGCGTATATGCCGCCGAAAGGTTCTCGTCTGCCGGGTCTTCCAGCATGGCCAGCGCCATGCCATAGGCCGCTGTGGCACCGATCAATGGCGCGCCGCGCACAGCCATGTCGCGGATCGCTTCGGCGGCATCGGCCTCGGTACGCAGATCGAGGGTGTGGAAAACAAAC
>JBCDBQ010000915.1:0-1729 GCA_039183375.1 Pseudomonadota bacterium
GATGCCGTGCATGGCGGTAGCGATCCGACGCTCTGAATCTGAGAGGTAAGCGTTGCGAGAACTCATCGCGAGGCCATCTGGTTCCCGGATGGTTTCGCAGCCAACGATATCGAGCGGCAAATCGAGATCGCGTACCATTTGCCGGATAACACAGAGCTGCTGATAGTCCTTCTCGCCAAAGAGTGCGATGTCCGGCCCACATTGCGTAAAGAGCTTGCAACAGACGGTTGCAACGCCAGAAAAGAAGTGCGGGCGAAAGTCGGTTTCGAGGCCGTCTGCTGAACCTTCAGGCTTGATCATGGTTGCGAACCCATCCGGGTACATAATGTCCGCGGTCGGCGCCCAAACCAAATCGCAATCGACCGCGACAAGTTTCTCAAGATCGCTTTCGAACGTGCGAGGATAGGTGGAGAAGTCCTCCTGCGGGGCAAATTGGGTCGGGTTTACAAAGATCGATGTTACAACGCGGTCGCAACGGTTCTTGCCTTGTTTCGCAAGCGACAGGTGGCCGGCGTGCAATGCTCCCATTGTCGGAAGTAATGCGACTGTTTCACCGCGATCACGCCATTCGGCGACCTTGGAACGCAGTTCGGGAACTGTTGACACGTAGCTGACGCGTTCCATGCCTCATCCATTTCCGTGTGATTCTGAAGTTTCGAGCGTTGTCAGCCCCTTATAGGAGATGGGAAAGAAATTGCGAACAGCAAGCCTGTGAAAACTCTATTGTCTTTTGGTCGGAAGCATTCGCCTGGGACTTAACTATCGAAGTCAGGTGACAAAGCCACTATATACAAGGTTAATAGCACCATCGCGCCCGATTCTTGGAGATGTTGCCATGGCTGCGCTCGTCGATGTGAGCGGTAGATCCCGACCAACTTCCGAACTACCGTCTCGTGCAGAGATTGCACAATATCACTTACCCAACGAATCGCGCCTGGTTGGCGGCCTGATTGAGCGTGCCATTTACACCGAAGATGAGCGACGGCGAACGACGGAGCTAGCGACCCGGTTGGTCAATGGGCTGCGCGCCGATGATGCGTCAGACGCAGGTGTCGATGCCTTCATGAAAGAGTACGGCTTCTCGACCGAAGAGGGCATCATTTTGATGTGCTTGGCAGAAGCATTGCTGCGCATTCCCGATTCGGCGACAGCCGATGCGCTGATTGCGGACAAAATCGGTAGCGGGCGCTGGGAACAGCATCTTGGGAATTCTGGATCCTTGCTCGTCAATGCCTCGACGTGGGGGCTGTTGCTTACTGGTCGGATCGTCAATCTGGGCAAGACCAAAGGAGAAGACAGCCCGACAGGGCTGATCAATGGCCTTCTCAAAGGGGCCAGCGAGCCTGTAGTGCGTCAGGCCTTGCGTCAGGCTATGCGTATGATGGGGGATCAGTTTGTTCTCGGACGCACGATACAGGATGCTCTCAAGCGGGCGCGAGCCGATGTGTCAAAGGGGTATCGATACTCCTATGATATGCTCGGCGAGGCCGCCATGACGATGCCAGATGCTGAGCGTTATTATGCGCGCTACCTTGGCGCCATCGAAGCTGTGGCGCGCGCCAACGGCCCTCTGTTCGAGAAGGGTGCCGATGCGATTTTTCACCGTCCGAGCGTCTCAATTAAGCTGACTGCTCTGCATCCGCGCGTCGAAGCCGGTAAGGAAGCCTTGCTTGAGAAGGAACTGCTGCCGAGGCTGATTGAGCTCGTACGTCTTGCTCGCAACAATGGC
>JBCDBQ010000916.1:0-1699 GCA_039183375.1 Pseudomonadota bacterium
ATCTTATGACGCCATGCAGGCCGCGCTTGCCCTGGTGGACAAGGTCAGCCCTGTTGAACAGGCAATGATCCGCGCGCTTGAGGCCCGCTACCAGGGCCGTGAGGCGTTGGAAGATATGTCGCCGTGGGACAAGGCGTTCACCAAAGAGATGCGCAAGATCCACGAAGCACATCCGGATGACCTTGAAGTCCGATCTGCATTCGTCGAAGCGATTATGGACGAAACGCCTTGGCAGATGTGGGATCTCACAACGGGTCAGCCAGCCGAAGACGCGGGCACCGTCGAAGCGATGAAGGTTCTTGAAGATGCCTTCAACAACATCCCCGCCTCTTGGGACCATCCCGGCCTCCTGCACCTCTATGTGCATCTGATGGAGATGTCCCCATTCCCGCAGAAAGCATTACGCGCCGGCGACCGTCTGCGCCAGATCATGCCGGATTCAGGCCACCTCATTCACATGCCGACCCACATCGATGTGCTCTGCGGCCACTACCACGATGTCATGGTCTACAATCAAAAAGCACTCGGACCCGATCGCAGGTTTCTTGCCTATTCGGATGATCCAGGCATCTACCTGATCTACATCATTCACAATTTCCACTTTGCCATTTACGGCGCCATGTTCCTCGGTCAATTCGCACCGGCCATTGCAGCCGCCGAGGAGCTTATCGCGACTGTTCCCGAAGCGGCGTTGCGGGTTGAGTCACCACCGATGGCTGACTTCCTGGAGGGTTACCTCACCATGAAGCAGCACGTGCTCATCCGTTTCGGGAAGTGGCAGGAAATTATTGATCAGGAACTGCCCGAAGACAAAGAGCTTTACTGCTCCAACGTCGCCATGATGCATTACGCCAAGGCCGTCGCTCACTCAGCGATTGGGAACGTCGAGCAAGCTGAAACCGAAAAAGCCAACTTCATGGATGCCAAGACGCGTGTACCTGATACTCGCCGCGTCCATAACAACAAAATGGAGGACCTCCTCGTCGTCGCAGAAGAAATGCTGAATGGCGAGTTGGAATACCGTAAAGGCAACTATGATGCGGCTTTCGCGCATCTGCGAAAGTCAGTCGAACTGGATGACGCGCTGCCCTACGACGAGCCCTGGGGTTGGATGCAGCCGGCACGCCATGCACTTGGCGCTTTGCTTCTCGAGCAAGGCCACGTCGAAGAAGCTGAAGCAGTCTACCGTTCAGATCTCGGAATCGATGGCAAGCTCAGCCGGGCCTGCCAACATCCGGAGAATGTGTGGTCGCTGCACGGCCTTCACGAATGCCTAACACGTCGCGGCGAAAAGGTTGAGTCAGCCCTTATAAAGCCACGGCTGGATCTTGCAGTCGCGCGCGCCGAAGTTCCGATTAAGGCATCATGCTTCTGTCGCCAGGTGGCTATGGCTGCCGAATAGAACACTCACAAGCAGGCGCCTGTTCCGCTCCAACCGGAGCAGGCGCATCTCACGGCGACGGGTGAGCGCAAACTAGAGACTTCGATGGCGCACGGCAGCGCAGCGCGCCAAAGCGGCAACGATGAGTGGATCCAGCTGAAGCCGGCCGGCAAGCAACTGCAAAAAGCGGCGCTCGGCTGGATTGGATCTTTGATCTGAAGCTGCAACATCGGCGGCCAATGCAAACGCCGTCTCACGCAGGTGCTCCGGCAACGCGGACGCAATCATGTCGAGGACGGTGTTTAAACCATCAGATCC
>JBCDBQ010000917.1:0-1669 GCA_039183375.1 Pseudomonadota bacterium
GCAGCATAAGCTGACCCTGCCCAAAGTCGGCTCTGGGCTGTCCTTGAAATCGTCAACGTCAGCGAATCTGCACTTCGCAGCCATCTATGTAAGACGCAGAATATTGTACTTCGGGCTCTTTCCGGACCTCGGTGCCGTTGCAGCACAGGCCCCTCTCCCACCGTCACCTGATCGCGCAGACGGCCCTTACCGGATGAGGTGGATGGCTCCTGCTCCACCGGCATCGAACGTGCCAAAGTGCAGTTGTCATCGACTGCTAGGAAAGGAGCCACCCAATGACAGTAAAGACTGTAGGCCTGGATTTGGCCAAGGACGTTTTTCAAGTGCACTGTGTTTCCGCCACTGGACGCCAGATAATCAACAAAAAGATCAATCGGGCAAAGCTGCTATCATTCTTTGAGACGCTGCCACGCTGTGTGGTTGGTATGGAGGCCTGCGGTTCAGCGCATCATTGGGGTCGCGCGCTGCGCAAGCTTGGTCATGACGTCCGGTTGATGCCAGCGGCCTATGTCAAACCCTATGTGAAGCGCGGCAAGACAGATGCGGCCGATGCCGAAGCGATCTGCGAAGCTGTGCGCCGACCGACTATGCGCTTCGTCGAGGTGAAGACCGAAGACCAGCAGGCCGTGCTTGCCATCCATCGCGCGCGGGATTTGGTCGTCAGACAACGTACTCAGGTCGTGAACATGATCCGCAGTATCCTTCGAGAGTTCGGTCACATCCTGCCAACGGGCATTGAGGCTGTGTCCAAGTTCGCTCGAGAGCACGGCACCGAAGAGCGGTTGGAAATGCCCGAGATCGCAGACGGCATTCTCGGTGTGATGTGCCATCAACTGAATGGCCTGAATGCGCGTGTCGATGGGCTGAGCAAGCTGATCGAACAGCACGCATGGTTGGATGCTGATGCGCGGCGGTTGATGCGCATGCCAGGGATCGGCCCGATCACAGCCTCAGCTGTCGTTGCCACCATCGGCGATGCAAAGCAGTTCGAGACCGGGCGCGATTTGGCGGCTTGGCTGGGTCTGACACCGCTGAACAAATCCAGCGGCGGTAAAGAACGCCTTGGACGGATTACCAAGAAGGGCGACCGATACATCCGAAGACTGCTGATCATCGGCATGACGTCGCGCGCGCTCATGGCCAAGAACAGTCCGGAGAAAGCCGACACCTGGACTGCGAAGTTACTAGACGAAAAGCCCTTCCGACTGGCGACAGTCGCCATGGCCAACAAATCCGCTCGGATCATCTGGGCGCTACTGACGAAACAGCAGGAATACCGGCAGCCGATCGCTTGATCCTGCCACGAGATGCAAGACGCTTGATGTGATGATGCGAAACGAAGTCAACCAAGAGTAAGGACACTCCGACGAATGTCGCGGCCTTCGAGGTCGTTTAGCCGATAGGAACCTTGCTCGCGGAACTCATCAGGGCCAGTGGCAATCGCTGCACAAACAGGCCGGACACACGACTGTACTGACAGACCATCGCAATCGCAAAAATCTCTTGCAATGCAGGAGCCATCCACACAGGACATTCATCGACACGTCCCTCGCCGCGCTGCAGCTTCACCGAACCGGGCATTCGCCGCGCGTGCATAGTCTTAGCGCCTCCCAACTCACGGTCCGCGGACAAACCTGAACTCTGATATCTGACCTTCGCTTTCCCGGCA
>JBCDBQ010000918.1:0-1628 GCA_039183375.1 Pseudomonadota bacterium
CCGAACGGAAAGGCAGTCACAGCGAACGTTTCGTTGGTCACGTTTTTCGCCGAGAAGTAGGTTTTCCAGCTTTCACCGGCCAATTCCGCGTGCAGGTTGATCACATGGTACGCGGGCAGATTGATTGTGTTGCCAATGTCTTGTGTGGATGGCTCCGTGATTGCAAGTGCTTTTTGTGATGTATTTCCGAGGTCAGATACAGTCCTGTGTCCGGCCTTTTTGTGCAGATTTTGCTGCTGGCCTTGATGGTTTCCGCGAGCCCGATCCCATTCCGCTTAGCGGACTGTTTGTGTCCTCAGACATTCCCGGGGTGTCCTGGCTCTCCGGCTGGCTCGGATCCTCATCACATCATGCGTCCTTGCAAATTGGTTGTTTCTTATCGGGCAGCATCAACCTCCCTGTACGGCTCGCCATTCGTCAGCACTGCCCAGACGATGCGCGCGGTCTTGTTCGCCATGGCAACGGCAGCGAGCTTTGCCGGTTTGCGTTCAAGCAGATTGAGCAGCCAAGGGTCCGCACGATGCGGCTTTTGCTTTGCATAGCGAACACGGCTTGCCATGCCATTGACAAGAAGGCGTCTGATGTATCGATCCCCCATGCGGCTGATGCGTCCCAGCACTTCCTTGCCGCCACTTGACTTGTTCAAAGGCGTCAAACCGATCCAGGCAGCAAAGTCGCGGGCGCTGCGGAATTGTCGTCCGGTGTCAATTGTTGCAACGATGGCGGAAGCCGTAATGGGTCCAACGCCTGGAATAGTTTGCAAGAGTACAATGCGCTCATCCTTTCTAGCCTCACTAGCAATCCTCTTGTCCAGGCAGGAGATGCGCTGGTCCAGATCAATCAATTGGTCGCAAAGCAGAGCGATAACATCCTCGCCTGTCTCAGGCATATCCAGCACTTCACCAGCCTGCACCTCAGACGCGAAGCGACGTAGATGATTAACGCCTCTTGGAAGAACAATGCCGAACTCTGCAAGAAGGCCACGGATCATGTTCACCAGTTGTGTGCGCTGGTTGATTAAGGATTGCCGCACCCGGTGCAGGCTCAAAATGGCCTGCTGATCTTCGGACTTGATGGCGACGAACCGCATGGTTGGCCGCGTGACCGCCTCGCAGATCGCCGCTGCATCGGCAGCATCAGACTTGCCGCGCTTGACGTAAGCTTTGACGTAGTTGGCCGGCATCAGCTTCACTTCATGGCCAAGTGCCGTCAACTCGCGCGCCCAGTAGTGGCTCGACCCGCACGCCTCAATGCCGATCAGGCAAGGACCAAGCCTTGCGAAAAAGTCGAGCATCTGAGACCGGCGCAGCGGCTTGTTAAAAGCCACCGATCCGTCCTCGTAAACACCATGAACCTGAAAAACCGTCTTCGCTAAATCAATCCCAATCGTGATAATCTGCATATCGTGGCTCCTATACCGGCAGTCGTGACAACAACTGCACTATGGCGCATCAAACGCCGGGGTGTAGGAGCCATCCACACCATCCGCTTCAGGATGAAGGTGGCGAAAGTTGGAGATGCGCGGCATGAGCCAGTGAGATGACATTCCCTGGCTGACGGACACTGCCAGGTGATTCACGTTCGTTTTGGCCGCCACTTTCTCCAGGGTGATTGAGATATCCTTGAAC
>JBCDBQ010000919.1:0-1611 GCA_039183375.1 Pseudomonadota bacterium
AGTTCGCCTAGTTCGCCTTCGCGCATCTTGTAGGCTTCGATCCAGGCGCGTTGGCTTCCAACGTCACCGTTCACCGGTGATAGATAGGAATTGTATTGCTGGTCGGTTCGCAGACCAAAGACGTATTCAGCATCGTCAGGCGTAATGAGACGCAGTGTGAGGTTGGGACCTTCGATCCTGCTCACATCGTCGACAGTGACCATAATCAGGGTGGCTCCGCTGAAATCGCTCGTAAACTTAATCGAGCAGATCGATACATCGCGATAGGAATAACACATGGCGGTGCCAACCGAAGAAAATGTATGCTCTAACCAAAGCAAATGAGGCACTTGTCGACGATCACTTTGCTGTCGGATGTGCAAGTGCTTGAAGCGGATTCTTCAGGCGTCTAGGATCCATCACATATCCAGTCGCAACCAATAATTCAGGGCATACCTGACAGATCTTATTATGCCGCAGTCAGTTCCTCTTCGTGCCCCAAACTTCGCGGCCACTCCATTACCGCGGGCAGATTTTCAGCGACGCTCTAGCATTTATGCGGCGCTGCCTTTGGTTGTGGTGTTCTATTCGTTTCTTCTTTTACCCCCTGAAGTATCCCTCAACTTAGTTGGTGTGAGTCTACCGACGTACAGGATCGCATTGATCCTCTCGTTGGCCCCATCGATTACAAGACTCCTGCGCAGGCCATCCGGATGGTTGAATTTTATCGACATAGCAGTTCTGGTTATTGGCTTCTGGATATTGCTCTCATTTTCAATGACTTATGGTATCCAGCAAGGTGTCATTCGTGGCGGCGGAGTGTTGATCGACCTATGCATTTCATATTTTGTCGCCCGTGCAAGCATCTCGAACTCGACCGATTTTCGATACTTCCTGATGCTCATCTTGCCAGGGTTGATTTTTGCTGGGGCGTTGCTCGCGCTAGAAAGCCTTTCGGGTAGGCTTCTTTTCCGTCCGGCTTTTGCATCGGTGTTTGGCAGTGCAAGCAATGCAGTAACCGATGGTGGCTCGGTTGTTGGCTTGGCATCCGAATTGCGGCTTGGCTTGCTGCGAGCTTACGGTCCTTTCTCTCACCCAATACTTGGCGGCGCATTCATGCTCTCATTTTTGCCGCTCTTCTATTTTAGCGGCTTACGGTCTGCGCCATTTTACTGTGGAGTTGCCGTGGCGTTGACAGGCCTCTTTAGCCTAAGCTCCGCAGCGTTTCTTTCAATTATGATTGCTGTAGCCGCTATTGGGATTGACAAGGTCAAAAGATACTTCCCCAACCTCTCTTGGTGGCAAGTCTCATCCCTCCTCGGCCTGGCGGTTCTAACAGCTCATGTTGCCTCTCAAAGTGGTATTCTTTCAGTCTTAGCTAGGATGACGCTTAAGCCTCACACAGCTCAATATAGATTGTTGATCTGGGAGTATGGATGGAAGACAGTTGAACAACATCCATGGTTTGGAATTGGCTACAATTCCTGGGACAGACTTGCCTGGATGCACGATAGCGTTGATGCTCACTTTCTGCTGTTAGGCATGCGTCATGGTCTATTGGTGCCAGTTTTACTCGTCCTCGCCATCTTCTACGGAGTGATACGCTTGGGCCTGTTGGCACCTCGCTTGAGA
>JBCDBQ010000920.1:0-1577 GCA_039183375.1 Pseudomonadota bacterium
CGACAACACTTGAAACAGCTGCCCAGATCCGGAATCAGGAGGAGATGAACCTCCTCGCCCAATCATTCATCTTACAGTTTGGTTACACTCTATCCATCGCTTGGTTGAAACGAGAGAATTTTTCTCAGTTCGTACGTACGGCCGCCTTTGAACGATTCTACTACGCACGGAAGCACTTGCTCGAACAGCTCAGAAACGGAAGTGCGACAGACACCGACAACAAGGTTCTGGAACCACTGACGCATCTGGGCTCAAAACGATCCATCGAGCAGGCATTCTCACAACACATTACGATGGGGCCTTTGACCTATTGGCGCGTCGTACGCCTGCACAATGCACGACGTAAGCTCATTGATCCAAAGCGCCGGCATCAGCCAATAGGTGATATCGCAGCCGAAGAAGGGTTCTGGGAATTCAGCCGCTTCTCGATGCAGTATCGCAAGCATTTCGGCGAGCGACCGTCAGATACACGCAAACTGGCAAATCAATAGTTGACTGCAAGCGGCCGACTTGAAGCACGCGCCAGAGCTTCCAGCCTGGCAGGCCAAGGCAATCCTCTATCAGATCGAACACCCCACCGCCCAGATCTCCACCTGGACAGTACCGCGCTGCTTGTTCAACATCGCCTTGCAATTCAAGCCGCGAGATCAATTTATGCCAGAAGCTTCCCAATCCCAATCGCCCGCGGGCCCTCTGAAAGGTCTCAAAGCAATTGAACTGGGCTCGACTGTAGCCGGACCATTCTGCGGACGACTGCTCGCAGATTTTGGCTGTGACGTCATCAAAGTCGAACAAGCGGAAGGCGATGCTGTCCGCTCGCTAAGCCATCGTCATAAAGGACGATCCCTCTACAACGCCTCAATCCAACGTGGGAAGCGCATCATCTCGCTCAACCTACGCACCGATAAAGGTCGCGACCTCGTCAAACAGCTATGCCAATCAGCCGATATCGTGATTGAGAATTTTCGCCCTGGCACACTCGAGAAGTGGGGCTTGGGCTACGACGTCCTGAGTTCCGATAATCCTGGATTGGTGATGGTCCGGGTCAGTGGCTTTGGCCAGAGTGGTCCCTATAGCGGACGTGCCGGTTACGGCATTGTCTGCGAAGCAGTTAGCGGCTTACGGGAAATCACCGGTGATCCGGATCGGCCACCACCGCGATCCGGCACACCAATGACGGACTACATCGCCGGGCTCTATGCCGCCTTCGGCACGTCAATGGCCATCATCGAACGCCAGCGCACCGGCCGCGGGCAGATCGTCGACACAGCCCTATACGAGGGCGCCTTCACTCTCATGGAATCCCACATCCCGACATTCCAGCAGCTTGGCATTGTCGCCGAACGCGCAGGATCGCAACTCCCGGGCAACGCGCCGAACTCCGTCTATCCCACCCGCGACGGTGGTTACGTCCTGATTGCCGCCGCAGCCGATGCCGTTTTCCGTCGATTGGCGGACGTCATTGATCGTCCGGACATGAAGGAAGATCCAAAGTTTGCAACTGCCGTGCCGCGAGCAGAAAACATGCAGGCCTGCGATGAAGCCGTGACGGCTTGGACCATTCAGCACCACATGAC
>JBCDBQ010000921.1:0-1575 GCA_039183375.1 Pseudomonadota bacterium
CATGGCAAGAACGCTTGGGAGATGTCCACGATCAGCTAACCCATAAAGCACACGTGAAGCCATGATCATTTGGATAAGCACGCCATTAACGGTCGCAACGATCGCAACGAGAGAGAAGCTTTGCTGGATCGATGATGGCGCTCCCGCGAAAACAAGGGTTAAGGGGGCTGCTGAGCTGGCTAACGCATCCATTGGTACAACCATTAGAACGGCGGCGGTTGTCGCAAGGTAGAGGAGGCTCGCAATTATCAGTGTCAGCACAATTGATTTTGGAAGAACGGACACCGGGTCTTTGACCTCTTCAGCGACGTTTACCATGTCTTCAAATCCGACAAAGGCGAAGAAGGCTAGCAGCGAGGCCGCTCCGATGCTTGCCCAATGGGGCCCGGTGAACGGCGGCACCATCTCTCTCAGATCAGTACCTAGAGGATCAGCGACGCCAAATCCCCAAATCACCACGAGGAACAGCCCACCAAGCTCGACTATAGTAATGCTCGCCGCAACTGTGACTGATTGCGTGATGCCCCACATTGCGACCGCACCCATCAAGGCCACGATTCCGATAATCAGAACCGTTTCTGACGCAGGGATCAGGTCTTGAAGATAAGATGCCGCCCCGATTGCTACCGCCGAGGCTGACACCATGCCAGAGAGAGCGACTGCCAAACCCACAACGGTTGCTAGCGTGCCCGATTGAAACCCGTGTTCGACATAGGCCGCCTCTCCCGCGCTAACTGGGAAGCGGGTCGACAATTCTGCATATGAAAATGCAGTGAAAGCGACGACCAGCGCAGCAACTAGAAATGAAATGGGAGCGTAAGCGCCCGCAACCGAGACCGTCGTGCCCACGAGAACGTAAATACCCGCACCCACGGTCACGCCGAGACCGTAAAGCGTGAGTAGAGGAGTGTTGAGTGAACGCCGGAGTCTGTGCGGCGTGGTACCTGTCATTGTTGCCATGTCAGCCGTCATTTGGTCGAAACTTGGGTGTTAGAGGCACTAAGGTAGCTGCGACGAGCAGGGGCTGCGAGCAGGATTTCAGGGCAGTGAGACAAATCAGGCTTGACGGCGCCAGGCCCGCATTTTGTGTTCGCAAGACAATGTAGCATCTGCAGCCATCAGTTGGCGCGGGATCTGTTGATCTGCTGGGCAAGCCGCATTGTCTCGTGCTCCTCAATTGCAAGGAGCGCTTGAATCAGGTCTTGAGCTTCCGGAATATCTGCCCGACCAAGCAAGTCGCGATACAGCTCTATCGCCTGATTGTGTGCGTCGAAAACTGACCCGCAGACCTCATCGAAAGTCATTTCCGAGAAGGGTTGTTCCGACAAACGGGCAAGATCGACCTTCCTGTGTTCCAAATAGTCATACACCCAGGTATTGAGTGCTTTGGGGTCGGCACGCGCTTCGAACCCTTCAATGATCTTTGCCAATGCAGCCTCGTGGTCGGCCACATATCCCAGCAGCATTCTTGCCAGCTCATCTTTATTTTGATCGGTGTTGGCTGCCAAATGCTCGGCAAGGAGGTGGTGCATCAGGCGCGTCCAATCGACGAGATCAGAGATTTTCCGGACCTTC
>JBCDBQ010000922.1:0-1550 GCA_039183375.1 Pseudomonadota bacterium
CCAAGCGAGAAAGGCAGCGGATGATGCCGACGCGGAGATCGCCGATGGCCAGTGGCGTGGCCCACTGCACGGAATACCGATTGGCCTCAAGGACATCTATTGCACGGCTGGCGTTTTGACCACGTGCCACTCACATTTGCTGGCAGACAACGTCCCAACTGAAGATGCAGCCACCGTTGATCGCCTCAAGCAGGCCGGCGCTATTCCTGTTGCCAAGCTCTCCACCCACGAATTTGCCAACGGTGGCCCATCTTTCGATTTGCCGTGGCCACCAGCACGCAATCCCTGGAATACCGATCATGTGCCTGCCGGGTCCTCGAGTGGATCAGGTGCTGCCGTCGCCGCTGGCTTGGTTGCCGGTGCGATGGGATCAGACACGGGCGGTTCCATTCGCGGTCCAGCAGGTGTCTGCGGGATCGCAGGATTTAAGCCTTCATACGGCCTTCTCAGTCGACGCGGCATTTATCCATTGAGCTGGACGCAGGATCACGCCGGGCCAATGGCAAGAACCGTTGAAGACTGCGCGCTTATGATGAGCGCACTTGCGGGCTACGATCCCAAAGATCCGGCATCACTCGATATTGATACGCCTGACTTTGCCGTTGAACAATTCACTGACCTCACAAGCAAGCGCATAGGCTTAGCTAGGACCTGGTACGATCATAGCGACGGCGCAGACGCAGATACCACTGCTGCTGTTCAGTCTGTTGCTACCAATCTCGCTGACCAAGGCCTGGAGGTCGTCGAGATCGATCTCCCCGACATTCGCGACTATCACGCGTGTGGGCGTATCATCTTGCTCAGCGAAGCCTATGCGATACATCGCCAAACGATAAAGGCAACGCCGGAAAACTATGGTCAATCATTCCGCGACCGGGTGCGTCTCGGAGCATTCATCAGCGGCGCAGACTACATTGATGCACTGAGATGGCGGCGTCAGCTCTCAGACGCGATGCTCACAGTGATGGATGATGCAAAGGTCGACGTCATCCTCACAGCAAATCAGTATGGACCGGCAGAGACGTTCGAAGACTCCACACATGCCTTTCCGTTCTTTCGAAAACCTTATCTCACCATGCCATTCAACGTGACCGGCATGCCGGCACTTACCGTTTGCGCTGGATTTGCATCAAATGGATTGCCGATTGGTGCCCAGCTCGCCGCACGCCCACTTGATGATGCGCTCGTGCTCGCAGTTGGACATGCTTACGAAACGTCGCGCGGAGCCCTCACACGTAAGCCAGAGGTTTAGGGATATCGTCGCGCTGGTCCGTGCGCCTTGAACGCTTGTATCTCCTTCGGATTAAGCCGCATGCCTGACGCTGCGGATGCAGCGCACCGCCGTATCACCCTCTACTGGGATAAGATTGGGCACTCCGGCTAGGCAAGCCGTCTCCGCAAATCTGCATCGCGGTGCAAAACTACATTGCGTTGGAGCGCTCGACAGATTTGGTGGTGACCCACCAATTGCTTCCAGCCGTGTGCCACGCGATGCACTGTGGATCGTCGAAGCCAGCAGCCCTTGTGTATACGGGTGACCTGGCTTTTCA
>JBCDBQ010000923.1:0-1545 GCA_039183375.1 Pseudomonadota bacterium
CTTCGAAAGCGTCAGGGGCGTCAGTGAAGTGGTATCCGGCTTCACGGGAGGCTCGGTGGATAGCCCAAGCTACAAGGACGTCGTCAAGGGCGGCACTGGCCATTATGAGGCCGTGCAGATCTTCTACAACCCAAGTGAAATCTCAGCGGCACAGCTTTTCGCGCTCTTTATCCGCTCCATCGATCCAACAGATGCAGGCGGCCAGTTTTGCGATCGCGGAGACAGCTACCGCTCTGCGATTTTCGTCTCTATTTCTGCCGAACGTGCGTCTGCGCAGGCCGCCCTGACAGAGGCACAACGCGAATTGGGTCAGCAAATTGTGACACCAATTCTTGATGCCGGGGAGTTCTTCCCCGCCGACGCCTACCATCAAGACTACTACAAACAGACGGCCATTATCCTGACCCGCTTTGGCCCGAAATCCAAAGCCAAAGCCTATAAGGCCTATCGCGCAGCCTGTGGCCGGGATGAACGCGTTCGTCAGCTTTGGGGCACAAAAGCGCCCTTCGTGTCCTAAGATCCGAGCAAAGCTTTCACAGCGGCAAGAGTGGGGATGGCGTCTGCCGTCCCTTTTTTCGTTGTGCTGAGCGCCGCAGCCGCAGAGGCCTGTTTCAGGGCAACATCAACGGGCAGGCCCTGCGCCAAGCCAGCGACGGCATAGCCCGCAAACGTATCGCCAGCCCCGGTTGTATCGACCGGATCCACTTGAAACGCCGAAACTTCCAAAACTTTCCCCGCATCCAAGTCGTGCCATGTGGCCCCGTCTTTACCCTTGGTTATGAGGACATAAGACACCGGAAGATCCTTGATAACGCGCCCCGTTTCATCCGCGTATTGCTGCGCCTCTACCTCATTCATGATCACCAAAGTCACGAAAGGCAGGACAGACTCTATCGCTTGCACATCGAAGGGCGCGGCAGAATAGGCCACGCTCAGGCCTTTCTCACGTGCCAGTCTCGCCGCATCTCCCTGATGAGAGGTTTCGTTCTGCAGCATCAGCCAGTCATCTGACCCCGCACCTTCAAGCGCTTCAGCGATAGCGCGCTCGTCTTGCTCTTGGTTTGCGCCCGGATAGATCACGATCTGATTCTCACCCGCCTCATCAACCATAACGATGGCATGCGCGGTCGGGGTATCGCTCACTCTGACATGTTGGACATCGACACCAAAATCACGGAGCCGGTCTACGGCCCACGACCCATCAGGGCCAACGCACCCGATATGGCGCACATGGCCACCCGCGAGAGCCGCCGCCACCGATTGATTGGCACCTTTGCCACCAAGGCCAGACGCCATGCGGGTCGCGGCCAATGTCTCACCCGGCCCGGGCAGGTGCGGCAGATCATAAAAGTAATCTGCGTTTATCGAGCCGAGATTGAAAATCATGCCTCAGCCCACTTTGCAGGCCGCCAGCACCGCCATGTTCAGAATATCGCTGGCCGTTGAGCCGTTGGAGGCGATCTGGATTGACTTATCGATGCCCGCCAGGATCGGTCCAATCACAGTGGCACCCGCCATTTCCTGCATCAGTTTTGTGGATATGGA
>JBCDBQ010000924.1:0-1537 GCA_039183375.1 Pseudomonadota bacterium
AGCCGAGAACCTGATCCTGACCATCACCTCAGGCGGCGCCGGCAAGCTAAGCTCAAGCCACGATTATCCGGTGCGTGGACGCGGCGGCATGGGTGTTGCCGCGATGGACAAGGCCATGCGCGGCGGCGAACTCGTCGCCTCTTTCCCGGTTGAAATCGACGACCAAATCATGCTGGCAACCTCCAAGGGCCAGTCCATCCGGGTTCCGGTCGATGGCATTTCCTTCCGCTCGCGCAGCGCGGGCGGTGTCAAGGTATTCAACACGGGCAAAGGCGAAGAAGTCGTCAGCGTCGCCTGGATCGCCGATCAGGGCGAGGATGAGGTGGAAGAGTAAGTAAAAAACCGAGGCTCACACGCCTCGGTGATCTTTCCCGGGGTCAGCATGGCAGACAATGCCCACGACTCACGCAATATTTGTGGATCGTGAGCTTTCGGCAATTGTCGTCACTTCAATGGTCGGTGGCGAAGCGCAGGCTACATCGATAACATGATCTGAACAGACGACAGCAAAGTGCAGCATCGGCTCATCCAAATATTCCTGAGCGAATGTAGAATCTCTGATGAAGTTGAGAAAAGCCGACGAAGTGTAGGAACGCAGTTTCTTCGAGTAATCCTCTTTGGGTTCAGGATTTACATAGCTTTCATTTCTGATGGAAAAGCCGATGTAATTCTCAAATGTTATCGTCAACTCCCTGTACGAAGGGTCACTGGTGACCGCATGCCCCTGCCCCAAAATTTGATCAATTTCAGCATGGCCTGTTTCAATCTGAGTAGGCTTACTTTCAGCGCGTGCCTCGTGAACGACCAATCGCAGGTCCAAGACGTCTGGTGCCTCCTCATAACTGACAAGAAAGATGTAGGGGCAAGAATTTAGGACAGAAGTGTAATCTGCACTCGCCATTGAAACGGTCCTCACACAATTCGAGTCGACCCGGATATGAACGTTGAACTGTTGCCGCAATTCGGGATTGGATTAGGTCGTCGTCTCCTCCCGCGATTTGTGCACTCAATTGCATGAATTCATCCGTACGGCCTCTTTCGGCCAATTCTCACAAACCATACAAAGCTCCAAACTTCTGCTCCAAGTATTCCAGAAGCGGTTCCGGTCCCGTTTCTATTCCGCTGGCGCGCTGGATGGTCTCGCGCGGGGCGTAGAGCCCTCCGTAGTGCTGCACGTTCTGGCGCAGCCAGCCCGTTGCACCCGAGGTGTCGCCTTCGGCTAATTGTGCGTCCAGCCCCGGCACGGCATTGCGCAGAGCCTGATAGAGGCACCCGGCATAGACATTGCCCAGCGAGTAGGTCGGGAAATATCCAAACAGGCCCAGCGACCAATGTACGTCCTGCAAACACCCGTTGGACGGCTTGTCCACAGTATATCCGAAATCGGCGGCAAAGCGATCGTTCCACGCGGCCTCAAGATCGCGTACGCGCAGGTCTCCGGCCATCAGGGCGCGTTCCAGGTCGAACCGCAGCATGATGTGCAGGTTATATTGCACCTCATCCGCCTCGGTGCGGATATATCCGTTGTGAACGCGAT
>JBCDBQ010000925.1:0-1530 GCA_039183375.1 Pseudomonadota bacterium
ACTGATCGTTCAGTCGTCTCCTGATGCAAAGGAACGAGCAGCGTTTATTGCTGGCGCTGCAAAAGCCCGCAGTTCATGCTCTATTCGCCAAAGCAATTCTCGCGCGCGATGATCGGTTGAATAGCCCGATGAGAGACACCGTCGCCGCCCGACTTCGGCAATTTGCAGGCGCCTGTTGGTATCATTGAGCAGTTGTTGCACGACCTCTATCAGCTCTCCACAGTTTGCAAACCCAACATATTCGTTCCCATCGACAAAGTGCTCGTCATGCGCCGCTGTTTTCTCTGCCACCATAGGGCGACCCGTAGCTGGGATCTCAATTGAGCGCGTTGTAATGACATCACGGTTCATTTCCCTGAGAAAGCAGAGTGCCAACTTGCCGTGGTGGAGACCGACCCGATAGTCACGTCCGTAAACACCTGACTTCAGAATAACGTCGTGATGCAACATCCGGCGCCAAGCCGTGGTGACCATTCCGGAAGAGGCAGCATAAACAGCAACCCGGATGCCAGCTGCAGACAACGCATTGATTTGGCGGCAGCGTCTTTTCTCAAATGCCCCAATGAAGACTGCATCGACGGCCTCAAAACTCTGATCGCGTTCAGCTGGAATCAATGATCGATGCACGTCCGCATCAAAAGAGTTTCCGACGAGCACGACCTCCGGCGCACCAAGTGCTTCGAGCTCTGTGACATTGACTGGCTTCGTGGTGAAAATGATGGCCCAATTGGATAGCGTTCTGCGGAATGGATACTTCAGATTGTGTGGCGCGACCATATCGTCTGGGCTGTAGTAGACCGGCAGTACGCCCTGGCTTACTAGAAGGCGGAGCGTTGACAACGAGATGACTTTCGAGTTGTCGACGAAGACGACATCAGGCCGTTCACGACGGACCATTTCGATCAAGCGCTCATTCTCACTCAAAACATCAGCAGGCCAACCAGCCTTCCATCTCACACGTTCCATGAGTGACGGACTGGGATCTCTCACCCCAGAGGTCACATCAAGATATAGCACTTCCGTGCCCGCTTGGCGGGAAAACGCACGCGCACGCTGTAACGCAGTGCTGCCTTCCCAAAGCTGACCGCAGTACAACAGCTTCAACGGGCTGCCTCTCTTGACCAGCCACGCAAATGTGGGTTCAAGTTGCACATGCGTTCGTCATGTCGGCTGGAGAGCGGGCTTAGAAGGCAGCCGGAGAACCACTGCGCAAGCGGCGACATAAACCAGTTGTGCAGCACAGTTTGCTAGGGCTGCGCCTATTGCACCGGAACGTGGAACCAGCAGCAGAGCCACACAAACTCCGACAATCACCGGAACTCCCTTTGCAACTGCGATGCGCCGCGGCTGCTCAATTGCGTAGGCGCAATTCTCCAAGACGAGTGCAACTGCCCGGATACCGTACGCAGCTGAGATCCAGACCATGAGTTCAGGCGCGCCGTCGCGGTATGGCTCGGCCAACATCACCTGAGCAACAGGCTTGCCGAGGATATAGAAGGCAAAGACAATCAATAAACTGCAAACAATCTG
>JBCDBQ010000926.1:0-1513 GCA_039183375.1 Pseudomonadota bacterium
CTATGGTCTGATGTTGAAGGAAGACGGCTTTATCTTCGATGATGGCGTCGTCGCGCGAATTGCCGAAGACCGCTTCCACGTGACGACCACAACCGGTGGTGCGCCGCGGGTGATGGCGCACATGGAAGACTACCTCCAGACCGAATTCACCGAACTGGATGTTTATCTGACGTCGACTACTGAGCAGTGGGCGGTGATTGCCGTTCAAGGTCCAAAAGCAAAGGAGACAGTCGCGCCACTGGTCGATGATATTGATCTCTCAGACGAGGCCTTCCCGCATATGTCCGTGCGCGAAGGGCACGTCGGCGGCGTGCGAAGTCGCCTGTTCCGCGTCTCGTTCACAGGAGAGCCAGGCTACGAAATCAATGTGCCGGCAGATTATGGTGCCGACCTCTGGGCCAAGCTGATTGAGAGTGGCAAAGAGCATGGCGTGACGCCCTATGGCACCGAAGCCATGCACGTGCTGCGCGCCGAGAAAGGGTTCATTATCGTCGGGCAGGAAACCGACGGCACGGTAACGCCCGACGATCTCGGCATGAGCGGCCTGGTCTCAAAAACGAAGCCTGATTTCGTTGGCAAGCGCTCTCTGCAACGCCCGGACATTGTCGCCTCGGATCGCAAACAGCTCGTCGGGCTGGTGACCCTGGATCCGGAGATTGTTTTGCACGACGGCGCACAGCTGGTCTTGGACAAAGAACAAAGCATTCCAATGGACATGCGAGGGCATGTGACGTCCAGCTATTACAGCTCCAACTGCAGTCGTTCGATCGCAATGGCCCTGCTGAAGGACGGACGCAACCTGTTGGGCAAAACAATTTACGCAACGACACCAGAAGGCTTCGCGGAAGTCCGGGTCGCAGAACCGAAGTTCCTGAATTGAGTGCTGAGATGCCGGAAATGAGCGCCACACAACTACATCGCACGAGTGTTTTGGAAGCGTCGGCGGAAGCCGCTACACGATCAGAGTCCGAGTTCGATATCGCCAAAGCAAAGCCCGCCGCGCGGTTCTCGTTACGGATCAATCCAGAACTTGTTGGCGGGAAATCGCCAGTAGCTGGATTTGATCTTCAGCAGCCAATCAACAGGCTTGCGGGCACCGACAAGATGTCGATGCGGCTCGGTCCTGATGAGTGGCTTCTGGTTGCCGATGAGCAGGACCCAGCGGAACTCTTCCACGACGTGCAGCAAGCAATCGGTGATACTCATCATTCGCTGGTCGACATTTCCCACCGCAATATCGCACTCGTTCTCAGTGGGCCGTGCACAACCGACGTATTGAATACAGGCTGCGCTCTGGATTTCCACGCGTCCGCATTCCCCGAAGGTATGGCGACTCGCACCGTATTTGCGAAGGCAGAGGTGATTATCGCGAGGCTGCCGGGCGAATCCACGTACCGGATCGAGTGCTGGCGTTCTTTCGGGCGCTATCTGGAAGCGTTCTTCAGGAATTCTGCACGCCTCAACGGAATTGGCGGCGCGTGAGTGAGACTGATTCGCAATTTGCCTTGCCGTA